>CAYFSC010000139.1:5014-8152 GCA_964345695.1 uncultured Rhodothermales bacterium | reverse complement strand
GATCGAGGTCCGATTTTCGCCGCATCGTTGCTCGCTCTCGCCGTCTGATTCAAAACCAAAACAGGTTCTTAGGAAGCAAGGACCGTTTCGAGGTCTTCCTCGTCGCGTGCCTCGTAGGCCTCGGTAGGCGGGCAGGAGCAGAACAAGTGCCGGTCGCCATAGGCGTCGTTGACGCGCCGGACGCTCGGCCAGAACTTGCGCTCACGCGCCCAGTCGCTCGGATAGGCGGCCGTCTGCCGGGAGTAAGGATGGTTCCACTCGTCGGCCGTCACCATCGTGCCGGTGTGTGGCGCCTGCTTGAGCACGCTCGCGTCTTTCTCCACAGTGCCATCCTCCACGGCCTGAATCTCCGAGCGAATGGCGATCATCGCGTCGCAGAAGCGGTCGAGCTCCGCCTTCGACTCGCTCTCGGTCGGTTCCACCATGAGCGTGCCCACGACCGGCCACGACATGGTCGGGGCATGAAATCCATAGTCCATGAGGCGCTTTGCCACATCCTGCTCACTGACCTCGATCTCGCGGCGGAAGTCACGGAGATCCAGAATGAATTCGTGAGCGACACGTCCGTTCGGCCCGGTGAAGACGATGTCGTAGTGGTCCGACAGCCGCTGCGCCACGTAGTTGGCGTTCAAGATGGCCGCCTTGGTGGAGCGGGTCAGGCCCTCGCGGCCCAGCAGCTTGATGTAGGCCCAGGAGATCAGCACGATGAGGGCGCTGCCGTACGGCGCCGCCGACACAGCCGGAATCGACTGTTCACCGCCGACCTCATGCAACGGGTGGCCGGGAAGGAAGGGCGACAGGTGGTCCGCCGTGCAAATGGGGCCGACGCCCGGCCCGCCTCCGCCATGGGGAATGCTGAACGTCTTGTGGAGGTTGAGGTGGCACACGTCGATGCCGTACTCGCCGGGGCGGCACAAGCCCACCTGCGCGTTCATATTGGCGCCGTCCATGTAGACCTGTCCACCGTGCTGGTGCACCACATCACAGAGCGACCGGATGTGCTCTTCGAAGACGCCATGCGTGGAGGGGTAGGTGACCATCAGCGCAGCAAGGCGATCGCTGTACTGCTCGGCTTTGGCCGTCAGGTCGTCGAGATCGACGTCGCCGTTGTCGGCGCAGTCGATCGTCACGACCTCCATGCCCGCCATGTTGGCGCTTGCCGGATTGGTGCCGTGCGCCGACTCAGGCACGAGGCACACGTCGCGGTGCTCCTCGCCGCGCGAGGCGTGATACGCGCGGATGACGAGCAGCCCTGTGTATTCGCCGGCGGCTCCGGAGTTGGGCTGCAGCGATACGTCGTCGAACCCGGTGATTTCGGCAAGGTCGTGCGACAACTCCTCGATGACCTCTTGATAACCGCGCGCCTGCTCGGGTGGGGCGAACGGGTGCAGCTTGGCAAAGCCGGAGAGCGAAATCGGCATCAGGGCCGCTGTGGGGTTGAGCTTCATCGTGCACGAGCCGAGCGGGATCATGCTGTGCGTCAGCGACAGATCCTTGTCGGCCAGCTCGTGGATGTAGCGCGTCAGCTCGCCCTCGGAGTGATACTTGTGGAACACCGGGTGCTCCAGGAACGACGAACTTCGCTGCAGCGGACCATCGTAGCCGCTGTCGAGGTCCTCGGCGACCTCCTCGGCGTAGAGCTTCTGCCCGTTGGTCGCGCCGAAGATGGTGAAGAGCGCATCCAGGTCCTGGGCACTGGTGGTCTCGTCGAGGGCAACCCCGACCGAGCCGTCGTCGTAATAGCGGAGGTTGACCCGGTGGGCCTCGGCGGCCTCGCGAACGGCCTCTTGCGTCCGGCCGCTGAGGTCCACCCGTAGCGTGTCGAAGAACGCATCGTAGCGGATGGAATGTCCGGTGCGGCGCAATCCCTCGGCTAGCGTCTTGGTGAGGTCGTGCACCCGCGTGGCAATCTGCTGCAGGCCGTCGGGGCCGTGGTACACGGCGTACATGCCGGCCATCACGGCGAGCAAGACCTGAGCCGTGCAGATGTTGGAGGTCGCCCGTCCGCGGCGGATGTGTTGCTCCCGCGTCTGCAGCGCCATGCGAAGCGCCATGTTGCCGTCGGCGTCCTTGGTAACGCCGATCATGCGGCCGGGCACCTGCCGTTTGTGCGTTTCCAGCGTGGCGAAGTACGCGGCATGCGGCCCGCCGTAACCCATCGGCACGCCGAAGCGCTGCGTGGAGCCGACCGCCACGTCTGCACCGAACTCGCCAGGCGGGGTCAGCAACGTAAGAGACAGGAGGTCGGCGGCCACAGTTACGTGGGCATCGACGGCGTGCACGCGGTCGCAGAAGTCGCGATAGTCTTCGATGGCACCGTCGGTGGTCGGGTACTGCACAAGAGCGCCGAACAGGTCATCGTGCACCTCGAAGGTACGGAAGTCGCCCACCACAACCTCCACACCGATTGGCTCGGCCCGACCTTTGACGACCTCGATTGTCTGCGGATGGCACCGCTCGTCGACAAAGAACGTGCGCGCGTCCTGCCGTCGCGTGACGCGGTTCAGCATCATCATGGCCTCGGCGGCAGCGGTGGCCTCGTCGAGCAGCGAGGCGTTGGCGATCTCCAGGCCCGTGAGGTCGATCACGGTCGTCTGGAAGTTGAGCAGCGCTTCGAGGCGGCCCTGCGCGATCTCGGCCTGGTACGGCGTGTACTGCGTGTACCAGGATGGATCCTCAAGAATGTTGCGCTGAATGACCGGCGGCGTGATGGTCTCATGGTACCCCATGCCGATGAACGAGCGATAGACGTCGTTCGTGTCGGCCAGACGCTCGGCGTGATCGAGCAGTTCGTGCTCGGTAAGCGCCGGAGGAAGAGCCAGCGGCCGGTCGGTATGGATGGCGTCCGGGATGGCCTCGTCGACAAGGGCGTCGACCGAGTCGGCGTCCAACGCGTCCAGCATCTCGCGAACGTCCGCTTCGGTGGGGCCGATGTGACGTCGGGCGAAGGAATCGGTGTGCGAAAGATCAATAGCCATGTAAGTCGTAGAATCAGCAGCCGTGTGGAAGGAGACGTCCGGGCCGATGCACCGGGCTCCAATATATCATCGAAGCAAACCTATTACGAGATCTGACCCGGCCCTTGTTTTCGGGACATGCTGAAAATCATGAGATAAGTCGAGCGCGAAGCACGATCCG
>CAYFSC010000139.1:0-4914 GCA_964345695.1 uncultured Rhodothermales bacterium | reverse complement strand
TGTTTTCGGGACATGCTGAAAATCATGAGATAAGTCGAGCGCGAAGCACGATCCGTGAAGCGCGATGGGGAGCGCGGCAGAGCCGGAGACCCCTGCAGCCCCCGCGATCGCGTCATCGCTCACGCAGGCTGCGACTCGTCATGCCTGGGCCGTTGGTGTTGTGCACGCCGTGGGCACCGCAGACCGTACCGTCGTCCTCGATGTGGCAGGCGTCGGAGCCGAAGCGGTCCCACTCGGCCATCAACGACCGGAGCGTGTCGAGGCGATCGCGGAGGGCCCCCGGATCCGTGAGGAGATCTCCGTCGTCGCGCAGAGCGGGGAGGTCGGCCTGGGAGCAGCCCCGGGGCAGGTCAGCCTCGGAGCGGACGATTATGACGTCGTGAGCGATGACCATGTCGGCCAGGGCTCGCTGCACCGTGTCGCCCGGCGCACTGTTGGGACGTCGGTAGAGCGTGGGCATGGGATCGAGGTCAATGTAGAGAAAATGGCGAGGGAGCCGACGAACGGGCGGAAGACGGACTGCATTGCTGCGAGCCCAGGGTGCGGAGCGCACGGTCAGCGGCGTGCGTCGTTTCGGGCCCGGCACGGGGCACAACGCAGGCCCCTTTTCGGTACAGGTTGCATCCCACACTGTCTGATCGCAGTCCGATTCTTCATCCATGTCCGACGACGAAAGCTCGTCCGAGTACGAACCGGTGGCCTGTCGCTTCTACGACGAACTGGGTCTCCGGATGCTCCGCGGACAGCCCTGCACGCTGGTCATTGACCCCGGCTCTGCACCGGTCCAAACTGTCGAGGCCCGCATCGACGCTATCGCTACGGAGGGAGACGAGGAATTCGTGCATCTCTCCGATGGGTCGCGCGTACGGCTCGACCGCATTCGCCGGGTGGATGACGTCGATCGGCCCGGCGCCTGCTGACCGATTTCGCTTCCCACGCTCGTCCGTTCCCTGACGCCCATGCCTGATCCCGACCGCCTTACCTCCCGCCAGCGTGCTCATCTTCGGTCGCTCGCTCACGGCGACGATGCCCACATTCGCGTCGGCAAAGAAGGGCTGACCGAGGGGGTTCTCAGTGCCATCGAGGAGGCCTTCAACACCCGTGAGCTGCTCAAAATCCGCATTCACGATACCGCCGAGCGGCAGCCGGAGGATGTGGCCCACGAGGTGGCCGATCGGATTGAAGACTGCCGCGTTGTGCAGACGATGGGCTGGACGGCGACGCTCTACCGTCCGCATCCCGACGAACCGCGAATCAACCTGCCGGAGCCGGGCGGCCGGGCGTAGAGGCCGCGGGTCAGGCGCGGGGGGTGCGAAGACGCTGGAGCGCCTTGCGGGCCGCACGCTGTTCGGCGTTCTGTTTGGAGCCGGCCACGCCCTCTCCGTGCGATTGCCCATCGATGAGCACCTCAACCGTGTAAGTGCGGTCGTGGCTGGGCCCGGCGACGTCCGTTACCGTGTAGGTGGGCAGAGGCCGACTGTCCTTTTGCAGCATCTCCTGCAGGACGCTCTTGTAGTTCTCTTCGGCGGCAGCCAATTCTTGAAAATCCACCGTATCCAAGGCCCGCTTCCGTACGAAGGCCTGCGCGGCAGCAAAGCCCTGATCCAGGTAGACGGCGCCGAGCAGGGCCTCGAATGCATCGCTGAGGATGTTCGGGTTGTCGCGCCCGCGTCCACGGGCGGCATTCTCCGTCATCAAAAGGTACGCCCCGAGGTCCATCTGGCGGGCGTACCCGGCCAGGGCCTTCTTGCTCACGAGCTTGGCACGGAGGCGCGTCAGAAAGCCCTCGTTCTCTTCGGGGAACGTGCGGTACAGCACTTCGCCCACAACGAACCCCAGGAGCGCGTCGCCCAGAAACTCCAGCCGCTCGTTGGAGCGAAGATGGCTGTCCGTCTGCCCCCGGAGGACAGACCGGTGCGTGAGGGCACGGCGGTACAGCGACAAATCTCCAACGGAGTGTCCTGTAAGGGTCTCCAGATCCGACGGTGAAAAAGGGGGGTCGATCAAGGACTCTTCGGACATGGGAGGGGGGATGTCGGGGAGCAGAGAACCAGAACCGGAAAGTGGGAGGGCGCGGAGCCCCGAGCGACCGCCCGGCGGACCGGGACGGAGCGACCGCTCAGAGTGTAACGTTATTTGCGAGTCCCCCACTTGATAGTAAAAGAATCATTATTCTGTATGGTCCACTGATGAAAAGAACACGCACGCAACCATCGCGTCTGTGTGCCGTTTCGGAAGCGCTTCCAAACCGACCGGTCCTGCCATGCCCCCACCTGCCGACGCATCCCGGACTTCCGCCTCTTCGACGGCTCCACCGGTTTCCCCCGACGATCCACTTCCCAATTCGTCAACCGACAGCAAGCTCGTGCTGGTCGGCGAACATGACGGTCCGCTTGCCCACCATCCCGCACTGCAAACCTGGTTCCGACGGGACTGGCACATCGAGCAGGTCTCCGCCCGAACCATCGACGGCGTCGGGACAAAGCTGCTGGTCGTGCTCGGCCACTGATTGGGGGCAGCTCTGCGCAGCGGCGACGGATAAGGATCTCACCGGGCGGCCGACCCGTGAAAACGCACGTCTTTTTTCCCTGATCGACCCGGACCTGCCATGGCCTTTGTGTCCACCAATCCCGCCACGGAAGAGGAAATTGCCCGCTATCCGCTCCACACCGAGGAGGAGGTCGAGGTGCGACTGGACCGGGCCACCTCGGCCTTTGCGACGAACCGCTCTCGGTCGCTCGGCCAGCGTGCCGAGCGTCTGCACGGCCTGGCGGATGCGTTGGAAGACCGCGCTCGCGACCTGGGGCGCCGGATGACGCGCGAGATGGGGAAGCCGATTATCCAGGCGCAGGCAGAGGCCGAGAAATGTGCCTGGGTCTGCCGCTACTATGCCCAGAACGGCGCCGACTTTCTGGCCGACGAGCACGTGGACACGGCGGCGCGGTCCAGCTACGTGACGTACGAACCGCTGGGGCCGGTGCTCGCCGTCATGCCGTGGAATTATCCCTTCTGGCAGGTCTTTCGGTTCGGGGCACCCGCGCTGATGGCAGGAAACACCATCCTTCTGAAGCATGCCCCCAATACGATGGGCTGTGCCGCGGCCATCGAAGATCTTGCGCGCGAGGCTGGATTTGCGGACCACGAGGTGCAGGTGCTGCGGGTGGAGGAGGAGACCGTGGCCGACGTCCTGGCCGACCGCCGCGTACGGGCCGCGACGCTGACGGGGAGCGTTGCCGCGGGCAAGGCGGTCGCCCGTCATGCGGCCGCCAGTGTCAAGCCCACCGTGCTGGAGTTGGGCGGCTCCGATCCGTTCATCGTCTGTGCCGACGCCGATCTCGAGAAGGCCGCCTCGGTCGGATGCACGGCCCGCATGCAAAACAACGGGCAGAGCTGCATCGCCGCCAAACGGTTCATCGTGGAGCGGCCGGTGCTCGACGACTTCACCGATCGGCTTGTCGAGCAGGTCGAGGAGATGGACATCGGCAATCCGATGAAAGAAGACACCGACCTTGGTCCCATGGCCCGTGCCGACCTGCGCGACGAGGTCCACGATCAGGTGGAGCGCGCCATCGGCCAGGGCGCCGTTGCCCTGACGGGCGGCCACACCATGGACCGAGACGGCTTTTACTACCGACCCACAGTGCTCTCGGACGTCGAGCCGGGCACGGTGGCGTTCGACGAAGAGATCTTCGGGCCCGTGGCCTCGATCGTCGTGGCTGACGACACCGACCACGCCGTTGAGCTAGCGAACGACACCCGCTTCGGGCTCGGCGGGTCGGTCTTCACCGAAGACCTAGAAAAGGGCGAGCACATTGCGCAGCGCCTGGAAGTCGGCTGCGCGTTCGTCAATAAGATGACGAAGAGCGATCCGCGTCTCCCGTTCGGCGGCATCAAGGACAGCGGTTACGGGCGCGAGCTGTCGCAGCACGGCATCCGCGAGTTCGTGAACGCGAAAACGGTGTGGGTCCAATAAACCGGAACCCAGTCCCAGCTACTCATCCCAGTCCCAGCTACCCATCCACGTAGCGGCTTTCGCACTTCCATCCATGATCACACCATTTCTCGGCAAGACGCCGCAATTTGACGACAGCAACTACATCGCCGACACGGCGGTCGTGATCGGCGATGTCGAGCTGGGGCCTGAGGCCAGCATCTGGCACCACTGTACGGTGCGGGGCGACGTGAACTGGATCCGCATCGGGCGGGCAACAAACGTGCAGGACCATACCGTCGTGCACGTCACGCACGGCACCGCCCCGACCGACATTGGCGACCGCGTGACGATCGGCCACGGCGCCATCATCCACGGCTGCACGATCGACGACGAGGTGCTCATCGGCATGGGCGCGACGGTCATGGACCACGCCGTGATCGGCACCCACAGCATCGTCGGGGCGGGCGCGCTCGTCACGCAGCGCACCGAGGTGCCGCCGCGCTCGATGGTGCTGGGACAGCCTGCCGAGGTCGTCCGCGAGCTCACCGACGAGGAGGTGGCTGCCATCCGGCAGGGCGCCGAGAACTACGTCCGGTACAGCGCAGTGCACGACGGGCGGGAGACCCCCGACGAGAACCCGTGGTACTAGCGGAGGGGGAGGCCGTAGAGAAATCGTTCCGGGGGCGTTGCACTGCAGCGCCAACGAGGGCGGCGCGGGAGCGTCCAACCGGTGTCCACCGCTCTCTACTCCGCCGCACGTGCCCTATGATTCGCCTCCTCCTGATCGCCACAGTCGCTGTTCTGCTGGTGGGCTGCTCCACCATTCAGATCGACGAATCGGACGTATTTCTGCCGAAGCCGTCCGTCACCCCGGCGACATTCGACGTGCCCGGCGTGACCCTCTCGCAGCATCGCATCTCCGTCGACGACACCGTCCAGGTTGACGCATGGCACCTGACGCAGCCTGACGCCGAGACCAC
>CAYFSC010000138.1:6318-8193 GCA_964345695.1 uncultured Rhodothermales bacterium | reverse complement strand
CGTCGCGGCCGTTCGTCAGCGCATACTCGTAGGTTTCACAGAATGGACGATGGTCGCTGTCCGACCGGAACGATGCAAAATCTGCGATCATGGATCGGGCCACCTCCCGAGGCACATAGTACAGCGTTTGTTCGTGAAAGTCTTCGCCTCCCTGAGGCGGATCGTAGGTGATGACGACTTTCATTGCGAGCGTTGATTGGATTGCACGAACACACGAAATTCAACCGTCCCGACGTTTCACCTACCATGCCCTCTGACGTTTCGTCTCTCCCCGTCGCCGCGCTCCGCGACCTTCTCATGAAGCCGGAGATCTATCCCCATGACCCGGACCGCGTGGAGCTCGAGCAGACGCACATCTCCGTTGTCGCGCTCGTGCCGCCGTTCGTCTACAAGTTCAAGAAGCCGGTCGACTTCGGCTTTCTTGACTTTTCGACGCGGGAAAAGCGCAAGGAGGCCTGCGAGGCGGAGGTCCGGCTGAACCGGCGGCTGTGCGCGAATACGTACCAAGGCGTCGTTCCGCTCGTCGAGACCGATGCGGGCTATCGCGTTGATCCCGAGGACGCGACGGACGCTTCGGTTGTGGAGTACGCCGTCAAGATGCGGTATCTGCCGCACGAGAATTTTCTCCACCACCGGGCCGAGAACGACCGCCTCGATGCGGCGGATGTCGATCGCGTCGTCCAGCATCTCGCGGACTTTTACGAGGAGCGCGCCTCGACGCCCGACATCGCCGAGGCGGGCTGGATCGACCGGATTCGGGTGAACACGGACGAGAACTTCGAGCAGACGCAGGATCTCGTCGGGCGTCTGCTTCCCCGGCCGACGTACGACGCCCTTCGGTACTACACCGATCGATTTCTCGACCAGCACGCCGCCCTTTTCCACCGGCGGCGGGCAGGCGGCTTCATCGTCGAGGGCCACGGCGACCTGCGCCTCGGGCACGTCCACCTCACCGACGACAGCGTGTGCATCTACGACTGCATCGAGTTCAACGAGCGCCTCCGCCGCCTCGACTGGGCGAACGACATCGCCTTTCTGGCGATGGACTTCGACGTCCACGGGCGCTCGGACCTGGGCCGGCACTTCGTCGATCGCATGCAGGAGGCCCTCGACGATCCCGCGCTCGCAACGCTCATCGACTTCTACAAAACGTACCGGGCGTATGTGCGCGGCAAGGTGGAGGGATTGCAAGCGATCGACGCGGATCTTCCGCCGGACGAGCGCGACGAGAGCCGGGCGGCCGCACAGGCGTACTACCGGCGGGCACTTCGCTACGCCGTGAACGGCGAGGCTCCGCTCGTGGCCGTGGTCATGGGCACCGTCGGCAGCGGCAAAAGCACGCAGGCGGGCGCCGTGGCGGACGCGCTCGGGTGGGAGCACGTCGCCTCCGACCGCGTGCGGAAGTCGATCGCCGGCGTTCCCGCGGACCAGCGCACCGATGCCCAGACGCGAGAGCAGCTGTACACGCCGGACATGACGGCGCGAACGTACGCCACCCTGCGGGATCGCGCCATCGAGCGCGCGACATCCGGCCGCGTCGGGACGGTCCTGGACGCTACCTACAGCCGCCGCGCCGAGCGCGAGCGCCTGCGTTCCCGTCTCCGCGCGGCCGACGTTCCGTACGTCTTCGTGGAGTGCACCGCGCCCGACGACGTCCTCAAGCAGCGCCTCGCCACGCGCAATACCGGCACGGCCCACGGGTCCGACGCGCGGCTGGACGACTTCGCCATGCTCCAGCAGCGCTACGAAGCGCCCGCAGCCCTGGAGGATGCCCGCCACATCCGCGTCTCGACCGAACCCGACCCGGACGCGACGACGACCGAGATTTTGAAGCACCTCGTGCGTCTTGCGTGAGAGCGGCGTGGCGTGTGAGCG
>CAYFSC010000138.1:0-6218 GCA_964345695.1 uncultured Rhodothermales bacterium | reverse complement strand
AACGCTCAACCCACAACGCTCATCGCGGCCTCCGCGGAGATGACCTGCACGCCCGACTCGTTCATCTCGTCCCAGGCCTGCGCGAGCGACCCGTCCTGGTCGATGCCGCGGGTGGCATCCTCGATGACGTACACGTCGAAGCCCTCCTTGCGTCCGTCGACGGCCGACCATTTGACGCAGAAATCCGTCGCGAGCCCGCAAAGGTAGAGCGTGTCGATGCCCCGCTCGCGAAGATACCCTGCCAGCCCGGTTCGCGTGGAACCGTCGTTCTCATAGAACGCGGAGTAGGAGTCGATCTCGGGACGAAACCCTTTCCGAATGATGAGCTCGGTATGGGTAGTGTTCAGATCCGGATGGAACTCGGCCCCCCGTGTGCCCTGCACACAATGATCCGGCCAGAGCACCTGCTCGCCGTAGTCCACCTTGATGACATCGTACGGGTCGTGGTCCGGGTGCGACGAAGCAAACGACTGATGGCCTTCCGGATGCCAGTCCTGCGTCTGCAGAACGCGGTCGAAGGCGGACGACAGTTCGTTGATCTGGGGCACAATGGCGTCGCCCTCCGGCACGGCCAGCGCGCCGCCGGGGCAGAAGTCGTTCTGCATATCGACGATTAAGAGTGCATCCATGGGGTGTCGCGATTGGATTGGGAAGGGCTAGATATCGGGTTAAAACGTAGCGTGAGTCCTACGGTCGGGGAACCGCATGGTTTGGGCATCGAGGCCGTCATTTTGCGTTCAGAGGACGCCGTTCGTGCGTCGGAGGGTCACGGGTTGGGGAAAGGGCACGATTGAGGGCCGGCCTCCAGAGGTTGGGATTCTCACCGGCGAATTCGTCTGCGCGTTGCGCCCTGCCGCCGATCGGCGCACCGGTCTGGGATCTCACGTCTCCGCGCGAGGTTTTAAGCATGTTGTTCTTCTCCCCACGTTGCCACTGAGCCATGGCTTCTACGACCTCGTCTGTCGCTACCAACGGCACCGCCGCCTCCACCGAAGCCCGCATCGACCGGATCTTCGCAGCCCAGAAGGCGCACGCGCCCAGCCTCCGTCAGACCGACGCGGCGCAGCGCAAAGCCAAGATCGACCGGCTGCGCAAGGGCGTGGTGGCGCGTCGCGAGGCGATCCGTGCGGCGTTGGACGCCGACTTCCAGAAGCCCGAGGTCGAAACCGACCTGACCGAGGTCAAGGCCGTGGCTGACGAGGCGGCGTTCGCCACGGATCACCTGGAGACCTGGATGCAGCCAGAGACGGTAAAAACGCCACCGCTGCTTCTGGGCACCCGATCCGAGATCCACTACCAGTCGCGCGGCGTCGTGCTCATCGTGTCGCCGTGGAACTATCCTTTCAACCTCACCTTTGGCCCGCTGGTCGCGGCGCTAGCAGCTGGCAACTCCGTGGTGCTCAAGCCCTCGGAGTACACCCCGAACGCGTCGCGGGTGATGCGTGAGATCGTCGCCGAGCTGTTCGACGAACGCGAGGTGGCGCTGGTAGAGGGCGACAAGGAGGTGGCGCAACACCTGCTTCAGAAGCCGTTCGACCACATTTACTTTACCGGCAGCCCGGCGGTCGGCAAGATCGTAATGCGGGCTGCAGCGGAGCACCTGACGTCCGTCACGCTGGAGCTCGGCGGCAAGTCGCCCACAATCGTGGACGACACCGCCGATGTGCGCACAGCGGCGACCAAGGTGGCGTGGGGCAAGTTTACAAATGCGGGGCAAACGTGCATCGCGCCGGATCATGTGTACGTCCACGAGCGCCTGCACGACGACTTTGTGCGCGAGCTTCGGGCGGCCATCCACCGGTTTTATGGGGACACCGCCGAGGCGCGACGCTCGACGGCCGACTATGCCCGGCTCGTCAACGACAAGCACTTCCAGCGCGTCCGCCGCTTCTTCGACGATGCCGTGAGCGCCGGAGCCACGGTCGCAGCCGGTGGCGAACACGACGCGGAGGACCGCTACTTCGCCCCGACGGTGCTTACGGACGTGCCCGACACCGCCGACGTCATGTGCGACGAGATCTTCGGTCCCATCTTGCCAGTGGTGGCCTATCGCTCGCTCGACGACGTCCTGGCCGCCGTTAACGCGCGCCCGAATCCGCTGGCGCTGTACCTGTTCACCAAGAGCGATGCCACCGCCGAGACGGTGCGGACGCGGACCTCCGCGGGTGGATCTTGCGTGAACGACGTGCTGCTGCACTACATGAACCCGTACCTTCCCTTTGGCGGAGCCGGGCACAGCGGGATGGGCGCCACGCACGGCGAATATGCATTCCGTGAGTTTTCGCACACACGCCCCGTGTTGACACGCTCGTTCGGATCGAAACTTATTGAGAACGTCTATCCTCCCTACAGTTCGTTGACCCGGCGCATCGTTGACTGGATCTGGAAGCTGCTGTAGGTTCCCTCATTCCTCTCATCTTCTCGACCTCGCCCCCCACTATGCCCGAGGTCGGCGATACGTTGGACGGCTACCGCCTGAACGCCGTGATTGGACGCGGCGGCATGGGCACCGTATACCGCGCCACCGATCTGGCGCTCGAAAAGACCGTGGCCGTCAAGGTCATCGCGCCGCACCTGGCCAGCGACGACACCTTCGTGGCCCGGTTTCGAGAGGAGGCCAAGGCGCTGGCCCGGCTGGACGCCACCGGCATCGTTGGCATCCACGCCATGCGCGAGACCGATGCGGCCATGTTCCTGGTCATGGAGTACGTGGAAGGCCCGTCGCTCGAAGCAGTGCTCCAGCGCAACGGTGCCCTGCCGCCGGACGAAGCGGTCTCGCTGACCTGGCAAATCCTGCAGGCCGTGCGGCACGCGCATGATGCCGACGTTCTACACCGCGACCTGAAGCCGAGCAACATCCTTATCGCGTCGGACGGGAACGCGACGATCACCGACTTCGGCCTCGCCAAGATCGTGACGTCCGACGCCAAGCTCACGTCCACCCACCAGCGCATGGGCACCGTCGCGTACATGTCGCCCGAGCAGGTGCGCGGGCTGCACAACGTGAACGCAGCCAGCGACCTCTTTTCGGTGGGACTGATTGCCTACGAGATGCTGGCCGGGCGTCTTCCGTACGACGCATCGGCGAGCGAGTACGCCATTCAGCGCGCCATCGTCGAGGAGCCGTTTCCGCCGCCGTCCACCTATGCGTCGGACATTCCGCCGTGGCTCGATGCCTTCGTGATGCAACTCATTGCCAAGGATCCGGAGGAGCGGCCGCGCAGCGCAAGGGATGCGCTCTCGCAGCTTCCCGACCCGGAGAACGGCGACTTCGACAGCTTTTCCCTCTCTCTCGAGGGCTCGACCTCGGAGGCCATGTCGCCGTCGCAGTGGGGGGCCCTTGCTGCGGCGGGCGTCTTGCTGCTGGCCATCGCGTTCCTCGGCGTACGGTCGGCCCTGCAGATGCCGACCGTCTCCTCGGCCTCCGGGGCGGCGCCCCTGTCGACGCTTTCGGTGATGACAGACCCCGACGGCGCTGCGGTGTTCATCAACGGCGACTCGTTGGGGCGCACCCCGCTCCGCTCGGCAATGGTCCCGTCTGGGTCCCTGGGCGTGCGGCTGTCCAAGGCCGGGCATCGACCCGTCGACACCACCATGGTGGTCTCGTCGTCCGAGCGCCTGGTGGCATCGCTGGTGGCCCTCCCGCCGCCAGACACGTCGGCGGCCCTCGCCGAGAACGCAGAGGACGCCGCGCCGGAGACAACCGCCTCTCCCCCTCCGCGCAGTGCTGCCGACGGCGATGCCGTACGCACCGGTGTCGTGTCCATCCGATCGCGCCCGAGCGAGGCCTCGGTGACGGTCAACGATCGGTCCGTCGGGCTGACGCCCATCACCGTAGACGGGATCGAGGTCGGGTCGCAGCAGATCACGCTCCGCCGCAACGACCATCGTCCGTTCCGAACTACAGTGCAGGTGGGGGCCGGTGATACGGTCGTGGTCGCGCCGAACCTGGTGCCCCGCCCTGCCGTGGTTACCCTCCAGGCCATTCCTGCGGGCGACGTGATCATCAACGGCGAGGAGCGCGCCCGCAATGCCAGCACCGCCGTCGTGGACTCTCTCATGCCCGGCACCCACGACCTCGCCCTCGTCTCCGACCTGGGGCGCTGGGAAAAGACCGTGCAGCTTGACCCCGACGAGCGCTACCAGCGTGTGATCGACTTCTCTGAAACGATCAGCGTAGCGGTCATGGCACGTGCCCCAGACGGCACTCCAGTTCCGAATGCCGTTGTTCAGGTGGGCGACTCGACCGCCGGCTACACCCCGCAACGGCTCACTCTCCACGTCGGCCAGCACACAATCCGCGTGTCGAAGGCCGGCTACGCGCCCTTGACCCGCACGCTCATGATGGAAGACTCGCGGGACGAGCCGCTCATCTTTGAGCTCACCGCCTCGGAGGAGGGATCGTGACGCTCCGCCGGACGTCCTGGTGCTGCGTCAACCTCGTCTGTTTGGGTCGCAATCGCGATCTCAAATCCGTTCAACGCTCGTCATCCCGGCCCGCGCGGAGGAATTTCCGCGGGCGTGTCGGCCGGTTTCGGGGAGGTCCCTCGGCTTCGGTCGGGACGACGAGCCAGGGGTTGTGAGATCGCTTCAACACGAAGGATAACGAGCGACAGAGCACTAAACGTTGATGTCCGCGAGTTGCGCCTCGACCGCCTCGCGGCGATCCTGAAGAAATGGCGGCAGTTGCAGCTGCGTCCCGAGCGTGTCTTCCGGCTCGTCGTGCAGGAAGCCGGGCGGATCGGTGGCGATCTCGACGTTGACGCCATTCGGCTCCCGGAAGTAGATCGAATGAAAGTAGTTGCGGTCTTTCATCGACGTTGGGGCGTGCCCGGCATCCAGCAGCCGATCACGGACGGCCTGCTGATGCTCGTCGTCGTCCACTCGAAGAGCCACGTGGTGGACCGTCCCGTAGCCCCACCTCCCTTCATGCATGTTGGGCTCGTTGTAGAGATCGATGAACTGCCCATGTTCGGCGCCGGGGGCGCGAAAACGGGTCCAGTCGCCGTCCTGCGGCGTCGGCTGGCGCCCGACTTGCTCGTAGCCAAGCAGCCCCAATACATCGGCCGTGAGCTGGGCATTGTCGGGGTGGATCGTCACACCGTGGAAGCCGCGCAGGGCATGCTCGGCCGGCACCGGCCCGTCGGCCCAGGGTTCGATGTCGGACGTTCCCGTGATAAGCTCCAGCGGCTGCCCGTCGTGATCCTGAAACGGGATGACGGTCCGTCCGAACCGCTCCGTTTCCGGATACAGGACGGCCGCGTTCGCCTCCGACAGACGTTCCACCCAGTAATCGACCGCCCCCTCGGGAATCGTAAACGCCGTGGCCGTGGCCTGCCCACGCCCGACCTGCCCCTTCTGGATGCTGTGGTGCGGCTTGAAGGTGATGACCGAGCCTGGCGTGCCCGTTTCATCTGCATAGTAAAAATGGTACATCGTCGGCCCTTTGAAGGCCTCCGACGGATTGTTGAACAGGACCGTCTGCTTCACGAGCCGCAGCCCGAGGACGCCGGTATAAAAGTCCAGATTCTCCTGGGGATCGTGTGCATACGCCGTAACGTGGTGAATGCCGGATACGGGTTTGCTCATGGCCACCGAAGCGTGTGTAATCGTGTCGGAGAACGTGCAGAGGGGAGAGTAGAAAGCGCTTTCAACATCGCAAACTTCAACATCGCAAACAATGGAGGGAAATGCACACGGCCGGGCGAACGATCTTTTCCCTCACACATCACCGGTCGCGCAGGGCCGCCAGGACGGGCATCGAGCTGTGGGGCATCGGGATTCACCTCGATGCGCCGGGCCTCCGCCAGCAGTGGGTGTCCAAACATGGGTGTCCAAACAACCGGGCAGCCGCCGCCTTCGCCCCCTTGAAGGTGGGGATGCGTCCATGCGGCGGGAATGGAAAGCGGGCGACGCCTTTCTGCTCCAGGGCATCTCACCCGTGTTGGCGACTCCCTTGTCGTCGACCGTCCTGGTAAGCATAGGGCGGACGTCAGGGGAATTTCTGCGGGTAAAAACGCACGGGGGCGCCGTCGATCGATCCGGAGCCGCACTCCCCCGTCAAGCGTCTGCAGCGCAGCGTCGGTGGCCTCCAGACACAGCCGGTAGTCGGCCAGGCGCCCGCCGTACGGATCGGCAATGGACCACACGACGAGGCGGTCGGGGTCCACGTCGTGCTCGGCCTGAAGCTGCTGCGCGACATCCGGATCCAGCGCGAC
>CAYFSC010000137.1:0-8195 GCA_964345695.1 uncultured Rhodothermales bacterium | reverse complement strand
GTCTATCCCCGCGTGTGCGGGGCTACCGTGGAGCGGTGGACTTCTTGTTCGGTGAGGTCGGGTCTATCCCCGCGTGTGCGGGGCTACCAGCGGCGCGGCGACCTGCAGGCCCTTCGCCGGGGGTCTATCCCCGCGTGTGCGGGGCTACCTGCTCGACGATGTGGCCGTTCTCCCGGTTCCAGGGTCTATCCCCGCGTGTGCGGGGCTACCCATGCCTAATCGGGATTGCCGTCGTTGGACCAGGGTCTATCCCCGCGTGTGCGGGGCTACCTTTCGTAAGTCTGGAATGAGTGAAATATCATGGGGTCTATCCCCGCGTGTGCGGGGCTACCCCTCTGTAAATATGGCACGGGCACTCGTATGTCAAAGAGCAATCTGGTCCACAGCTCTCCGTACTCTGCCAAACCGGCACGTTGTGCTACGCACGGCGAATCTTGAGCATGCCGTATCCAAAGGTCCTGTGCCGACCGATGCCTGAGCGGACGAGGCTGGTAAAGCTGTTGCTGTCAGTCACTTCAAGGGTGCCTCTGAGCGTGACGTCCGGGCGCTTGATGATCACCTGGTCGCGGTCGTCTCCCTGCGTCCGTCGGGTCATGCGTTCGATGGAAAACCGGGTCATCCCAATCGAGTTGGGCGTCGCGCCGCCGCGAATCTCAAATTGGCGTTTCAGCCACTCGCGGTAGACGTCTTCGCGGTTGACCTCGACATCTGGATCATCGATCTCCCACACGCGAGAGAGAAACGCGTCGAGCTCCTGTCCTTCGCGCCATTCGGTGCCATCGGAGGTCTGACCAGCCGATGCCTTTCGCACCACAGGACACGCCCGGATCTCGAACCCGAGTCGTCGTCCCTCACGAAATGAGGTCGGCATTTCCTTCGAGACAAACCGGTCCCAGTCACAGATCGCCGTCACCGTGGGATTCGGACAGAGCTTTGCTTCTTCGCGAAGCGCCTCGGCATCCAGGCCGGCGTACCCCAGAACGCGAACGTGCTGCTTCTCGCGCGCGGTGTCATCGATCGTTCGCGGGTCATCGTCCACGAAATAGGGCGTGGGCGCCGCGTCGCCGAAGAGCTCGCCAAGTGCCGCATGGACGAGATAGTTGGTGTCAGTCTGGGCGAGATCCAGGCCCAGCATCCTCCCAAGCTGCACCATGCGTTGCGGGTCCAGCCAGAGCTGCACCATGTGAAAGGAATTCGTGTTGGAGTCTGCCATAGAAGTGCGAGGGCAACGTCGTGAAGGGGAGAACCATCGTCGGTGTCGACCGTCCTCGGTGTTGATGCCGGATCGAGCTACAGGTCCGTCTCGCGGATGCGGCGCTCGCCCACGTGGATTTGATTCGTCCAGTCGCGGGCATCGGTGACCGGCGTGCCCTGATCGGACTCATGCCAGATCCGCCGCGGCTGCACCCCGTCCGGAACGGTCGTGTCCAGCTGCAGCGCATCGGTGAGGGATGGGGCCTCCACTGTCATCCGAAAGATCCGGTCTGCGGGCAGGCACGACTGGCGGCCGATGAAAAGGGGCCGTTCCGGGCGCACCAGGGCGTCTCGGATGTCCTGCGCCGAGAGCGTGTCCACGTGCAGGGCGATCGCGTACTGCGCATCCGCCCAGTACTCGCGGTTTCGCTCGGCCGTCCCGCGTGAGGAGGAGCTGCCCGCCCGCTGGTCGAGCGTGCCCCACGTTGTCCAGGCGACGCTGTCTTTCTTCCGTCCGTAAGCCATCATGTGATCGGAGCCGAGATCGACGGTTTGATAGTCGACAATCTTCTCGCCCGGGACATCCTCCCGCACGGCGTACGAAATCGCGCGCTGCAGCCGTTCGTGCCGCTTGGCCTCCCGCCGATCATAGCCCAACGCGTTCGCCAGGAGTCCCGTCATCATCGACAGGGCTGGATACGGTTGGATGACTCCTTCCTCGCTGACGATCGGGGCGCCGAAGCTCATCATCGGCGCTTCGAACCGGAGAATGGAAATAGTCATGCGCTTTCGGAGTTGGTGATCTGCTTAGGAATCCAATCGGCGATGTCGTCGATGCTTCCCGAATCAAAGGGAACCTCCGCGTCGGCGATCGTGGCGCACTTGCGGTTCTCGTGTGCCCCGTACATCCTGTCGAGCTTGTCGGTGTACGACGCCAGACGCTCCACGCTGGCCTCGAGGACATCCTTTCCCTCCACGGCCTGTTTGAAGGCATTGGCGAGCGTCCGTGGCTGCTCGTCGCCGCTTTCGACCATCACGAACTCCGACCGGGCGTATGGCGCGGTTGAGCTGAGCTTCGCACCCGGCGACACCGTAGTCATCGTCTTCAGAAAACGCTTGATCAGATTCGTGGTAAGTGAGAGGTCGGCCTCCGTCCACTCCTCGCGCGGACAGGCTTCCAGGTTCGACACCAGCAGCGGGACGTCGACGACCACATAGCTGTAGAACAGCCCAGACGTCAATTCCTTGCTCTGAATGAGAGCCGCGCCAGATTCCGTTCCGCCGGTGCCCTCGTCCTTCAGCTGGTCGACGGCCGTGAAGTAATCGTCTTCACGTTGCTGCTCGTGCGTCGTAATCGCGTGGGCCACGTGCACGGCCGCATCGCCCTTCGCCAAGATGTCGCTGGTAACCATACGGCCGTGCATCGCCGCGTCGAGGCCCATAGCGTTGCCCATGCCGCGCAGGTTGCTCTGCAGATCGTTGTCATTTAGCGCGTCGTAGATCGCCGTTGCGGTCTGGGGATTACTCTCCGGATCGTAGTCGGCCTCCTTGATCTCCTCAAGGGCGTCGCGGACCACGGATCGAAGGTAGTCAACCTCTGGGATCCCCAGCACGACAATCTGGTCGAGGTTGGTTGCTCCCAGAGGATCGTCCTCCCCCAGGACCTCTTTCGCGTTCCCCGTCATCTTGCTCTTCGTCGTCTCGCCACTTAGCACCATCTTCGAGACGACGTACGTCACGGTGGCCGTCAGGCGCTCCGGATAGTCGTCGGTGAGTTCCTCGGCAATCTTTTTCCGAAAGGTGCGACGGGAGCGGATCGCCATGTCGCCCGCGTCGCGGATCGCGTGCTTGCCGCTGTAGTTCCGCCAGTGGTATTTCAGGCACTGGGAGGAGATGCGGGTCCGCTTCGCGTTGCCGAACGGAAGGGTCTTGGCAAAGCCCGCGTCGTCCCGGTTCAAGAGCGTGCCGGGATAGGACGTGAGCGTGTGAAACTGCAGAAATTTACTCATCGGAATTGCCGTCTTGGTTCGAGGAATCGGTGGACGTGTAGGTGTAGTACTCCTGGGCGATCTGCAGGCGGACGCGTTCCGCCTCACCCTCACCGTAGAAGAGCAGCCGCCGGATGGTATTCCAGTTTGCCGGCTCCTTGGCACTGCGCAGCTGCTTGGCCGTGCGCCGGAGAATGCCGGGGAGCTGGTCGTCGTCGGCCTCAAGGAGCCGCTGCAGGCGGGCCTCGGAATAGTTGGCCTGCTTCAAAGCGAGGCCGAACGGCGTGCTCGAGTAACCGCCGATGGCCACAAGCTGCACCAGGAGCCGCCATTTTCGCAGCGCATCGGGCGGCACATCTTCCTTCCGGATGTGACTGAGAAGCCGCCAGAACGGCTCGGACGGGCGGCCGCGGCGCAGCTCGGCCTGGTCGCCGCGGCTGAAGCTATTGTACATCTGCGACAGCCCGTGCGTCAGGTTCTGCCACGTGTCGTTCGTCGTCGTGCTTGGAGTCGACATGATCGTGAGTCGATGCGATGGGCGTAGCGTAGGTGAACGTGGATTTGATGCGGTCGTCGAACGTCGACTGCGCGCGGGCTCGCCGCTCCCAGTAGTTCTTGTCGGGGCCCAGCGCAACGGCTTCGGCCATCTGCTCCTTCAGCGCGCGGACGAGGGTCGTTTCCCAGAAGGTACTGCGCTCCTCGTCGCTGAGATCGGGTGCCCTGAACAGACGATCGAAGAAGTGCTGATCGACTCGCTCGTGGAAGGCGCGCATCTGACGGTTCCTGCCGTCTTGCAGGAGGTCCGGGACGCGTTCGGTCTTGCCGTCGTCCCGGTCGTCCTTGAGAAGCAGATACAGCGCATGCGAGAAAATCTCAGCCGCGGTCTCGGCCTTCTGGACGCGTGACTGCGCTTCTTCGGCGACCTGCGACTCGTCGGGCGTCGAAAACGGGAGGTCCGACTCGGCATTCGAGAACGGGATCACGCGTTGAAGATTGTGCACGCGCCCGCCCTGCTCGCCCGTCACGGCGCGGCAGACCACGTACCCGTCTGTGGGTCCGCGGAAGCTGATGGGGCGCCGGTAGTCGCCGCTGAAGAGGATGCGCGCCAGCTGCCGATACTCGAACGCCGCGCGTCTTGGATTCAAAACCTTGTCCTCGGTCGTGTCCACCGGGGCCCACGGATCGCCGGTCTGCCCGTTGATGTCACCGGTGACCCGCTCGGTGCTGGTGGTTTTCTTCATCCACGTGTCGCCCTTTCGGATGCGACGCGCACAGTCGATGTACAGCGGGTGGAGCTCGGTCAGATCAAAGCTCCTGGTTCCGTCCCAAGGCTCGGTCCAGAGAAGCGGCGTCACGGATCGTTTGAAACCATACCGCTCTTCGATGTCGCCGACGTGGGTCGTGAGGACGTCGATGTCGTGCATGATCCACGGTCCCAGGCGAAGGCTGGGCGTGAGACCGTAGAAGGGGCGGCTTGCGTAGCTGCCGTTCATGCGTGAGGCTCGGCGGCCGCCCGGCGAGTAGAAACCAGTCGTCTGCACGTTGACGAGCAGATACACCCAGTGCTCCGGATCTGGATCGTGCATCCGGTGGAGCTTCAGCGCGTGACTCTTCGAAAGCACCGGGACGTCGTACTCCGTCGGGTGAATCTCGCTGAAATCGTCCAGCGTCTCTTCGGAGACCGGCGGCTGCATGAAGGCCGGTTTGTTCAGGTTGGCCGTGTGCAGGCTCCAGGCGGCCCGCTCGGTACCGTCCAGCAACGCCGCTCGCCATTCCTCTTCCGATGCAGGCATCGCCCGGTCCTCGGTTGCAATCGCACCGAGTTGAGCGAGAAAGCAGTGCCACGCCTGCTTCTGATGAGCCTGTAGCTTGCTGAACCCCTCAACCTCGTCGTTCTGCAGGAGATGGTAGATGCGCGGGAGGCTGCACCTTTCGTGTCCGGTGGATGTGCGTACGGTAAGTACGGAGTCCTCAAGCAGATTCATAATGGGATTATGCCTGTTGAATGCCGAGCCGCGTGTAAGTAAAGTCTACCCCCGCAAAAGCGAAAGTGAAGCCGTTGGATGTGTCGGTGGCCTCGCGGGCCGTCCCGTTGTCCGGTCGCTCGTCGAAAAGATAGGGCGATAGGGTCAACTCGTGGACGGTGTTGTCCAACGGCGTTGTGACGGCCGTCGGCAGATCGACCACGATTCCCTCGTCGCCGAGGCGCGTCTTGAGGCGGCGCTCTGGAAACTGGTTGGCGTCGGACGTAAAGCGCTCGCCGTGGTCGACCAGGTTGTTGCGCGCCTCGAGGGTTTCGGAGCGGGCCAGCTCGCGGACCCGCTGCGCGTGGGTCGCCCAGACCCCTTCTGCTTCGATGCCGTCGATGATCGACGGATGCGTGGCCTCCTCGACAAGCGTCCGATTATCCGACGGAATATCGATCGTATTGCCGTTGTCGATCCGGTCCTCGAGCGCGCGCCACGTGGCCTCGATGATCCGCAGGTCGCCGTACACCGAGCCGAGACCGGGCCCGGGGTAGCCGCGGCCGGAGCTCTCCGACAGAGAACCTGTGAGATCACGATCCTCGGGCGTGAGGACAACGCACTGGGGCGTGTCGTAGCCCTCGGGCCGGGTGTCGCGGTTGTGCCGGTGCAGCCGCCCGATGCGCTGCAGAAGCACGTCCATCGGGCATAGATCGGTGATAAGCAGGTCGGCGTCGATGTCGAGCGACTGCTCGACGGTTTGGGTGGCCACGGCGATGATGCCTTTCTCCTCCTTCCGCACAATCCGCGTCCCCTCGGGCGTTTCCTCTTCGTGCTTGCCAAAGAAATGCTCGATGGCCCCATCCAACTGGTTCCGATCGGCCGCGCAGTAGCGCGAGTGATGGGGCATTCGCGTCGCGTTCTTCTCCCCGATGTCCGCAGGGACGCGCAGGGCATACGTGTCGTCGAGTTCTTCGAAGACGTCTTGGCACGCCGCCACCGTGTTGCGGATGACGAGCACGCACGCGCCGTTCTCGGCGGCAGCCTGGGCGCGCTGGGCAACAGACGCAGCATTCTCCATCTGCCCCACCAGCTCGATCGACACCGTTTTGTCGTCGCCCGGTGCGTCGGCGTCGATCGGGTCGATGGGGGCCGGGCCGTTCACGTGGCTCACCCGTGGGTAGGGCTGCGTGCTCGCATCGTCGAAGTCCGGGGCCTCCGCGCCGGTGAACACGGCGCGGGCGCTCGACCCGAGCGTGGCGGACATCAAGAGGGCATGGCCGCCCATCGATTTGTGTACGGACAGTACCCGCTGGAGCAGCTCATTCATGTAGACGCTGGAAGCGTGGACCTCGTCGACCACGAGGAAGCTGCGTGCGAGGCCCGCCGCCCGCAAGTGGGCGTGCTTTGTGCGCAGGACCGAGAGGAGGACCTGGTCGATTGTGCCGACAGCGATCGGCGAGGCCATGTACCGCTTGCTCGACTCCGCGGCCCAGCCCCGCTGTCCGATGTCTTCGTCCCACCGCACCGACCACCCGAACCGCGTACCCTCCGCGTCGTCGGCGCGCAGGTAGCCCGGCACGGCCAGGTGGACGGGCGGTCCCTCCTCGCCAAACATCCGATCGCGAACCCCCTTCACGCGGTCGTGGAGCTGCGTGGCGGCCGACCGCGTGGGAAGCGCAAAATACATGCTGTCCACGAGGCCCTCGGCCAATAGGTGCGCGAAGCGACCGAGAGCCCCTTCCGTCTTGCCCGACCCGGTGGCCGACTCGACCACAGTGAGCGTTCCCTTGGGGTGCACCGGGAGCTCCTGAATGGCCGTCTGAATGTCGTAGGGCTCGTGCCCTCCCAGAATGGTAGACAGCGCCGTGTCCAGCTCGCGGGTCGGCGTCAGGTTCAATTTCCGGATCGCCCCACGGGCCCGATCTTGAGCTTGGTCGTAAGCCGCCCCCGCATCGGTGCACCGCGGCCTCATCGGAAACAGGTCCGTGTCCGAGCCAATCCAGTCTGCAAGCGTGAGCGCGCCGTTGAAGAGATGTTGCACGCGCGGTGCGGGAAGCGCCGGAGCCACACCATCAAACGCCCCCGGGTACCACTCTCGGGCCCAGTCGCCCACGGCCGACAGACGCTCGTGGGCCCGAGGCGTCCAGATCCCTTTGTCGGGCACCTCGGGCGAAACGGGATGGCCGTGGTGGCTCCAGGTGGTCTGCAGCCAGCTGAGGATGGCGTTGGGCGGATCGAACCACGGGACCATCTGCTGCAGATCGAGATGCCGGGCAAGCGCCTGTCGTTTTTCGTTTGTCGCCAGCAGGCCCACCATGGAGCTCACGTGCCCGGCCGTCGGACGTTCGCCGAACGCCCTGTTCTGGAAGCCCTGGCTTGTCTTGCCAGCATCGTGGAGCACAGCCAGCACGCACATCCGCTGGAGCAGGGTCTCAGGGAGCGCGTCTTGGCCCAGAAGACGCGCCATGCGGTCACCGAGGGCCGTGTGCCGCAGAAGGAGCTCAAACACGACGGCGACATCGGCGGAGTGCGCGACGAGCGGATGCCAACTCGTGACGACTCCGTCATCATTGCGATGGAGTTTGGCCCAGCAATTGACCGAGTCAATCGCAGAGTTCGAAGAAGCGATAGGACCAGGTGGATGTCGAGAACTGCAGCGAGGACGGGGACGTCAAGCAGACGCGGACGAAATGCCGCAAGAAGGACTCGCATCGACGCAGGCTAATACCCTACCCTGACATCATTGTATCATGGAGCTAAGAATCGATCCTTCATGTACGGGGTCACCAAACTTGACAAAGAACCGGCAGTCGTTTTGACGGGTCTATCCCCGCGTGTGCGGGGTCACCAGCGCGGCGTCCATGATGTCATCGTTTGCAAACGGTCTATCCCCGCGTGTGCGGGGTCACCTCGTAGGTCTCCTCGTCCATCTTGTGCGTCCGCGGTCTATCCCCGCGTGTGCGGGGTCACCCCGAATGGGGTCGAATGCGGTGTTCGGCATGGGGGTCTATCCCCGCGTGTGCGGGGTCACCAGCGTCAGAAAGCC
>CAYFSC010000136.1:2319-8197 GCA_964345695.1 uncultured Rhodothermales bacterium | reverse complement strand
GTGGCGGGCGGATGGCCGAACGTGCCGGCTGTGGTGGCACGGGCGACATAGGTGTAGGTGTGCTCGCCTTGGCGCAGGTCGTCGGCAAAGAGCAGAACACGGTCGTCCTGGATCTCGGTGTGGTTGAAGGAGCCCCACCACTGGGATTGTCCGGCCTCGGCGTCCTGCAACACGTCTTGATCGGATGTGGCGAACGCGGCGTTGATGACGTCCAATCCCGCCGGCAGTGCGTCGTCGACGGCCACGTAGTTGCGGTCCGCCGGACTCGTGAGGCGGAGCGTGACGCGCACGAGGTCGCCGGATTGCAGCGTGATCGTGCGGTCGCCCGTCGCCATCGCGTCACCGACGGGTTCCCCGCGGTCGTTCAGCGGTTGGATGCGGCGCTCGACGCTCAGGCCCTGCGTGCGTGCGGGCTGCGGCGCCGTGGTGAAGGTCGTGAGGCGCAGCGAATAGTAGGCCGTGCCGGCTCCGGAGGTCTCGATGTCGATCGGGAGCGTGCGGCCTCCAGGCAGATCGCGGGCCGGCACCGACACGTCCGCCGTGCCCAGCGTGCGCTGCCGAAACGACTCCTGCAGAATCTGCCGTCCGGCGATCTGCACCTCTGCACTGAAGTCAGGCGTGACCGTCTCGTACGCGTCGAAGTAGGCGCGGAAGGCGTCCACCACAGCGGCATTGTCCTGCGTCGACGCCCAGTGTCCGCCCCGGCGCTGATTCATGAGGTAGCGCACCATCCGCTGGGCGAGAGGCTGGAAGTCCTCGGACGGGTCGGCCTCGATGAGCGCCGTGAGCCCGAACGCCGTCGCGCGCGTCGTGCTGCTGAAGATCCACCCTCGACTCTCGTCGTCGGGCACCGTCAGATACGCGGACGTGCCCTCCACGCGGATCCGCTGCCGAAGCTGCTCGGCGAGAGGGGCTTCGTAGCGACTAAGAGAGGGTTGATTCACGGCCGTGACGGTGCGGAGCAGATCACTCAGCGCTTCGGCGCTCTCCGGCGGATTGCTCGCGAGCGCGTCGATCTCGCTCTCCAGCACACGGCCGTGGCGTGCCAGGGCGTAGAGCATGAAGGCGCGCGTTTCGGTCCATACGTCGGCGTCGTAAAAATTGGGCCGGTTGCTGCGGTTGCGAACCCGCCGCGCCAGCGCGTCGACGGCCTCCGAGGTGAGGTCCGGCACGCGGTACCCGGCAGCCCGCGCCTCGGCGAGGGCGAGCACGACGTAGGCGCTCACGTACGGGTTGGCGCGCGCGCTGCCGTCCCACATCGCGAAGCCGTCGCCCGTCCAGTAGTCGTCCAGCGACGCCATCCAGTCCTGCACGACCTGCCTCCGGCCCTGGTCGAAGACGGTCAGTTCGAACGCGTCGAGCACACTGCTCGCGACGAGCACAGGGCGGATGCGCGAGGTCCGCTGCTCGATGCAACCATACGGGTACTCGAAGAGGTACTGGGTGGCGCCGTCGAGTCCAACGAGGGCTGAACTCGCGAGCCGGACGTCAAACTGCCCGAGGTCGGACACCCGGTCGGCCGGCACGCGGAGGGACTCCTGGGCGCGGCGTTCGGTCGAGGCCAGTGTGGCGGAAACCTGCTTCGTCGTCGGACGCTGGACGGGGAGCGTCGTCTGGAGGGCGTCCTGCTGGCGGCCGAGCGTGGCGCGGAAGCGGACCGTGGCGGTATCGGGAGCCGGGGCCGCCCAGTCGAAGCGCACCTCCTTGGTCCCACCGTCGGGAATCTCGATCTCCTGTGTGTCCGCGCCGCGCAGGGTGAGTCCGTCGGCTTCGGCCGTGACCGTAGCGGTGCCGTCCGAACCGGTGCGGTTGCTGACGAGCACGCCGGCCTCGAACGTGTCGCCCATCCGCGCGAAGCGGGGCAGGGCGGGGGTCATCACGAGGGGCTGGGTCACGGTGACGTCCGTCGAGGCGGCGCCGAACTCGTGATCGGCCGTCAGCGCCGTGGCCATCAGGCGAAACGTGGTCAGGCTTTCGGGCAGGTCGAAGGTGACCTCGGCGTGGCCGTTCGCGTCGGTGCGGACAGCGGGCGCCCAGTGCGCGAGCGGACGGAAGTCGGTTCGCAGCATGAAGTCGGTCTGCCCGCCGCCTCCACCGAGGTTTTCCTCCTTCTGCCCGAAGTTGCGCTGCTCAATGAGGTTGGCGCGTGTCTCCGTGGTCGTGACGCCCAGTGGACGCGGACCGTAGAACGTGTCGAATGGGTCGGGCAGGCGGTAGCCGATGAGGTTGAGCACGCCCGCGTCCGCCGCGCTGAAGGCGATCTCGCCGGGCACGCCATCGCCCTCGGCGGTGCGCAGCTGCACGTCGACCGTCGCCGTCTCACCGGGCCGATACGCCTCCTGATCGGGCGTGACCTCCACCCGCAGATGGCGCCGCCCGGCATCCACCCGGAGCTCCGCGACCCCCATCTTGAAGCCGGGCGCGCCGGGATCGCCGCTGCCCTCCGGCGCGGCCGTGCGACCCTTCCACAGCATCACGCTCACGAACGCGTTCGGCATGTGCCGCTCCGCCAGCGGAATCTCGATCTGCGGCGTGCTGCCGGTGAGGGTGGTGACGCGGCTCGACAGGATGCCCTCGCGCTCGACGGTGATGAGCGCGGTGGCGTCCTCGTAGGGCGAGGGCACCATGATGCGCGCCGTCTCGCCAGGGGCATAGTTCGTGCGTTCCGGAACGAGATCGATGCGGTCGTCGTCTTCGCGCTGCCACGCCACGTAGCCCGGGCCGGAGGCGTACAGGTAGGCTTCGGAGCGGATCGTGTTGCCGCGTACATCCGTCGCGGTGGCGCGCACGACGTACCGCCCGCCCTGCTCGACCGGCATCTGCAGACGCGTCGCCGCGCCGCGCTCTGTCGTGATGTCCTTCGTCGCGACGACCGTTTCCGTCCGTTCGCTGCGCCAGCGGAGACGTCCGTCGGCTCCCACCTCGCGCACGCTGTTCCACTGCTCGCGCACGAGCTCGACCGTCATCGACTTCCCCCCGACGGATGCCCCGTTCGGGTCGACCGTCATGGCATCGACGGGGAGCGTCTTCGTCTCGCTCAGGTCGAGAAATGTGGTGCTCGGCTTCAGGCCGACGTAGAAGAGACCCGGATGGAGCGGGACGGAGGTGCGTGCGGAGACGGTCTGCCGCGACGGGCTCGTGACCGTCCCGCTGAAGTTCAGCGTCGTGGCGGTGCCCTCGGCGTTGCCGGGAAGCTGCGTGCGGAGCTGGGCCGTGCTGTTTTCGTCGAGCACCGTGTCGCCGCGGGCGAGCGTCTCGTAGACGCGGCCGTCCACCGTGCCGAACCGGTAGCCGTCGTAGCCGGGTGGCGTGTACGACCCGGAGCGCTGCTCCAGCTGGTACTGGACGGGCTGCCCCGCCATCTGTGCACCGAAGAGGTAGCGCGCCGAGATCGTGCCCTCGAAGAAATCGCCTGCCACGTAGCTGTCGGCCGCCGTGCGGGCGTCGACGGAGAAGGTGGCCCGTCGGAACGCGTCGACGCGGAACGTGCCGGTGGCAATGCCCTCGCGCTGCCACGTGCGCTCGGCGGTGAGCGTCGTGTCGTTCGTCAGACCAACGCGGGCGGTGTACGGGCCCTGCGCGGCGTCGTCAGGTGCGGTCCAGGCAGTGTCGAACGTGCCGAGATCGCTGGGCTGGACCCGCTCGTCGAACACGAGTTCGTCGCGAGAGTCGTGGATCACGAGGCGCACGCTGTCGCGGATGGACTGCCAGTCGGCATCCGTCTTCGTGCGGAGGATGCCCTTCAGGTGGACCGTCTCGCCGGTCTGGTAGAGGCCACGGTCGGTGAAGATGGAGCCCGTCTGCGTGCGTGGCTGCGGGTTCCAGTCGTAATTGACGTCGAACCGGTACGGCTCCAGGCCTTCGTTGAAGAGGCTGCTCGTGAAGGCCACGTCGCCCTCGTGCTCCACGATGGCGTACTGGGCGGGCGCACGCCACCGGTCCGGCGACGCGAGACCGAGGTCGGCCCATCCCGGCGTTTGCGCGCGGCCTGCGTCGTCCGTCGTTCCGCTCCACTGCACCGTGTTCGACGCGTCGCGGATCGTGACGGAGGCGCCCTCCACCGGCTCGCCCGTGGCCAGCTCGGTGACGACAATCAGGTTCTGATGCGGGCTGAACTTGCCGGTGAGGCCGAGCCGCGTCACCTGTGCGAGGGCACGGAGGTCGTCGCGCTCCTGGTCGGCCGAAGCCGGAGGCCGCACACGAAGACCCACGACGCCGGTTCCGTTCACGAGGGCGGAATCGAGCGACAGCGAGGTCACGCCCGGGCGATTGCGCTCCAGGCCGAGGTCGACCGTTCGGTCGGCCGACACCGGCTCGCGTTCCGGCTGTCCCGGCGCCGAGCGCCCGTAGTAGTGGCCTGGGTCGTAGGTGCGCAGCGCGGGCACGATGGCATCCGGCGGCAGGTGCTCCAGACCCACCTGCACGGCGTCGACGTTGACGGCGCGCACGGGGACGACAGGCTGCTGGCGGGCTTCGAGCACCATCAGGCCGCGTTTCATCGAGAACGACGGCTCGAACGCCCGCGTCTGGAAGGACTGCTCGGCACGGTCGAGCGTCTGCCCGAATGGATCCGTCAGTCCTTGCACTGTGACGGTGTAGCGCGTCTCGGGCGCGAGCGTGACCGGCAGCGTGTGGGAGGGGCTCACGTTGTCGTCGCGCGCCTCGACGCCCGCAGGCCACTCGACGGACGGGTCGAAGGAAACAGCCTGCCGCAGGTCGGCAAACTGAACAGGCGTGCTGAGGGTGAGCGTGACCCCGCGCGCCGGATCGAATGGCTCCTGCGTCTGGTAGCGCCGCGGCTGGGTGACCTCCGTGAGCCGGAGCGGTCCGTACGTGCGGAACGGCACGGCGGTGGCTTCCGCCATGCCCAGCGGCCCCTGCGCGCTCGGCAGTCCCTGCTGCAGGGTGAGCTCATGCGGCGTGTCCACCGCGAGCGGCTCGGCAGGCGACACGACGAGCGTGCTGTCGCCGTCGTTCTGGACATCGAACGGCACCGACGTCGGCGTGCCCTCGTCGGGCGCGCGGCGGAGCGTGAGGAAGTCCTGCGCCGCATCGGCCTGTACGCGCTGGTTGAGGAGCAGCACGAGGTCCTGCTCCGGCGCGACGAACCGGGCGCCGCGCTCGGGGGTGGAGCGGACGAGCTGTGGGCGCGGGGTCTCGAACGTCCACGTGAACGGGGCGTCGAGCGAGTCGCCCTGCTGGCTCCCGAGCGTAGGACGCAGCGTGACGGCGTACGGCGTGGCCGGGGGCAGCGTGGAGCCGGGCGTGAAGACGAGCGTCTGCGTCCCTTCCCAGCGGAGGGCGCCGTCGAGCGGCGGATCGGTCGTGAGGACGTCAGGCGACGGCGTCGGGGCGTCGCCCAGCGGCACCATCGGCCGGCTGAACGTGACGGTGATCGGCTGGCGCTCTGGCATCGCCTGCATCGTGCCGCTCGGCGTGGCGCTCAGGATGCGGAGCGGGCCGTCGAGCGTGGGCACATAGCTGCGGGCGTCGGCGGGCGCGTCGAGCGACACGGTTTCGACGCCGACCTGCTCCGGCGCCCGGGGTTCGCTGCTGCACGCCGCGAGGCCGATGAGCAGAATGAGAAGGCCGGTCGTGTAGCGCAAGAGGGGAGCGGCAGGAGACAGAAACGACATGGCAGGGCGCGATGTGCGCGCGGAGGAACAGGAAACGTTGCTCTCCAATGTACGCACGCGACGCATAAAATCAGGTGAGACGCGGGTCAATCTCGGGGGGCACGTGCGGGCGCGTAGGCGAGAGGGCGTATGGACGGGAGGCGATTCCACCGGTCTCGATGAGTCGGATTCCGTGGCGCTGAGATGTCCCTGTTCCTTCCGACGCTGGAGGGTACGCTCACTGACCCCCAGAGCCCGAGTGA
>CAYFSC010000136.1:0-2219 GCA_964345695.1 uncultured Rhodothermales bacterium | reverse complement strand
CCCCCAACGACGCTTGCGGAGTCGGTCCTACCGCCGGCTGCCGTGCCGCTCCAGAATCACCTCCTTCTGCGCCTGAATCTCGGGCTGCTTGCGGAGATTCCAGATGCGGTCGTTGGCGTGGTGGTAGGCCGCATTGTGATCCACGACGCGCTCGGGGTAGTCGCGGCCCACGACGCATCCGGCGGCCTGCGCTTCGATCGGCGACATCGTCCACGGCTCGTGGATGCTCGCGGCGTTGTCGATGCCGCGCAGTTCGGGCACCCAGCGCTGGATGAAGGTGCCCTCAGGGTCGTGGTCCTTGCCCTGTTTGACGGGGTTGTAGATGCGCACCGCGTTGATGCCGGTAGTGCCGGATTGCATCTGCACCTGCGGATAGTGGATGCCGGGCTCGTAGTCCGCCATCATGCGCGCGTAGAACGGCGCGAAGCGGCGCCAGTCGAGCCAGCAGTCGTACGCGGCGAAGGAGCAGAGCATCGCCCGCATCCGGAAGTTGAGCCAGCCGGTGGTGCGGAGGCAGCGCATGCAGGCGTCTACCATCGGGAAGCCGGTCTGCCCGTGTTTCCAGGCATCGAACAGGTCCGGGTCGAATTCGTCGGCACGGAGATCGTCAAACGCGGGGATGAAGCTCTCGTGCTCGATGCGCGGCGCATCCTCCAGTTTCTGCATGAAGTGGCTGTGCCAGTGGAGGCGGCTGTCGAACATGCTCAGGGACTGCCGCCACTGCCCGGCATCCGCGTGATCGATCGCTGCCAGCTCGTGCTTCCGCTCGCGGAGGGCGTGCACCACCTCGCGCATGCTGATGGTGCCGTACGCCAGGTGGATCGAGATGCGCGAACAGCTGCGCTGGGCCGTCAGCGGACTCGACATGTCGCCGCGGTACGTCCGCCCGCGCTGGAAGAGAAACCGATCGAGCACGGTGTGCGCCGCCGATGAGCCGGCCTCCTGCAGCGCCGCGGTGCACGGGGCCAGGTCGAGGGCGGCGTGCGTGGGAATCGGTCCTGGATCGACGTCGACAGGGGCGAGTGTGCCCGGCGGATCGGTGAGCGGCTGCGTCATCTGATCCTCCCAGCGGTCCGCCCACCCGTCGCGGTCCGGCAGCGGGCGGACGACGCCCATGTGTGGACGCTCCGTAAACGGCACGTCGTGTGTGCGGCACCAGCGGCGGACGCGCGTGTCGCGGTCGAACGTCACGCCGTTTCCGGTTTCCTCGTGCGCCCAGAGCCGTAGGGCGCCGACCCGATCGTGGAGCGCAGCCAGCACGTCGGGCATGGCGCCGACGCGGACGACGAGCGGCTGCCCCAGGTCGGCCAGTTGCTTACGGAGCTCGATCAGGCTCTCGCGGATCAGCGTCCAGTGCCGCGGCGCGAAGTCGGGCGCCCCAACGACCGACGGCTCGGCGACGTACAGCGGCAGCACCGGGCCGCGCTGCGCGGCGTCGGCGAGCGGACGATGGTCGCGGACGCGCAAATCGCGCTTGAACCAGACGACCTGAACGGGGCGATCCATGGTGGACGATCGATCCTACAAGCAACGCGTGGATCGCCGATACCGGCGCTGACAACCGTTGGGTTCGGGCGACGGGCAGGAATCGCAGCGTCGTTACGGCGGATCCAATCAAGCGTCCGGGTCCGGCACGTCGCCGCCGAGATCTTCCACATCTCCGAGGTCCCGAAGACGACCCAGCGCACGCTTATTCGCCATGAGATCATCCAGGCCGATGTACTGCACCGTCGTACCGTCAGACTGGTCGACGACGCGGTTGGGATAGCACGCGTCAAATTCCACGCCCGAGAGCTGCGTGAGGAGGTCAATCCGGTTGGGAGCCCGTCCCAGCTGGACGATGGAATCCGGATCCGTAAGGTCGTCGACCGACAGTCCGATGTCGCCGAATCCGAACGCGTCCAGCGCGTCGAGCACACGTTCCGCGTTCTCCGGACTGCGGTCGATCCAGATGTCCAGATCCTTCGTGTATCGCGGGCGTCCGTGTATCCCCACGGCGTAGCCGCCGACCACGAGGTACCGCACGTCATGTGCGTTCAACAATGCGATACACTCTCTGAAGTCGGGGTTGAGATTCATCGGTCCAGCCGTGGTGTTCGCGTCGGATCTGCTCGATGGCACGTAACCGTTCGCCCAGCGGTCGCGAGCGCCAGTAGTCCACGTCGCTCGGCTCCTCGCCGCGCTTGTAAACGCGGACGGTGGTTCGGTCCATGCGGTCG
>CAYFSC010000135.1:4479-8254 GCA_964345695.1 uncultured Rhodothermales bacterium | reverse complement strand
CAGGCGCGCCGGGACGGGCGCAAACGAGCAAGAGCGGGCGTTCTACGTCGGCGGAAACAAAGGGCCGCGTTCCCTGGTGGGAAGCACGGATTCGAGCAGGGATCCAGCCGCTCGCGTCAACACGCAAGGTGCGGCATCGGACCGTGACAGATGCCATATTCCCGCGGGAATGGAGGGCGCGAACGGGTGCATTGAGCCAGCCCCGACCGCGCGCCAAAGGCAACTCGTTCCCGGCACCCACCGCGTGAGATGCGCCTCGGGGCGCCGGGACGGTCCGTGCGCGCGGGCGAGGACTGGGTTCCCCCGGGCCATTCCTCGTCCCCTATCCGCTCAGCACACGCTGAACACGGGGACTGTCCGATCCAAATGCCTCTCGGTGCCCTGCGCGGCGCCTGGGAGATATCTTTGCGTTTGGCGCCGCCGACGCTGAACTCTGCATCCGGACTGCACGGCTCGTCGGGCCTGTAAGACTTGGGCGAGTCCCCGCTGTCCTCCGTATTCTCCTCCTCGTGATTCTGGCAGTCTCTGTTTCATGGTCCCGTCGCTGTTGTTCATCGTTTCGGGACTGGTCTTGCTGGCTGTCGGGGCGGAGGGGCTCGTTCGTGGAGCGTCGTCGCTGGCCCGGGCGGCCGGCGTCTCCCCGCTGGTCATCGGGCTGACCGTGGTGGCCGTCGGCACGAGCCTGCCGGAGCTGATGGTCAGCGTCGGGGCGGCAGTTCGCGGGAACGGAGCCATGGCGCTCGGGAATGTGGTCGGGTCCAACATCAGCAACGTGGCGCTCATCCTGGGGGCAGCGGCGATGCTAAACCCCATGCGTGTCCACGCGCAAGTCGTTCGGATTGATGCGCCCATTTTGCTCGCGGCCTCCCTCGTGCTCGGGGGGATGCTCGTGGACGGACGGTTGAGCCGCCTTGACGGCAGTCTCCTCGCAGGTGGGATTCTTGCGTACACGTGGTTTAGCATCCATGCAGCACGCTCTGAGCCGGACTCCATCCAGCAGGAGTACGACCGGGGCATCCCAAACCGCCACCGATTGTGGGTCGACCTGGCACTTCTGGTCGGCGGAATAGGCGCCCTCGGCTTCGGGGCTGATCTGCTCGTCGATGGGGCGGTCATCATCGCCACGGCGGTGGGCGTCAGTCAGGTGGTGGTGGGCCTAACCGTGGTGGCGATCGGGACGAGCCTCCCGGAAATGGCCACGTCGGTGACAGCGGCCTACCGGGGCGAGGGCGACATCGCCGTGGGCAACGCCGTGGGATCGAGCATTTTCAACATCCTGGCCATCCTCGGTGTCACGGTTCTCGTGCGTCCGCTGCCGACCGATGCTCTGCGGGCGGTGGACCTGGCCGTCATGATTGGGCTTGCTGTGGCCCTGCTCCCCATGATGCGCAGCGGGTTCACACTGAGCCGCTGGGAGGGGGGCGTTCTGCTGTTCGTGTATGCCGGCTACATGGGCTCGCTGTTTCTGTAGTTACGGGCCCAGCGGCCCGACGGATGCTCAGGAGCGGAAGGCTTTGCGCAGCAGCCACCCGCCGAATGCGGCTCCGCCGAGCCCAAGGAGAAGCGGGGCGAGCGAGGGTTCAGACAGCTCGTCCATCCCGATAAGCCCGCTCGTGCGTCCAAACTCGTCAATCTGAGGAACCGACAGCGTCCCCTCGACCGACGGCGTGACGGCAGCGTGAACGGCGGCTGCGGCGACCAGCTCGACGGGGAGGGGGCGCCCCGACGGTGCGGCATAGCTGAAGCGCGTCCACGGCTGGGCTGTTTCCAGGAGCGCGGCCAGCGTGCCGGAGCCCCGTCGCCCGGGGCCGAACACCAGGTTGGGACGGAGCGAAACGAATCGGAGGGTGGGGTGCGCCTGCGGAATCTCGCGCTCGGCCCGTCGCTTGGCAGCGATGAAGCGTCCGGAGACGAGCGGCGGCTTGTCGCGCACCGACAGAAAGACGAAGGCCTCGACCCCGGCCTCAGAGGCCGCCTCCGCCGCGAGGAGAGCCGACTCGGCGTTCACGCGGTCGAAGGTGATGTCGCGCTCCGGATCCTGCCGAATCGTGGCAATGCTGTGGACCACCGCGTCGGCGTCGGCCAGCGCGTCCCGCCACGTGTCGAGGTCAAACACGTCAGCCGCGCGCCAGTGCACGTCGCGCATCCAGGCATGGGCGTCCGGGTCGAGGTCGGGAGGACCACTGCGGCCGAAAGCCGTCACGTCGTGTCCGTGCTCGACCGCGAGGCGAGCGATGTGCGAACCGATGAATCCGTTGCCGCCGGGAATGACAAGATGTGCCATGGGAACGTAGTTGGTTGAGCGGAGCGAGGCGTCTGCACGCAAGAAATACCCCGGAAGGAGACGCGTGATTCCCGAAAAGACGGCCGAGGGCGGTTTCGAGGACTGGCAGAAGCCCGGGAGTGCTAAGCGCGATGGACCTGAGCGGCAGGACGGACCGGGGCGTCGGAGGCGTGGGCTCGAATGGCGCGGATGCGATCCAAGAGCGGTGGATGCGAGTACTCCAGCGCCACCTTGAACGGATGCGGCGTCAGGTTGGCGAGGTTCGTCTCGGCCAGTTGCTTCAGCGCGCCGATGAAGGTGTCGGGGCGGCCGGTGGTTTCCACCGCGAAGCGATCGGCCTCGTACTCGTGCCGGCGCGACCAGGCGTTCAGCGGAAGAGACAGCAGCAGATCGGCGGGCGTGTACAGGAGGCCGAAGAACAGAATGCCGGTGTAGACGGCCATCTGGTCGACGTAGAATGCGGCGTACAGGCCCTCCACCTGCAGAAAGACGGACAGCAGCAAAAAGAGCACGCCGGTGTGCAGGATGCTGATCGCCATGCGCTGCGGAATGTGGTTCTTCTTGTAGTGGCCGACTTCGTGCGCGACGACGGTCACCAGCTCGTCGACGGTGTGCTCGCTGACGAGCGTGTCGAAGAGCACAATCCGCCGGTTTGCTCCGAAGCCCGTGAAGAAGGCGTTCGACTTGCTGGAGCGGCGCGATCCGTCCATGACGTAGACGTCGTCCACCGCGAAGTCGACCGCGTCGGCGTACGACAGGATCGCGTCGCGCAGATTCCCGTCATCCAGCGGCTCGAAGTCGTTGAAGATTGGCATCAGGTAGCGCGGCGCAGCGAACTGGAGGACCAGCAGGAGCGCAGTCACGGCCCCCCAGGCGTAGACCCACGCGTACGGGCCCGACGTTTCGAAAAACCACAGCACCGCCGCCAACAGCGGACCGCCGATGGCAAAGCTCAGGGCGGTGCCTTTCACGAGGTCGAACGCGAAGGTGGCGGGCGTCGTCTGGTTGAAGCCGAACCGTTCCTCCAGGACGAACGTGGCGTAGATCTGGAACGGCAGCGAGAGCACGCTCCGCGCCAGCACGAGCAGCCCGATGTAGAGAAGGCCTGTGCCGATGGCACCGAAGCCCCAACTGCGGACGACGGTGTCGAGCCCCTCGAAGCCACCGGCAAACCAGAAGGCAAGAAGCACAGCCAGGTGGAAGGTGGACGTGAGGAGTCCGAAGCGGGTCTGAGCGCGGGTGTACGCCTGAGCCTCCGCATACTCGTCCTCGTCGAAGGTGTCGGCAAACGCGTCGGGCACCTCGGTCCGAAGGGCGCGCAGGTTGAGCACGTTCGCGACGAGGTCGAGCCCGTACTCCACGAGCAGCGCAACCAGGATGAGAACGGCATAGAGGTTCACGAGCGCAGCAATCCACTTGTTGGAGAGAACACGCGACCGTTCCGGCAGAGGCTGGACAGAAGAGAATCCCGGCCGAGACGGGGCGCCGGCG
>CAYFSC010000135.1:0-4379 GCA_964345695.1 uncultured Rhodothermales bacterium | reverse complement strand
GGGCGCCGGCGGTCGGGCTACGATGCGTCGTCGCGCCCGGAGGCAGACAGAACGGTCCAGGTCGGGACGCGCGATGCAAGATCAACCGTGGTGCCCGCATGAACCGTCTCGTTCGTCAGCAGGTCCGTCCACGTCCGGTCGTGTAGGGCATCGGGAAGGCAGAGGCGGGCGGGAGCGTCGGAAGTGCGCGTGAGCGGGTGGCGCGGAACGGCTACGAGAAGGGCCGCGGCGGGGGAGGCCTCGTCGCCGGTCCTCCGGACAAAGGCGAGCCAGTCCCCGGCGCCGTCCCCATCGAGGTCGAGGCCGTCGTATGCCGAGGCGGTCACGAGGTCGGGATGCGCGCGCCGCCAGCGGAGGAGACGAGCGTGCACGTACAGGTAGGCCTTCGGCGAGGGCGTCTCGAAGAGGGAGCGCACGGCCTCGGGCGAGGGTGCGTCGAGCACGGAGGCCAGGGCGTCCAGCCCCTCACGCCGGGCGGGCCAGTCGACGGGGCGACGGTTGTCGGGATCCACGAGGGTCAGATCGGCGCTTTCGGTGCCGCGGTACACGTCGGGCAGGCCGGGGGCCGTAAGCTTCAGGACAAGCTGACTCAGGCGGTTGGCAAAGCCGGCGCGGGCGAGGTCCGTGCCGAGGTCGTCCAGCGCGTCGGGCGTGTCCGCGTCGGTGGTGACGCCACGGACAAAGCGTTCCAGGTCGTCCTCGTAATCGGTATTGGGGTTGATCCAGCTCGTTTGCTGCTTGGCCTCGCGCGCTGCTTTTTCCATGTAGGCCGATAGCCGGTCGGCGAGGGCGTCGCGTCGCGCCTCTTCGGCGGGTGCTCCGGTGGCGTCGCACCAGAGTGCAGCGAGCGTCTGGTAGAACAGGTACGCGTCGCCCGGCGCGGGACCGTGGGGGCCGCGGTACATGTCGCCGATGGCGTCCAGCGCTTGCACTGCGTCGGCCCAGCGGTCGGGGATTTCGGCGAGCGCAATGCCGCGCATGCGCGTATCGGCGCCCCGCTTGTGGTCGTGCGTGGCGGTGGTGATCAGCGCGTGCGGGTAGTTGCGCGCCCGAAATCGGTTGCGGGCGTGGAAGGCGTGGTCGTGTGTGCCAAAGGCATCCGGCTCGCCGCCGACCTCGTTCAGCGCGGCGAGGGGAACGTGCCGGTAGAACGCCGTGTCCTCGACGCCCTTCGCCGCGACGGGTCCGGTGTACTGCTGCAGGCGCCCGACCCAAGCGCGCTGTGCCTCCCGGAGGTCGTCGCGCAGCTCCCCGAGGATGGCCTGCGCCACGAAGCGGAAGACGGTGGGCTCGGCCGTGGCTTTGTGCTGCTGGGCCCGGTGGATGGCCTCTTCGACGACCTCGCGCGTTTCGCCGTCCCCGTGCGGAAGGTAGGTGCGGTACCGGTCGAACGCCGCCACCACCTCCGCGAGCGCCTCGCGGAGCGCCGCCAGCGTCACGTCGCGCGTGTGGTAGTCGGCCTCCGACAGGCGGTCGAGTTCGTAGGCCAGGCGCGCCAGCTCGCTCGACAGCGTCTGCCCGATGATGAGCTTCTTGCTGCGGTAGACCGTGTCGGCGTACGAGGGGGCGTCCGGCACCTGGCGCTGATAGAGACGCCGCAGCGGCTCTTCGCCGTCGCTCTTCACGAGCGTGCCCATGGCGTCGTTCAGAAAGTCGTAGCCTGTGGTGCCGTCGACGGGCCAGTCCTCTGGCAGGGTCTCGCGCGGGGCCAGGATCTTCTCGACCCAGATGTGATGCGCGCCGAGGTCGCGCAGGCGGTCCAGGTACTGATGCGGGTCGAAGAGGCCGTCGATGTGGTCGATGCGGACGCCGTCCACGCTGTCCTTCGCGAGCAGGTCGCCGAGCAGGCGGTGCGCCCCCCAGAACAGCTCCTCGTCCTCCATGCGGAGCCCCACCAGGTCGTTGATCGTGAAAAACCGCCGGTAGTTGATTTCGCGGCCCGCGGTTTTCCAGTACGCCAGCCGCCAGTGCTGCTGCTCCAGAAGGTCGTGCAGCGCCTCGCGCGACAGGGCGTCCTGAAGCAGGGCGTCGTCGAGGGGGTCGGCCGATGCGGCGACGGCGTCCAGGCGACGGCACAGCGCCTCGGCACGCTCCCGCTCGTCGGGATCCAGGCGGCCGAACGCGTCGCGCAGCTCACGCAGATCGAAGAAGGCATCGGTGCGCTCGAAGGACGGAAGGAGGGCGCGAAAAATGTGCGGGTAGGTGCGCGGACTGATCGCAAACCGATGGTCGTAGTACGCCGCGTAGAAGTGTCCTTCGTCGATGGACAGCGTGATTTCGCCGTTGTCCAGAATCTCGCCGTAGGTTTCTCCGAGGAACGGAAGCAGAATCTTTCCGCGCAGCTCGGGCTTCAGCGGGTCCCAGTCGATGTCGAAGTGGTGCGCGTAGGCCGAGTGGGGGCCGTAGGCCAGCACGTCCTGCCAGGCGTCGTTGTTGGGGCCCACCCCGGCGTGGTTGGGCACGAAGTCGAGCAGAATGCCGAGGCCGGCTTCGTCGGCGGCGGCACAGAGCGTGTCGAACGCCTCGCGCCCGCCGAACGCGTCGCGCACCTGGTTGTGGTCGATCACATCGTAGCCGTGTGTGCTGCCGGGCCGGGCTTCCGTAATCGGCGAAAGGTAGAGGTGGCTCACGCCCAGACGCTCAAAATATGGAAGGAGCGCCTCGACCTCGGCAAATCCGAACTCGGGCGTCAGCTGCAGGCGATAGGTGGCGTGCATGACCAGTGGACAATGAGAGGAAGGAGGGCAGAAGAGGAGCCGTGGATTCGGTGCGAAGGCCCCGCGCCAGGGGCGGAGCCGGCGGTCACGGGATTCCGCGAGGAAGGGAGCGGGAGCCGTGGATTTCCAGAGACCGTGGACCTCGGAAACCGGCAGCCGGCGCCCGGCCTACGCGCCGACGGCATCTCGCGGGCGAAAGCGAAGCGCCGCCCAGACGTTGCTGACCGACACAACTCGCACCGGCCGGTAGCCGAGCGTACCGAGGGCTTCGGTGAGCAGCTCCCGGTCCAGGTCTGTCTCCACGGAGGACGAGGGCTTCGGCCAGGAAATCCACAGGCATCCGTCGAACGTGACGAGCCGGAGCGCGTCCTGCAAGAGCGTGTCGAGGTGGTCGGTGTTCAGCGCAAAGAGGTGCACGTAGTCCACCGGACCGTCGGGGTCCTCCACCACCTCGACGGTCTCGGGGAGTGGGCGGAGCGCGGGAAGAAACGGATCGGGCGCGTTCAGCAGCACAATCCGCATGCCGGGTTCAATCTGAAGCGCGTCGGCGAGAGAGCGAGGCACGGTGTAACGGGGCAATCGGAAGGAGGAAGGACGGCGGTTGGGGAAGAATACGTCGGGCGCGTCCCGCGGTCCGGGACTCCGCCGTTAGGACGCGCAGAGCCGTTAGGACGCGCAGAGCGCGACGGCACCGGGGCGGTCGAAGGCCACCGCGCCGCCCGCGAGCTGCGGGGGCACGGCGTCGGTGGTGTAGTCGTCCTGCTCGGTGTGGAGAACGCAGCGAGTGCCGCCGGGGACGTCGACCGTGGCCGTGCCGGAAAGGTTCACGAGCACGCGGTACGGGGGGCGATGCAGGACGAGCGTCGTGTCGCTCGGCGCCTCGACGGTGGCCAGCGCACCAAGTTGTGGGCGGAGCGTGAGCAGGTCGCGGTACAGGGCCAGGACTCCGTCGTGGGGTGCCCCTCGGGGTTCGCTCCAGTCGAGGTGGCTCCGCGCGAATGTTTGTGCGTCCTGCGGATCGGGCACCTCTCCCTCAAAGCCCGAAAAGCCGTGGAACTCCTCCTTGCGGCCCTCGGTCACGAGCGCTCCCAGCTCCTCGTTGTGGTCGGTGAAAAACTGGAAGGGCGTCGCCGCGGCCCACTCCTGGCCCATAAACAGCAGGGGCAGCGTCTCGGCACAGCACAGCAGGGTCGAGAGGGCCCGGTACACCGGAAGCGAGACGTCGTCGGTCAGGCGGTTGCCGGTCGGGCGGTTGCCCACCTGGTCGTGGTTCTGAATGAACACGACGCACTGTGTCCGGTCGACCGGATCCGGATCGGTGCCACGCGGGGCGTCGAGATGCTCCGAGTGCTGGCCGCGGTAGAACCATCCGTCGCGCAGGGTCGTGGCGATGTCGGACGCGGTGGTCGCGGTGTAGTCGCGAAAGTAGCCCTCGCGGTCGCCTGCCGTGAGGCAGCGAAGCTGATGGTGCAGATCGTCGCTCCAGACGGCATCGAGGCCGTAACCGCCCTGAGGGCGCGGCTGCACGAGCCGGTTCAGGTTGCGGTGGTCTTCGGCGATGAGGTGGCGCGGCGGCGCGTCGAGGTGGGTGTCGACGGCGTTCGAGAGTTCTTTGAGGAAGTGCGGGTCGGAGTCGTCGTGCAGAGCGTGCGTGGCATCGAG
>CAYFSC010000134.1:0-8316 GCA_964345695.1 uncultured Rhodothermales bacterium | reverse complement strand
CCGCTCCGCATCCGCCGTCGTCCGGGCGCCCGACTCATCGAGGCCGGAACGACTCCACCCCAGCGGGTAGACGCAACGTGAATGCGTGGGGGCGCCCGTCCTGCGGTTTATCTTGCAAGTCCACACAAGGGGGCCTCGGTAGCCGTCAGTGGGCATACTCCTCGAACTTGGAGCGAAGGGTGAGCTGGATCTTTCCGAGCAGTTGTGAAATGCGGGCACCGCTCAGGTCAAGCACCTCCCCGATCTCGCGAAGCGTGAGGTCCTCCATGTAGTACAGCCCGAGGATGGTTTGCTGTCGCTCGGGCAAGGTTTGGATCAGCTCTTCTAGATGCGCCTGCGTAGACGCCTTCTCCAGACGCTCGAAGCCAGCTTCTCCTTCTTCGCTCGGAAGCACGTCGAGCATGGTCTGATCATTGTCATCCCCAATGGGGGAAGAAAGCGACAGAGAGAAGCGGCTCTGAGCATCTCGGAGCAACGTGTGGTAGTCGTCAAGCGAGATCCCGACGTAGTCGGCCACGTCCTCGTTCGAGGGCTCGTGGCCCAACATCTGCCGCAGAGTAGCCATCGCTTCCTGCACCGCGCCGATCTTCCGCCGCTTGCCTCGCGACAGCACGTCGATGGAGCGGAGATAGTCGATGATGCTGCCCCGGATTCGACGGTACGCATGGGTGGCAAACCGTGCCTTCTCCGGGTCGTAGTTGTCCAAAGCTTGCAGCAGGCCGACGATCCCCACGCTCTCAAGGTCCTCGTGCGCGGCCAGTACGTGATCGGGCACGCTGAGCTTGCCGATGAGAGAGCGCACCAGCGGCAGGGCCGCCATCACGACGGCCTCCCGGTGGGCGGGCGTCGGGTCGGCGAGATACTGTTCAACGATGGGTTGGAGATCGCGGGCCATGACAGTGCAGGTTCAAAAGGGGGACTCGGGGGAGCAGGGCTCACGCCGCCTGTCGCTCGGGGACCGCTTCGGCTTGATCCGACGAGGCCTCGGCCGATGTGTCGTCGTCGGGCTCGGAGGAGGCGGACGCGTCGGGCTGGGGGCCGTGGAGCACCACGCCCCGGGCTGCTGCGTACCCGACGGCCAGAATCAGATAGACCGCCAGGCCGGAGCCGACGGCCGTCAGCAGCGTGTGCTCGATGGAAGCCGGGCTCCAAATCTGCTGCAGAAACACAACCAGTCCGAACAGCCAGCTCACGTTCGAAATGAGGGCATGATACGACGATGGATTGGACGGAGGGGAGAGCGTACTCATGACAGCAACGCAGTCGTTCTTCGAGAAAGAGAAAGGATCGGAAAGTAGGTTGAGGCTAGGAGAGAACCGGCGACAGCGCGTGATGCCCGCGGGCAACGGTGCGGGCCAATTCGGCAAAGGCCTCGCGGACGGGGCCAGCAGAGCGCACGGCCGGGGTTTGCCTGGACACCGACTGGCGGATTGCGTGGGCGTAGGGCACCCATCCCAGGAAGCGCGGCACGTCATCCAGAAAGCGCGAAGTGACGGCGCCGAACCGCTCCGCGATGCTCTCGGCATCTGCCGGATCCTCGGCGTAGTTGATTACGGTCGCGAGTGGATAGTCGGGGTCGGCCGTCCATAGGAGCTTGGCCAGGCGGTAGGCATCGGCGACCGCCGTGGGCTCTCCGACCAGCACGAGAACGCCCAGGTCGGCCCGGTCGAGGGCCCAGCGCACGGGACCGGTGGTCCCGGCGGGGGCATCAACCAGAACGTGATCGTGACTGATGCGGAGGCGCTCGGTCAGGTCGTCCAGGGCGGCGTACAGGTCGGCTTCCCAGGCGCCGGATGCACTGGGCCGATCGGCGGCCTGGACCAGAGTCAGCCCGGCCTCGGTCTCGTGGAGGGCCTCGTCGAGCGGCGCCTCGCCCTGCATGGCGTCCAGGACGGTCGCCGCGGGCGACTCGTTCAGAAGCACGGGGCTGGCGCTCTGCCCGAAGTCGGCGTCGACGAGCGCCACACGGTGGCCGTCGCGCGCCAGGGCCTCGGCCAGGTTGGCGGCCACGACGCTCTTGCCAACGCCTCCTTTGCCGCTGGCAAAGGTGAGAATGTTGGAGGTGACTTCCATCGGACAACGGTGGAAACAGGAGAGAACGGGAAAGGAGCTACAGGCCCATCATTTCTTCCACGAACCACGTGGCAGAGAAGGCGTGGGCCCCGTCGGGAACGCGGGGACTGTCGGAGACAAACTGCACGGGGAGATCGAGCGTCATGAACCACTCCACGATGCGCCCCCACTGGTGCATCTCGTCGAGCCGCGTGATTGCCAGAGCACCGGGGGGCACGGGCAGATCGTGAAGAGCGGCTTCGTCGAAGCAATCGAAGGCATGAGTGGCGCTCAGGACGAGGTGGACGTCCAGCGGCATGAGGGGACGAAGCAGGCGAGCGTAATGCTGCAACACCGGGCCTGCACTCTTGAGCGGAAGCGGCATCGGCGGGGTATCGATTAGGACCTGGCCCAGGTGCTGCACGCGGTCGAGAGCGTGCACCATTTCCTCCTCGTTCCCTACGTTTTGCACCGGGATCCCGAAGCGGCGATAGAGAGCCGTCGGGTTCTGGTAGGCGGTCGGTTCGTCTTGAGGGAGGAGATGGATCACCGTGGGGTCGCGCCGGCCGTAAAAGCTTTGATGGGTGGCCAGCTTGAGGAGGAGCGAGGTCTTGCCGACGCCGCCGGGTCCGATCATCACGAGAGCTCCGCTGCTGTGCCGGGGCGCGGATACCCGAAGGCGCTTGCACAACACCTGCGCGAGAGCCCAGCGCAACTCGTCCGAGTCAGTGGTTTCCGGGTCATGGCCGCGCTCGACCAGCTGTTCGAACAGCGTGGTAACGGTCCCGGGGCGCATGCCCTGGTCCAGAAGCGCGCCGAACAGCGGATGCGCCGTCCACCGCTGTCCCGACCCGATGATGGCCCCGCCGAAGCGGCGCTCCATTCCATCCAGGCGATCGTTGAGCAGTTTCAGTTGGGCCTCAAGCGCCTCCTCGCGGGAGGACGAACCGGACCCGCGGGCCTCCGCGTCGCCCGACGTCGGGAAGAGCCGTCCGCGTCCCGTTTTGTGCTGGCGCGCGAGGGCGTCGCCGAAGTCTGCATCGGCGCCGGAGCCCGGCGCAGAGCGACCGTTGTCGGACTGGGAGCCGTAGCCAAAGCCGCGGGCCCCCGGCGATGTCTCGGAGCGACCGTGACGCGAGGACGCCACCGAGGCCGGGGGCGTGGAAGCGGCGCTCGACGAAACAGGAACCCGCCGCGGCGTGGGCGAAGACGCAGGGGCCGGCTCGTCCACCATGACGGTGATTCGGGCGGGCTCCTCGTCGGTCGCGGGCTTCGACTCCATCAGCACGACGTGGTCGCCCAGCTCGTCGCGGGCCTTTGCAAGGGCCGACTGGATGCTGGAACCGGTCAGGGTTTTGACATTCATGGGAACGTACGGGGTCGTCGGGCAGAGTTATGGGGCCACGGGGGCTTCGGCGGCGGGGGAAGACGGCGTGCCGACCGTGGAGCCGCCGCCCAGGGGCGACGGGCCGGACGCCTCGGAGGGGATGCTGACCTGGTCGACCACGTCGACAGGGGCTTCCGGCGTCAAATCGTTGTATGACAACACGGTGATGTCGGACAGCATCGGCGCCAGGAACCGGTAAACGGTGGCACGCAGAACCGGCGACGTCAGGAGCACGGGCGCGCGATTGTTGCCGATGAGGTGCTTCGCTTTCTGATCCACCGCCTGGATGAGCGCCTCGGCGCGCTCCGGTTGCAGGCCGAGGGTATTCGCGTTGAGCTGTCCGTTTTCGGCCTGCTCCAAGAGGTGTTGCTCCAGCACCGGATCGAGCACGAAGGCCTGCAGCCGCTCGTCGGGGCCGGCAAACTCGCGGGTGATGGTCGGTGCCAGCGCCGCACGGCAGTACTCGGTGAGCACGTCCACCGTCTGGGTCTGGGGGGCGTGGTCGGCCAGCGCTTCGAGGATGGTAACGAGGTCGCGGATCGGGATGCGCTCCTCCAGCAGGCGCTTGAGCACCTTCTGAATGCTGCCCAGCGAGAGGAGGTCGGGAACCAGTTCGTCGACGAGGGCCGGCGCCGTTTCCTTGACCTTGTCGAGCAGCTTCTTGACCTCCTGCCGATCCAGGAGGCGGTGGGCGTTCTTGCGCAGCTCTTCGAGCAGATGCGTCGTGACCACGGCGGGCGGCTCGATGAGGGTGAGGCCCATCTGCTCGGCTTCCGACAGGTTGCGCTCGGCGACCCACACGGCCGGCAGTCCGAAGGTCGGGTCTTCCACCCGGATGCCGGAGGGAGCCTCCTCCACGTCCTCGGGCAGGAGCGCCAGCTGGTAGCCGGGCATGACCTCGCCCTCGCCGATGGGGTTGCCACGCAGCTTGATGACGTAGTCGTTCGAGCCCATCTCGACGTTGTCGCGAATGCGGACGGGTGGGATGACGATGCCGAGCTCCAGCGCCAGTTGCTTGCGCAGCATCTTCACGCGCTCGAGAAGGTCGCCGCCCTGGTCGGGGTCGACGAGGGCGATGAGTCCGTACCCGATCTCAAGCTCCAGCGGGTCCACCAGCAGCAGGTCGGCGGGTTCGTCCTCCGGCTCCTGCGCGGCCTCTTCGGCTTCCTGACGGGCGGCCTCGGCCCGGGCCGCCTCACGCTCCTCCTGCCTGCGAGAGTACCACAGCAGAAGAATGCCGCCGCCCAGCAACCAGAACGGAAGAAGGGGCAGCCCAGGAATGAGGCCCATAATGGTGAGGAACGTGCCGGTGATGAGCAGCGGGGGCGGCTTGTCGAGAAGCTGGCTGCGCATGTCGCTGGCGAGGGTATCGCCGTGGCCGCTGGCGCGGGAGACGATGATGCCGGCCGCAGTGGAGATCAGAAGGGCCGGGATCTGAGAGACGAGCCCGTCGCCGATCGAGAGGAGCGTGAACGTCCCGGCCGCCTCCGCCATGGGCATGCCGTGCTGCGTCACGCCGATGATGAGCCCACCGATAATGTTGATCGCCGTGATCAAGATGCCGGCGATGGCGTCGCCTCGGACAAACTTGCTGGCGCCGTCCATGGCGCCGTAGAAGTCGGCCTCTTCGGTCACCTCCTCGCGGCGGCGGCGCGCTTCGGCCTCATCGATGAGGCCGGAGTTGAGGTCGGCGTCGATCGCCATCTGCTTGCCCGGAAGGGCATCGAGCGTAAACCGGGCAGCGACCTCGGCGATGCGGCTCGAGCCCTTGGTAATGACCACAAAGTTGATGATGACGAGGACGAGAAAAATAATCGCCCCGACCACGTAATTACCCGCGACGACAAACTCGCCGAACGCCGAGATGAGCGCCCCGGCCTTGGCTTCCCCCAGGATGAGCCGCGTCGATGCCACGTTCAGGGACAGGCGAAAGAGCGTCGTAATGAGCAGCAGTCCCGGAAAGATGGCAAATTCCAGGGGCCGGTTGGCGTAGAAGGCCGTCAGGAGCACGCCCAGGCTGAGGGCGATGTCAGCCGCGAGGAGGAGGTCCAGCAGGAAGCTGGGCAGCGGCACCACCATGACAAACAGCACGCCCACCACAGCCGTGGCCACGAGGACCTCGCTGTTGAGCATCCCCGTGTTGAGCAGCCCGCTCTCGGGGTCCGTCGCGGTGGAAGAGACAGTCGCAGTGGGCAAGGGAAGGAAACGGTTGGGAATACAGAAACAGCGATGGGAGGTCTAGTAGCCGCCGCTGCGCTCGCTGTACACTTCGGCGAGCACGGCGGCCACGGCGGGATAGAGGTCCTCGGGAATCTCCTGCTCCTCAGGCACACTGTCATACAAGGCGTGTGCCAAGGGCCGATTTTCGACCGTGGGCACGCCGAGATCGGCCGCCAACTGCTTGATGTGCAGCGCGCGCTTCCGGATGCCTTTCACGAGCACCTGCGGCGCCGGGGCCTCCTCCGGGTCGTAGCGCAGGGCAATGGCGTAGTGCGTCGGGTTCGTCACGACCACATCCGACTTCATCACTGCGTGGTCCATGCGCGGCTGCTTCGACATCTCCATGGCCTTCTCGCGCCGCTTGCTCTTGAGGTGCGGGTCGCCCTCGGTCTCTTTCTGCTCGTCCTCGACCTCCTTCTTGGTCATCTTCAGGTCTTCCTTGTACTTCCACTTCTCGTAAGCAAAGTCGAGCGCCGCCAGCACGAGCAGGGCCGCCACCATCTGCAGGAGGAGCACGACCATCCATCCGGCGGCATTCTCGAGGGCAGCCGGGAGCGGAAGACGGTGCATGGCCACGATGTCGGGCAGGGCGCGCCGGCCCACGAGGTACGCCACCGGACCCACCGCGCCCAGCTTGATCAGAGCCTTAAGCGTCCCGAACGCACCGCGCGACGAGAATATGCGCTTCAACCCCTTGAGGGGATTTACGCGGCTGAACTTGGGCTGAACCGGCTTAAAGGAGACGTTCCAGCCGGACTGCGCCACGTTCAGCCCGATGCCGGCCATCATGAGCACCACCAGAAAGGGGGTCATCACGCCAGCCAATTGCAGGCCGATCTCCGCGAGGATGGTGGGCACCGAGCGGATGTTAAGCGGCGTCTGGTTGGCCTGCAAGAAGAGCCGGGCCGTGATGTCCTGCATGGTGGAAAAGGCGAAGGCCCCGCCCACCACCATCAGGCCCACGGCGGCCGTTAGCAGTCCCACCGACACGACCTCCTGCGATCGGAAGACGTTGCCCTTCTCGCGCGCCTTCTCGAGGCGACGAGGGGTCGGGTCAAATGTTTTCTCTTGGGCTTCGCTCACGGTGGGAAGCGGGCAGTACGTGAACCAATGCGCGACGGGCCGCCTCGGAAAAGACTGCGCGGAGCGCGACGGAAAAGTTTTCCAGCAGAGGCGTCAAGCCGGGGTCATGGCCTCGATCATCTCCAGCACCATCCGGTCGATGCGCTCGAACAGCGGCGGCAGCGACGGGATCAGGCCCTGCATGACCAGGAAGAAGACGCTCAGACCGATGAGCAGCTTCACAGGCAGGCTCAGCGCAAACAGGTTGGCCTGCGGAATGACGCGGGCAAAGATGCCGAGCGCGACGTCCGACAGAAACAGGATCACCAGGAACGGCGCCGACAGCCGCAGGGCGATGCGGAAGAAGGCGCCCATGTACTCCAGCAGCAGCGGTCCGCCGGCCGCGAGGTGGGCCGTGCCGAGCGGCAGAACCTCGAAGGAGCGAACGAGAGCTCGCAGCAGCAGGTGGTGTCCGTCGGCAAGGAGGAAGGCCAGGAGGAACGTGTACGAGAGGATGCGGCCCAGCGGGTTGGACGACGTGCCGCTCATCGGGTTGTAGGTCTGCGCCAGGCTCAGCGCCATCTGAAAGCCCATGATCGACCCCGCGAAGTCGACCGCCCAGAAGAGCAGCCGGGCGGCGAAGCCCATGAGCAGACCCGTTCCGGCCTCTACGAGCAGCACCATCGCGAAGCCCACGTTGTGCGTGACGTGGTCTGGCAGGGGGCCGTCGGCAAAGCCGGCCACGCTGTAGGCGAGGAGGGCGCCGGCCAGCACGCGCACCTGCACGGGGAGGGTCTGCTGGCCGAACACGGGGGCGGCGACGAGCAGGCCGCTCACCCGCACGAACACGAGCAAAACGCGCAGAACGTATTCCGTATCCAGAAGAGGCATCACGCGAGGGCCGGACGAACGGCGCGATTACTGGGCGACACTAGGAATGGCCGAGAAAATCTGAACGGTAAAGTCCGTCAGCATCTGCAGCATCCAGGGCACGAGCAGGAACAGGACCGCCGCCATCACCAGCAGCTTCGGGATGAAGCTCAGCGTCATCTCCTGCATCGAGGTGACCGCCTGAAAGAGGCTGACGAGAATGCCGATGGCGAGTGCGGCGCCCAGCAGCGGTCCCACGACCACCAGGCCGGTCTGGAGGGCTTCTTTCAGCCAGAAAAGAGCAACGTCGATGTTCATAAGAACCAAAGGGGAAGAGGAGAAAACGTGCGAGGGGCAAGGCTATCCGCCCATGTAGCCCTGCACCACCGACTCGACGATGAGGTACCAGCCGTCGGTGAGGACAAACAGAAGCAGCTTGATGGGCAGCGAGATCATAACGGGCGGGAGCATCATCATGCCCATGCTCATCAGGACGCTGGCTACGATGAGGTCCACGATGAGGAACGGGAGGAAGATCATAAAGCCGATCTGGAAGGCGATGCGCAGCTCGCTGATCACGAAGGCAGGAACGAGCACATACAGCGGGACGTCTTCGACCGTGTCGAACCCGTCGATCTGCGCCATGTCCATAAACAGCATCAGGTCCTTGTCGCGCGTCTGGTTCAGCATGAAGCGCTTCATGGGCGTGGCGGCCCGGCCGAAAG
>CAYFSC010000133.1:0-8513 GCA_964345695.1 uncultured Rhodothermales bacterium | reverse complement strand
AACGCGCAGTACACCCCCGACGCAACGGCGCTCGTGTGGGTGCCCACCGGCGAACGCTACACGTACGCCGACCTGCACCGGAAGGGGGAGCGGCTCGCTGCGGCCCTGGCGGACACGTACGGATTGACGGCGGGCGACCGCATCGCCGTCCTCGCCGCGAACACGGTGGAGCACGTGCTCCTCTTCGTCGCCGCGCAGAAGGCGGGCGTTGTGCTCGTTCCGCTTAACGTCCGCCTCGCGCCGCCGGAGGTGCAGTACCTCGTGGACGACAGCGATCCGCACGTCCTCTTCGTGGCCGACGACCATACCGAGACGGCACAGGACCTGGACACTGACGCCCACCTCGTCCCGCTGGAGGACGTGGAGGCGTTGATCGCTTCGGCCTCCGGAGGGACGACGGATCGGGCCGTGCCCGACATGGAGGATCCGCTGATGATCCTGTACACGTCGGGCACCACCGGGCGGCCCAAAGGGGCGGTCATCCCGCACCGGATGCTGTTCTGGAACTCCGTGAACACCGAGCTTCGCCTCGACCTCACCTCGCAGGATCGCTCGTTCAACGCCGCGCCGTTCCACCACACCGGCGGCTGGAACGTGCTGCTCACCCCCTTCCTGCACCACGGCGCGACGACCTACCTCTTCCCCTCGTTCGATGCGGAGGCGGTGCTTCGCCTCTGCGACGACGAACAACTCACGATTCTCTGGGGCGTGCCGACGATGCTCAAGATGATGGCCGACACCGACGCGTTCGACGCCGTCTCGCTCGACAGCGTGCGCTACGCCGTCGTCGGCGGCGAGGCGATGCCCGAGCCGCTCATCCGCACGTGGCAGGACAAGGGCGTGCCCATCCGGCAGGGCTTCGGGATGACGGAGGTGGGCGTCAACTGCTTTTCGCTGCCGGAGCGCGACGCCCTCCGCAAGATCGGCTCCATCGGCGTTCCCAACTTCTACGTGGAGACGCGGGTCGTCGACGAGGACGGCACGGAGGTCCCGCCGAACACGACGGGTGAACTCCTCATGCGCGGCCCCGTCGTGACGCCCGGCTACTGGCGCGATCCGGAGGCCACCGACGACGCCATCGACGCCGACGGCTGGTTCCACACCGGCGACCTCGTGGAAGTCGACGACGAGGGCTACTTCTTCGTCGTGGGGCGCAAGAAAGAGATGTACATCAGCGGCGGCGAAAACGTATATCCGGCGGAGGTGGAAGCCGTGCTCTACGAGCATCCGGCGATCTCGGAAGCCGCCGTCGTTGGGGTGCCGGACGAGACATGGGGCGAGACCGGCGCCGCGTTCCTCGTCACCGACGATCCCTCGCTCACGGCCGAGGCGGTGAAAGACCACGCCCGGGCCCGCCTCGCTCGCTACAAGGTACCCACGCACGTCCGCTTCCTCGACGAATTGCCAAAGGGCTCCAGCGGCAAAATCCAGAAGGACGCCCTGGCGGACCGCATCGCAGATTCGTACCGTCGCGACGCGTCGTGACGCTTCCACGCCCTCATTCTCCCACGTCCCCATTCCCCTTCCCTCTTCCCCCTCCCATGCTCTCCACCATCGCTCTTCTCTTCGCCATGACCGCATTCGCCCCCGACACGTCCGACGCGCTTCCGTACTACCCCGACGGCGTGCAGAAAACGACCGTCGACGGGCGGTCGATTGCGTACGTGGACTCGGGCGGCGACGGGCCGGTGCTGCTGTTCGTGCATGGGCTCGGCTCGAACCTGTCGCTCTGGCGCCACAGCCTCGACGCGTTCAGCGACACCCACCGCGTGGTGGCGCTCGACCTGCCCGGCTTCGGCCTCTCCGGCAAGCAGGACGTCCCGGCGACGATGCCGTTCTTTGCGGAGACGGTGACCGGCTTCCTCGACGCGCTTGACATCGGCCGGGTGACGTATGTCGGCGCCTCCATGGGCGGACAGGTGGGCCTCACGCTGGCGCTTCGGCATCCGGAGCAACTGGAGCGGCTGGTCCTCGTGTCGCCGGCCGGCATCGAAACGTTCAGCGCGCAGGATGCCACCGCGCTCACCTCCGTGACCACCCCGCAGAGCATCGCCTCCGCAACGGCCGAGCAGGTCCGGCAGAACACGCGGGTCAACTTCGCCACGTGGCGCGACACCTACGCGTGGCTCATCGAGCAGCGAAAGGCACTGGCACAGCGCGACGACTTCATGGCGTACGCCACAGCCAACGCGAAGGCTGTCGCCGGCATGCTCAACGGAGCCGTCCGCGACCACCTCGATGCGGTTCAGACACCGACGCTCGTGCTCTTCGGCGCCGGCGATAAGCTCATTCCCAACCGCTATCTGCACCCCAACCGGACGACAGCCGACGTCGCGCAGACGGCGGACGACGCGCTTCCGAACGCCGAGGTGCACCTCGTCGAGGACGCCGGGCACCTCTTGATGCTCGAACAGACGACCGTTTTCCACGAAAAACTGCGGGCGTTCCTGAACGAATGACCGGCGGACCGGGTACGCGGAGACGAACTGGTATTCGTGCCGGACGGGTTCGTCGCGTCTATGTCCTATCTTTTGGTCGACGATGTTCGTTTGTACTACGAGCAGCACGGGACGGGCCCGCCCGTCCTGCTGATCCATGGCCTTGGGTCCAGCACTCGTGACTGGTTCGCGCAGGTCCCGCACCTCGCCCAGCGCCATCGCGTCATCGTGTGCGATCTACGCGGACACGGCCGTTCCGACAGGCCCCCCGCGCCGTACCACCTCCCGCAGTTTGCGCGGGACGTGGCGGTGCTCCTCCGCACGCTCGACGCCGCTCCGGCGCACGTCGTCGGCCTGTCGATGGGCGGCATGGTCGCGTTCGAACTGGCCGCCTCCACGCGGGGCGTCGTCCGGAGCCTCGTCGCCGTCAACAGCGCGGTGGACGTGCGCCTCCACACGTGGGCCGACGTGTGGTTCTACGTGTCGCGGCGGCTGGCCGTGCGGACTCTGGGCATGCGCCGCGTCGGGACGCTCATCGCGAACCGTCTGTTTGTGAAACCGAACCAGGAAAAGCTGCGCACCGAGTTCATCGAGCGGTGGGCCGAGAATGACGTGGACGCGTACGTGGCCTCCGTTGATGCCATCATGGGGTGGAGCGTCGCCGACCGCCTCGACCGCATCACGGTGCCGACGCTGCTCGTGTCGTCGGAGCACGACTACACGCCCGTTGCTGAGAAGAACCTGGCGGCAGCGCGCCTGCCGAATGCCACGCTGGCCGTTGTTGACGGGGCCCGCCACGCCCTTCCTGTCGAGCGTCCCGATGCCTTCAACAGCCTGCTCGACCGCTTTCTGACTGCCGAACGCCGCGCCGACGGGGAGGCCCTCCTCACCCGCAGCACCAAGTCGTCCTCCCACACAAGTGGAGGGTGATGGAACCGGACGCCCCCGCCAATCATTTGCTGCGCCGCACCCGACATTTTGGCAGTCTTGTAACGTGCCTTTCACCGAAAGCTTGAGCGCCTCTGTTGGTTCGGCGGTCACCGGTCGTTTAATTGGAGACGCTGTCCCCTTTGCGCTCCGCGTGCCCTTGTCCTTCGGCTTCCGTCCTCGCTCCCATGCACGCCCACCCCTCGATGCCCCTTCTCGCCCCGTCCATCATTGCTGCTGACATCGGCCGCCTCGAATCGCACGCTCGCGAAGCCCTGGAGGCCGGGGCCGAGTGGCTGCACGTCGACGTCATGGACGGGCACTTCGTTCCCAACCTCACCGTGGGCCCCAGCGTGGTGGAGGCGCTCCGGCCGCTGGCCGACGAGGCCGGTGCCAAGCTTGACGTCCACCTTATGATCGAGAACCCCGAGGCGTATATCGATGTGTTCGCCGACGCCGGGGCCGACGGCATCACCGTCCACGTCGAAACCTGCCCGCATCTGCATCGGGTGGCCGAGAAGATCTACCACGCCGGATGCGACGTCGGCGTGGCGCTCAATCCGGCAACGCCACTCGGCCATCTCGAGTCCGTCCTTCCGCTGGTCGACCTCGTGCTGGTCATGTCCGTCAATCCTGGCTTTGGCGGTCAGGATTACATCCCGCAATCGACGGGAAAAATCCGGAGTCTGCGCCGGCAGTTGAACGCGCTGGGGTCCGACGCCCACCTGGAGGTGGACGGCGGCATCAAGCCGTCGAACGCCATGGAGGTCTGCCAGGCAGGCGCCGATGTCCTCGTGGCCGGCAGTGCCATCTTCGGCGGCGAGGGCCCGGTGGCCGACAACGTGGAGGCGTTCCGCGAGGCTCTCACCTACAAGGTTTAACTTGCTCGTGCGCCTGCACGCGGAGCGGGAGGACAGCCCCGTTCCGGTCGCTGTCTGCCCTTCGACAGGGTTCCTGTACCATGGACTTGAAGGACCTCACCGGACGCGTGTGTGTCGTGACCGGAGCCAACTCCGGCATCGGAAAGGAAACCGCCAAGGGGCTGGCGCAGCAGGGCGCTCGCGTCGTCATGGTGTGCCGCGATGCCGAGCGGGGCGCGGCGGCCCGAGAGGAGATTCAGGCCGCGGCCATGCAGGCCCAGGGCATCGACTATCGGGTCAGTCTGCTGCTGGCCGACCTGGCCGTACAATCGGAGGTGCGGTCACTCGCAGATGCGCTCCTCACGGAGTACGACCGGCTCGATGTGCTCGTGAACAACGCCGGGGTCTTTCTGGGGGAACGCGAGGTGACGGAGGACGACATCGAGGCCACGCTGGCCATCAACCACCTTGCGCCGTTTCTGCTCACGCACCTCGTGCTCGACCGCATGAAGGCGACGGCGCGCGCAAAGGGCGAAGCCCGCATCGTGGTCGTCTCGTCGGAGGCGCACCGGGGCGCCAGTCTCCACTTCGACAGCTTCAACGCCCAAGGCAGTTACATCCCGATGCAGGCCTACGGGCAATCCAAACTCGCCAACGTTCTCTTCACCCACGAACTGGCACGGCGCATTCACGACACGAATGTAACGGTCAATGCCGTGCACCCTGGCATCGTGGCAACGAACATCTTCCGCGACTCGGACTGGTTCTCGCGCGTCGCTCGTTTCTTCGAGGCCTTCTACAAAAGCCCCGAGGAGGGAGCCAAGGGGCCTCTGCACCTTGCGGCGTCGCCCGAACTGGACGGCGTGTCGGGCGAGTACTTCAGCGGAACCGAGCCGGTCAATCCATCGCCCGAGGCATACGATGAAAAGCCCGCCGCCCGCCTGTGGCGCGTGAGCCGAGAACTCACCGGACTGTCAGACCCCGAGGACGACCTGGAGGACCCGATTTGAGCTCCGCTTCGGAGTCCTGAGGGGTGGACACATCGTTCAACGACGGGAGGGGAGTCGGGCTTCACGAAAAGAGGTCGTTGAGCGGAAGCGGCCCGTCGGGGAGCAGCGGCGTGGAGAGCGTGTCATTATTCTCCGCCCGGAGCTCTCCGACTCGCTCGTAGCCGCCGTCCGGATGGCGATACACCTTCACCGTCTCCAGTGCCGGATCCACGACCCAGTATTCCGGTACGCCGTGCCGCGCGTACAGCTTGCGCTTGCGCACCTCGTCGTGCCGGCGGTTGCCTTCGGAGACGACCTCGGCGATAAGGTCGGGGGCGCCTTCGATGCCTCGCTCCTTGACGATGGGCTCCCGACCGGAGGTGACGAACAAGACGTCGGGTTGCACGATGTCGGTGTCGGAGAGAAGGACGTCGCACGGCGCAACGAAGACCTCGCCTGCCGATGTACGCTCTGCTTGGACTTTCAGAGCCGTGGCGAGGTTCAAAACGATGCGCTGGTGCGGGGTCGTGGGGGCGGGCGTCATGTGTTCGTCGCCGTCGATGATTTCGTGGCGCATCCCGTCCTCCGGAATCAGGACGTAGTCTTCGTACGTCAGCGGCGGGGCCGAGGTCGTTGTGCTCATGAGACTGTGCGGATGGATCCGGAGTCGTTCACAGAATCTGCAACGCGGCCGTTCGCGGCAATGATTCGTGGGCTCGGCACCCATCGCCCGCCTGCTCGTAGAGGCTCTTCCTGCACCGCTCTTCAACCCACGCCGCGCTGTCTGTGACCGTCGACGTCGTCCTTCCGCTTCCGCTCGAACAGTCCTACACGTACCGCGTGCCGGATGGGCTGCAGGCGGACGCACAGCCCGGAAGCCGGGTGCTCGTCCCGTTCGGCGGGCGACGGCTGACGGGCGTCATCGTCGGTGAGGGCGAGCCGCCGGAGACGCTCGACTTCGCGGTGAAGGATGTCCTCGACGTCCTCGACGACACGCCCACGATGACCGAGGGGCTGCTGCGCCTCACGCACTGGATGGCCGACTACTACGTGTGCGGCTGGGGCGAGGCGATCAAGGCCGCGCTGCCCACCGGCACGAACGTCAAAACGCAGCGCCGCCTCTCCCGTACCGGCGCCCCCGCCGGCGACTGGGCCGACCACGACGTGGCCGCGAAGGTGCTGCGTGACGTGGCGGACCGTGATGAGACACCCCTCAGTGCCGTGCGCAAACGGCTGGGCGAGGCCGTCTCCCTCTCGCTCGTGCGCCGCATGGCCGACGACGGCGTCCTCACGCTGGAGACGACCCTGCGCGACCCGTCGGTCTCCACCAAGACGGAAACGTGCCTCCGCTTCGCGCCTGCGTTCCAGCACGACCGTGCCCCGGCCGAACTCAAGGAGCAGCTTCGCGGCGAGAAGCAGAAAGCGGTCATCGAGACGCTCGCCGGGTTGGCCGACGAGGGTGTTCGCGAGCCGCGCCGCACCGACGTGATGGACCGCGCCGACGCTGCGTACAGCACCGTGCGCAGTCTCGTGGACAAGGGGATGATCGAGACGGTCGAGAAGGAGGTGATGCGCTCGCCGCTCGACGACCTGCCCGATCCTGGCGATCCGCCTCATCACACGCTGCACCCGGCGCAGCAGGACGCACTCGATGCCATTACCACGCCCATCGAGAATGAAGCATACGGCACGTTTCTGCTGCACGGCGTCACCGGAAGTGGCAAAACGGAGGTGTACATCTCCGCCCTGAAGCGTGTGCGGGATCAGGGGCGCACGGGAATCATCCTCGTCCCCGAGATCGCGCTCACGCCCCAGACGGTGCAGCGCTTCCGCGCGCACTTCGGCGACCGGATCGCGGTTCTGCACTCGCAAATGAGCCAGGGCGAGCGGTACGACGCGTGGCGCGGGCTCCGCACGGGACGCTTCTGCATCGCCATTGGGCCGCGCTCCGCCGTGCTGGCGCCGCTGGAGAATCTGGGCCTGATCGTCGTCGACGAGGAGCACGAGCACTCGTACAAGCAGTTCGATCCGTCGCCGCGGTATCACGCGCGTGACGTGGCTGTGATGCGCGCCCACATGAACGACGCCGTCTGCATCCTCGGCTCCGCCACGCCGAGCCTGGAGTCGACCATGAACGCGCGGCGCGGCAAGTACACGCTCCTGGAAATGCCGGAGCGCGTGCCCGACTCGTCGGGCGCCGCCGCCGAGCTGCCCGACGTCACGGTGCTCGATCTCACCCTGCAGCGCAAGAAGCATCAGCTCGACGGCGCGCTGTCCGACCCGCTGCGCGAGGCCATCCGCACGCGCCTCGACCGCGGCGAGCAGACCATCCTCCTGCAAAACCGCCGCGGCTATGCGCCCGTCATCGAGTGCGAGGAGTGCGGCTGGGCGCCCCACTGCGGCGACTGCTCCGTGACGATGACGTACCACAAGTCGGGCCACCATCTGCGCTGCCACTACTGCGGACGCACGCGCCGCGTCCCGCACCAGTGTCCGGAGTGCGGATCCGGCGACCTCTCGCAGATCGGAGCCGGCACGCAGCGCGTGGAAGAGGAACTCGACACGGCGTTTCCGGACGCCTCGGTTCTGCGCATGGACCGCGACACGACGAGCCAGAAGCACGGCCATCACGCGATCCTCAGCCAGTTTGGCGAGGGCGCCGACATCCTTCTGGGCACGCAGATGATCGCGAAGGGGCTCGACTTCAGCCGGGTCACGCTCGTGGGTGTGGTGGACGCGGACGTGGGGATGCTCTTCCCCGACTTCCGCGCCGAGGAGCGCACGTTTCAGCTCCTCACGCAGGTGGCTGGGCGCGCCGGACGCGCCGACCTCCGCGGCGAGGTCTACCTGCAGACGCGCAACCCGGAGCACAAGGCCATCCGCTACGCCATGGCGCACGATTACGCGGGCTTCGCCGAAGAGGCGCTTGCCGAGCGCAAGCAGTTTGGCTATCCGCCATTCGGGCATGTGGCCGGCGTCGAGTTTCGCGGTCCGAAGGAGCCTCGCGTAAAGCAGATCGCCGAGCAGTGGACCACGACGCTGCGCCGCCACTCGGGGCCGGTCGAGGTGCTGGGGCCGGAGCCGGCGTTCATCGAGCGCGTCAAGAAGCAGCACCGCTACCGCACGATCCTCAAGGCGCGTGGCGCCAAGCATGGTCTGCTCCAGCAGGCGCTCCGCCGCACGAAGAAAGCGTACGGCAGCGTCCCGAACGGCTACCACGTGAGCCTCGACGTCGACGCGCTGGGACTGCTGTGACTGCGTTTCGGAATGCAGTCGGAGTGCCGAGGTGAAATGTACGA
>CAYFSC010000132.1:0-8541 GCA_964345695.1 uncultured Rhodothermales bacterium | reverse complement strand
TGCCCGGCGGCCATGAGCTCGCGGGCGTTTTCGAGGGCGGCGTCGGTGACGTCGGCGCCGGTGATGAGGGTGGCGACCTGCGTGGCCTGTTCCTCCTCGTCGAGACGATGAATGCGCGTCTTCGCCTTCTCGTCGGCCACGACCTTGTCGACCTTGAAGTGCGTGTCGCCGAGCGCGGCGATTTGGGGAAGATGCGTGATCGTGATGATCTGGTGGTAGCGAGCGAGGTCGTGCATGCTCTCGCCCACGCGGCGCGCCATGGTGCCCGAGATGCCGGTGTCGATCTCGTCAAACACGAGGATGGGCAGGCGCTCGCTCTTGGCAAGGATCGTCTTGAGCGCCAGCATGATGCGGCTGATCTCGCCCCCGGAGGCGACCTGCGTGAGGGGCTTCGGCGGGATGCCGACGTTGGTGGAGATGTGAAACTCGACCTGATCCATGCCGTGGAGGAACGCCGTGTAGCGATCGTCCCCGATCTGGATCCAGCCCTCGGGATCTTCCTGCCGGGTGAAACGCACCTCAAACTGGCTGTTCGGCATACCAAGCGTTTCGAGTTCCGCCACAATGGACTCTTCGATCCGCTCGGCGACCTCCTGGCGCTTGGCCGACAGCCGTTGCGCTGCATCCGACAGCGCGTCCTGCGCCTCCTCGATTTGGGTCTCCAGCCGCTTTAGGTTGCCCGCAAAGTCTTCGGCCAGCGCGTATTTTTCGCCGATCTCCTCGCGATGCTCCAGTACAGCTTCTAACGTGCCGCCGTACTTGCGCTTCAGCGTCTCCAGCTCGGTGATGCGCTCCCGGATGGCCTCCAGCCGCTGCGGATCGAATTCGATGTGCGCATTGTAATCCTGCAGAAAGTTGGCCAGCTCGCTGACGATGATCTGCGCGGTCTTGATTTCGTCGAGCTGCTCCTCGAAGGCGTCGTCGATCCGGCAGAGGTCCTGCAGCTCGTTACGCACGACGACGATCTGGTCGTGCACCGCGTCCTCGTTCTCGTAGAGCATTTCGTAGAGCTCGGCCGTCGAGGCGTAGAGGTGCTCGGCATTCTCGAGGACACGCCGCTCGGCCTTCAGTTCCTGGTCTTCGCCCTTCTCGGGGTTGACCTCGTCGATCTCCTCGATCTGAAACTCGTACAGCTCTTTCTGCTGCTGGAGCTCCTCCTTGCGGGCGGACAGCGCGTCCCGTTCCTCCACGAGGTCGGCCACGTGCTCGCGCTTGGCCTGGTACTGCTCCACCAGTCCGCCGAGGCCGCCGAAGCTGTCGAGGAGGCGGCGGTGCTCGTCAGTGTCCAGCAGGCTCTGGTGCTCGTGCTGGCCGTGCAGGTCGATGAGCTCGGCCGCCACGTCGCGCATGACGTCGAGCGTGGCGGGGGTGTCGTTGATGAAGGCCCGGCTGCCGCGGTCGCGGATCTGCCGCCGCAGGATGATGCGCGGCAGCGGGTCGGTGTCGATCGCGTTCGCCGCCAGCAGGCCACGGATGGTGTTTGTGTCGGCGTCGTCGAAAATGCCCTCGATGACGGCCTTCGTCGCGCCGGTGCGGATCGTGTCGGTGTTGGCGCGCTCGCCAAGGATCATGCTCAGCGCCCCGATCAGGATGGACTTGCCCGCCCCCGTCTCGCCCGTGAGGATGTTGAGCCCGCTTCCGAACTCGAGCTCCAGCTCCTCGATCAGCGCGTAATCCCGAACGTAGAGCGATTGCAGCATGAGGCGTCGTCGATTTTCGATTGGGATCGGGGATTGACTGCACCCGTCAAGCCCCAATCGACCGCCGGCAATCCAAGATAATAATCATCCAATCGACATTCGACAATTGAAGGAGCGTCGATGTCGGCACGCTGACCCGTCACGAACGACGTCCCCGCTCGCTACGAGACGAGCGTCCACCCGCCCTGGTTGACCTTCTTCTTGGCGTACTTCCACTTCATCTCGGCCGTCTCGCCGGTCGAGTTGTTGCGGACGGTGACGTACTCGTTGCGGCCGGGCTCGTCGGCAACGGTAACGGGCTGCTTTCTGTCCTGCGTCGGGTCGCGCTCGGCGGCCTCGTTGCCTTGCCCACCGCCGTCGGACTTGATCGAGTAATCCGGCTGGGCCGCGTCGTGCTGCGACTGGGCGCGCGTGGGATCGAGGCGGCTCTTCGGCGCCTCGCCGTCCGTCTGCACCTGCTCGTCGACGACCGGACCGCTGCGGAAGATTGTAGAGACGACTTCTTTGCCGATCTCGGCCATCATGTCCGCAAAGAGGTCGTAGGCCTCCATCTTGTACTCGACGACCGGGTCCTTGCGGCCGAACGAGCGGAGGTTGATGCCCTCTTTCAGCTCGTCGAGCTCGCGCAGATGGTCGGTCCATTTCGAGTCGATGGTTTGGAGCATGGCCGTGCGCTCCAGCGCGTCATTGATCTCTTGGCCGTTGGTTTCGAGCGCCTCCTCGACGTCGGCCGTGGCGCGCAGGAGCTGCTGGCCGTCCGTAAAGTCGACGAATACCTGCTCGGGGACCTGCCCGTCCTCGCTGTTCTTGAGCTGGCTCAGCGTCTGGTAGAACGGCTGCGCGATGGAGGACCGTTTCTGGGCGTAGTATTCCATCGCCTTCTCGAAGATGTGCTCCACGGTGCCGTCCTCGCCGAGCTGCACGAACCGCTCGCGGTCCATATCGACCTCGAAGGCGAGGTTGCGTAGCAGGTCTTCGCGGAGGCCCGCCAGGTTGCCCTCGCCGTAGTGCCGTTCCACGACGACCTCGATGAACTCGTGCGTCATGCTGAGCACCTGGCCGTGGAAGCGCTCGCCCGTGAGCGCCTGTCGGCGGCGCTTGTAGATGACCTCACGCTGCGAGTTGAGCACGTCGTCGTACTCCAGCTGGCGCTTCCGGATGGCGAAGTTGTTCTGCTCGACCTTCGACTGCGCCCGCTTGATGCTCTTGTTGATCCACGGGTGTGTGATGACCTCGCCCTCTTCGAGACCCAGCTTGTCCATCACCTTCGCGACGCGATCCGAGCCGAAGAGACGCATCAGCTCATCCTCGAGCGAAACGAAGAACTGGCTCTCGCCCGGGTCGCCCTGTCGCCCAGCGCGACCGCGCAGCTGCAGGTCGATCCGGCGGCTCTCGTGGCGCTCCGAGCCGATGATGGCCAGGCCACCAAGCTCGCGCACCTCGTCGCTGATTTTGATGTCGGTGCCGCGCCCGGCCATGTTCGTCGCGATCGTGATGGAGCCTTTCTGCCCGGCCTCGGCCACGACCTGCGCCTCTTGCTTGGCGCGGTCCTGCTTGGCGTTGAGCACGTTGTGACGCATCCCCGCGCGCTTCAGCATGCGGCTGATCGTCTCGGACACGTCGACCGACGCGGAGCCGACGAGCACCGGCTGGCCTTTCTCGTTGTACTCCTTGATGCGCTCCAGGATGGCCTTGTACTTCTCTCGCTTCGTCTTGAAAACCAGGTCGTCCTTGTCGTCGCGGCGTACGGGCTCGTTGGTCGGGATGACGACGACGTCGAGGTCGTAGATTTCGTTGAACTCCTCGGACTCGGTCTCCGCCGTTCCCGTCATGCCGGACAGCTTGTTGTACATGCGGAAGTAGTTCTGCAGCGTAATCTTGGCGTACGTCTGCGTGGCCGACTGCACCTCGACCTCCTCCTTCGCCTCGATCGCCTCGTGCAGGCCCTGCGAGTAGCGACGGCCCTCCAGCACACGCCCGGTGTGCTCGTCGACGATCTGCACTTTGCCGTCCTGCACAATGTACTCGTCGTCCTTCTCGTACAGGGTGAAGGCTTTCAGCAGCTGTTCGATCGCGTGCAGGCGTTCGGCGCGCTCTGCGTACGTGTTATAGATCTCGCGCTTCTTCTCCTGAAACTCCTTCTCCAGGAGGCGCTTGTCGTTCATGTACTTGTTCTCGCGCTTCTCCTTCGGGAGGTCCTGTGCCTTCAAGTCCTCTTCGAGCTTCTCGACTTCCTTCTCGTGGGACTCTTCGAGCTCGGCAATCTCCTCCCCCACGACGGGCAGAACGAACAGGTCGGGCGTCTCGTCCATCACTTTCGCGATGTACTCCTGCCCCTTCTCCGTCATCTCGATGGTGCGTTGCTTCTCGTCGACGGCAAAGTAGAGCACCTCGTCGACCTCCGGCATGCGCTTGGCATTGTCCTGGAGGTAGAACGACTCCGTGGACTGCCGGATGCGCTCGACGCCGGGACGCTGCAAGAGCTTGCGCAACCTGCGGTTCTTGGGATAGCCGCGCGTGGCACGCAACAGCGCCAGACCGGCCTCGTCCTTGAGCTGGCGTGCCCGCTTGGTATCGCCCTCTTCTTCGGCCGCCTCGCGCGCGTCGAGCGCCTCTTCCGCCTTCTTGACGAGCTTGCGCACGTAGCGACGCTGCGCCTGGACCAGCTTCTCGACCGGACCGCGCAGCGCCCGGAACTGACCGTTGCCCTGGTCCTCGGGCACCGGCCCGCTGATGATGAGCGGCGTGCGTGCCTCGTCGATCAAGACGGAGTCGATCTCGTCGATGATGGCGAAGTGATGCCCGCGCTGCTGCAATTGCTCGGGGCGGACGACGAACGAGTTGTCGCGCAGGTAGTCGAAGCCAAACTCGTTGTTCGTCCCGTACGTGATGTCAGCCTCGTAAGCCGCGTTGCGCTCGGGCGTGTGCGGGTCGTACTTGTCGATGCAGTCGACCGTCAACCCGTGAAACTCGTAGATCGGTCCCATCCATTCGGCGTCGCGCTTGGCCAGGTACGGGTTCACCGTCACAAGATGGCAACCGCGCCCCACGAGGGCGTTCAGGTACAGCGGAAGGGTCGCGACGAGCGTCTTGCCCTCGCCGGTTTTCATCTCGCCGATGCGCCCCTGGTGCAGCACGATGCCGCCCAAGAGCTGCACGTCGTAGTGCACCATATCCCACTCGATCTGAGAGCCGCCCGCGGTCCACGTCTCGCCGAGCATACGGCGGCACGTCTCTTTGACAACGGCAAACGCCTCGGGGAGAAGCTCCCAGAGAACGTCCTCTACGGTGTCCTGCCACTCGTCTTCGAGCGCATCGTACTCGTCGTGGAGGGCATTGCGCTCGTCCAGCGTGAGCGGCTCTACGTCGGGCACGGCGAGTTGGCCGTCGCCGCCCACCGGTTGGCCGTCCCCACCGACGGGCTGTTCGTCCCCCATACTGACGAGCGGCGACTCGGCGGACGGTGCGCGGCGCAGGCGCTCCTGGATCTCCTCCTGCCGCGCCTCGATGTCGGCCACGGCGGCCTGAATCTGCTCGCGGAACGCCTCGGTCTTGCCGCGCAGTTCGTCGTCGGTCAGATCCTGAAGCTGCTCGTACTCCTCATTGATCTCGTCGACAATCGGCCAGAGTTTGTCCAGCTCACGCTGGTTTGGATCGCCGAAGAGGTTCTTCAACCACTCAAACATGTGCGATGGGCATCGGTGCAGGCAAACAGCGACAGGCGTCGGACGGCGTGCGCCATGAACAACGGGAAGAGGGGAGCGCGCTATCGCGGCTCGGTCCACAACAACCGCCGACTGACACAACGCAAGTGTCACGCGAGGCGTGGGGTTCCGTTCCCTGACGCGTTTGAGTGCGGAGTTCAAGGCCGCACGTTCCAAATGGCCTTCCGAGCTCGGCGCCTCACTGCGGCGGTGTGTTCGTCTCCTGTGCTCTTCGCACAGGCTCCAGCCCGTCCCGAAACCAGAAGCTGCATCAATCGTTTTCGGAGCGACGCAATCATTTCCTGTCCTCCTCCCGCGATGGTGCTCGCGCAGTCGCAACGTACGACAGCCGCCTGCACAACCGTGCTGGCGCTGCTTGTGATGCTGGGTCCGGTGGGCGCTTCCATCGCGGCTGGGCTGCAGCCATGCCGAGGCAGCGCGTCTGCGTCGGATCCGGCGCCGCCAGCGGAGCGAACGGTGGCGATCGGGGCCGACCTCGGCGTTCGGTGGACGTGCGCCGACAACCGTCCTTCTGCCAAGATCCCGGCGCTCCTTCCGGACCGGACGAGCCCCAGTGCGGACCCGGATGCCGTGCGCCCGACCGACGCCTGGCGTCCGCCTGTCGCCTCTTTCGCCCGGAGTCGCTCCCCACACGTCGGTTCCCATCGGCCGCCTGTGGTATTGTGGGCCTTGCGCCGCGTGGTATTGCTGATCTAGTCGTCTCTTCCTGCCCGTCGTGGCAGGCCGGTGCCCCACCCGGGACGCACTCCCGGCGTTTCCTGCGTTGCTTTTGTATCCACGAGACGACCCCCCTATGGCGTTTCCGAACCGACCCTGGTCCGTTCTCGGCGGACTGGTTGCCGTCCTCCTTCCTGTTCTCATCTTTGCCTTCGGGCGTCCTGATCCGGCCCCTGCCTGGGCACCGCCCGACACGCCCAACGCCGACGCCCCTGACTTCGTCCTCGAAACCATCGACGACGAGACCATCCACCTCCGCGACTACCGCGGCAAGGTCGTGGTCCTCAATTTCTGGGCGACGTGGTGCCCGCCGTGTCGACGTGAGATTCCGGACCTCGTGGCGCTCCAGCGCGACCTGGGCGATCGCGGACTGCAGATCGTGGGCATAGCGCTGGAGCGTGACTCGGGCGTGGACGACGTCCGCGCCTTCGCCGAGAAGATGAGCATCAACTATCCCGTAGGCCTCGGCGACGGGTCCATTGCACGGCGCTACGGAGGCGTGCGCAGCCTTCCGACGACGTTCATCATCGGCCCGGAGGGCAACATCCGCGGGCAGATCCCGGGGCTCGTTACCGAAGAGCGCCTCCGCCCGGGTCTCGAGAGGCTGCTCGAAGACGCATCGCCGTGATCGAGCGCGTCGGCCTGTGCTGCCGCCCCTGAACCGTTTTCCTCCGGCCTCATGGCTGAATCCACCGCCTCCTCGTTCTCTTCCTCCGCCTGGACGCTCGTCAAGCGACACTGGCACTGGCCGGTGCTCCTCGTGATGGGCTGGTACGCCTATCAGCAGTACCTGCCCAGCATCGACCTGTCGGACGCGGGGCGTCCGGCGTCGGACTTTGCCGCCCAAACCATCGACGGCAACACGTTTCGCCTCCGTGCACATCGGGGCGAGGTGGTCGTCGTCAACGTCTGGGCCACGTGGTGCGCCCCGTGCCGCATCGAGATGCCGGGCTACGTCGACCTGCAGGCCGACATGCGGGATGCAGGGGTGCAATTCGTGGGCATTGCTGTGGACCGGGACGGGGCCGACGTGGTGCGGTCGTTCGTGGAAGAGGAAGGGGTCAACTTCCCGCAGATCGCCCGGCCCGCGGTTGCGGCCCGGCACTTCCCGGGGTCGGTCGTCCCCCGCACGTATCTCATCGACAAACAGGGACGCATCCGCTACACGCACACGGGCGTGCTCCTCAAGTGGGCCTTGCGCGACGCGCTCGAAACGCTGGCGGATGAGGAACCCACCGCTCGGGCCGCGAATTGAGGAGATGTCTTCCTTCCATCCAACTCGCCCCGTCATGGCTGTTTGTCGCTCGGTGATGCTGGTGCTTCTGGTGGGTCTCGCAACCGTTGTGGGACACGCTCACGCGCAGGCCGGGGCCGAACTCACCAGCTTTCCGCTGCTGCGCTTCTCGCCCTCGGCCCGCTCTGCAGCTCTCGGCGGGGCGTTCGCGTCCGTGGCCGACGGGGACGTGATGGGCCTCTTCCACAACCCGGCGGTGATCGGCCCGGCGACAAGTCGCTCCGTCGGTCTCTCGTATCAGAATCGTCTTTCCGACATCAACGCGGGCACCGTGGCCTACAGCCATACGATTCGCGGCTTCGGCACGACGGTGGGCGGCGGGCTCCGCTTCGTGCACTGGGGCACGCTGGAGGGCCGCAACGAGTTTGGCGAGCCGACTGGCTCGTTCAACGCGGGCGACGTGGCCCTGTCGCTCAGTGCGGCGCGCGCGTTCGGTGCGCGCTGGCGCTACGGAGGGACGGTGCACGTCGTCCACTCGGGCATCGAGACGGCCCGCGCCACGGCGCTCGCGGGGGACGTAGGCGTGCTCTATCGCTGGCCGGGCCAGCAGCTGTCGGTGGGCGCCTCGCTGCGGAATGCGGGCACCGTGCTCGACGGCTTCGGGCCCGATGACGACGAGACGCTTCCGCTCGATTTGCGGCTGAGCGTGTCAAAGCAACTCGCCCACCTCCCGCTGCGCATCACCGTGAGCGGCTACGACCTGACCACGATCGACGAGGGCCTGCCCGGCGGGTCGACGGCCGACGACGTGCTCGCTCACATCGTTGTAGGCGGCGAGATTCAGATCGGCAGCGCCTTTCGGGCACGCGCTGGGTACAACCACCGGCAGAGCCAGGAGCTGACGTTCGACAACCGGCTCGACCTGGCCGGCCTCAGCGGGGGCTTCGGTGTGGTCGTCGGGCAGCTCACGGTCGATTATGCGTACAGCTCCTGGTCCGACCTCGGCGGCCTGCACCAGTTCACGCTCCGCGCCGACGTTTGAGCCCGGAGCTCCGCGTTTCGGGTCCGCGTTTCCGGCTTCCTGGGTTCCCCCAATGACCCATGCTGCGTGACTCCTGCCTCCCATCGCCCCGACGCCCTTCAGTGTAGAGTTGGCAGATCGAGG
>CAYFSC010000131.1:0-8614 GCA_964345695.1 uncultured Rhodothermales bacterium | reverse complement strand
TCAAGGGGCTTGATGTAGGACGATCCATAACCAACGCCCTTCCAACGCCTTACGGCGACCCCGCATCCTACATCAAGACAGTGCATGTAGGGTCCTACATCAACGCGGTACGGCGTCGGCGTTATGCAGTCAGACGTTCATGTGTGTATATTGTACGCGGCCTGTCTTCCAAACACAATCAACGTTTGGCCCGATGTCTGCTCCATCCCCGAAACTCCTTGACCGCGTTCGTCAGACGTGTCGCCGTCGCGGATACAGTTACCGCACCGAGCAAGCATATACGTCGTGGACCCGCCGCTACGTGCGCTTCCACGACACCACCCATCCACGCGACCTCGACGCCGACGATGTCCGTGCTTTTCTCGACCCCCTTGCCACGGAACGCGGCGTTGCGGCCTCGACGCAGAACCAGGCCCTCAATGCCCTCGTCTTCCTGTACCAACAGGTCCTTCGCCTCGACCTCGACGACATCGGGACGATCGAGCGTGCCAAACGTCCTCGGCGCCTCCCCACCGTGCTCTCGCGGGCCGACGTACGACGTCTCCTGAGTGCGATGTCTGGCACGAACCGATGGGTCGCATGCCTGCTCTATGGGAGCGGGCTCCGGCTTTCGGAGGCCCTCCGCCTTCGCGTGAAGGACGTGCGGTTCGATCGAGACGAGCTCATGGTACGGGACGGGAAGGGCCGCAAGGACCGCCGCACGATGCTGCCCCCACGGCTTCAGGACCCGCTTCGACGCCATCTCCGACACGTCAAAGTGCTCCACGAGGAGGATACCGCCGAGGGGTTCGGGACGGTCCACCTGCCCGACGCGCTGGCTCGCAAATATCCCAACGCCGCGTCCGAATGGCGCTGGCAGTTTGTCTTTCCCTCCACCCGCCGATCGACCGACCCTCGGAGCGGGGCCGTGCATCGCCATCACCGCTCCGACTCCGCCGTGCAGCACGCCGTCAAAACGGCCGTCGAGCAGATCGGCCTAACTCCACGAGCCACCTGCCACACGCTCCGCCACTCCTTTACTCCGCTTCGCTTCGTGAATCTGCGATTTGCCACGCACCTGATCGAGGACGGGTACGACATCCGCACGGTGCAAGAATTGTTGGGCCATGAGGACATCCGGACCACCATGCGGTACGTCCACGTCCTCAACCGCGGTGGACGCGGCGTCCAAAGCCCCCTCGAGTCGCTGTGAGTTCCGCGCTTGACGTTCGACAACGTCCATGCGTACCTCCTTTCCTCCACGTCGAACGCACAACCCGCAACGCACAACTCGAAACTCTCAACGCCCCGCCACTGCCTCCAGCACCCGTTCCATCTCCTCGGTCGTGTTGTACCACGTCGGCGCCAGTCGCAGCTTGCGGTTCCGGAGCGCGCCGGTGATGCCGTGGGCCTGCAGGTGCTCGAACAGCGCCTCCGACTGGCCCGGATCGACCGTGACGATGCCGCTCCCGTGCGCCGGGTCCGAGGTCCCGTATCGCGGGAGGCCCAGATCGGCCAGGCCGTCCGCCAGGGTCTGCGCGTGGGCCCGCACCCGCTCTTCGCACCACGCGGGTCCTGCCTCCAGGTACACCCCCAGCGCCGCGTGGAGCGCCGCGACGCCCGCATTGTTGAGCGTTCCCGTCCGAAACCGCCGAGCGTCCGGGTGAAACGTGAGTTCATAGTCGTCCAGATGCTCCCAGTCCACCGGCCCGTGCAGCCAGCCGGTGGGCGGATGCAGGTCATCCTGCAGGGCCTCGCTGCAGTACAACAGCCCAATGCCCTGCGGAGCCATAAGCCACTTGTGTCCGCCACACGCCAGAAAGTCGATCTGGCAGGCCTCGACGTCCAGGGTCAGCGCCCCCAGCCCCTGAATCGCGTCCACGCAGAAAATGATGTCGCGCTCCGCACACAGCGCCCCTAGCGCCTGCAGGTCCGCGCGGAAGCCCGATAGAAACTGCACCCACGACACGGTCAGGAGCCGCGTTTCGGGGCGGAGCGTGTGCGCCACATCGTCCACCGAAAACGTGCCCTGATTCGTAGGCACGAAGTCGACCTCCACCCCTTTCCGCCGCTGATTCAAAAACGGATACACGTTCGTCGGAAACTCGCCGTCCGGGATCGCGATGCGGTCGCCCGGCTGCCAGTCGAGTCCGCGGGCGAGCACGTTGAGGGCGGTGGACGTGTTCGGCATGAACGCAATGCGTTCGGGGTCGGTGTTCAGAAGCCGGGCAGCGCGCTCTCGGGTCTCGACGATCGTGGGCAGGAAGGACTCGAAGTTGTCGATCGGCGCCTCCGGATCGGCCCCGTGCCGCTCGTTGAGATAGCCGTCGATGGCCCTCCGCACCGGACGGCTGAGCGGGCTCGTCGCGGCATGATTCACGTACAACTGATGCTGCACGTGGGGAAAGTGATCACGAATATCGGCAACAGAGGAGGCCATCGGTCGGAGGTCAGGATCGGTCGCGGAATGCGTCTGGGGCCGGTGCGGGGGGTTGGGGACTGGAGACACCGGTTTCGATGCGCGCCTCCCGCAGGCGCCATGCAGCGCGCCCGATCTCCTCGCGAGCATGCTGCCGCATTGTGGCGTCGACATACGGACGCTCGTGCACCTCCAGCGCCTCCGGCTCCAACTGCAGGCGCGCCAGCAGCGGGAAGTGATCCGACCCAATGTCGGGCCGGCGCTCCAGGGTCTGCAGCGTGAAGTGGGGCGAGTGCAGAATGTGGTCGAGCGGACACCGAGCAAACGGGTACCGCGTGTGGATGGTGTTGACCGGCCCCCGCCCGATCCGCGGATCCAGCAGGCCGCTGATACGGCGCATCAGCAGGGTGACGTACGACCACGACACGTCATTGAAGTCGCCAGCCACCACCACCGGCTGACTCTCTTCTTCCAGCAGGCGCTCGACCTCGTGCCCCACGAGCAGCAGCTCAGCATCGCGATGCACCGTGTCGCGGTCCTCTTCGGGGTGGGGCGGGCGCGGATGCAGCCCGAAAAAGCGCACCGCGTCGCCCGAGGGCAGGTGCACCGTGGCGTGCACCGACGGGATGCCGTCGTCCACCAAGAAGCGGACCGATGCATCAGTCAGCGGATGCCGGGCGTACAGCGCGATGCCGTACGGATCTTCCCGCGTGTGCTGGACGGCATACGGGTAGTCGTCCTGCAGGTCGGCCAGCCCCTCCGCCCAGTCGGGGGTCGCCTCCAGCACGAGCAAAAGATCGGGGTCGGCGCGTCGCACCTCGCGTACCAGCGCGTCCACGTCGCGGTTGTGGATGCACACGTTCGCCACGAGGATCGACAGCTGATGGTCCGGTCGAGACCTGAAGGCGTTCACCACCTGCACCGACGCATACGGCGTGTACGGCCAAATCCAATACCCCTGGTACGCCACGGCCCCGGCCAGCGCCGTCAAGACGACCGTCTCCATCCAGTGCGTGTTGAACACCGACAGATAGCCGCCCAGAATCAGCACCCCGGCCGCCGCAATCTGCTGTCGCGGAAAGTCGCATGCCCGGATCACCCACCAATCATGACGGAACACCGGAAGAACCGTCATGACGATAAACAGCAGCGCGAGGCTGATGAGAAGGACCTTCACAGAAGCAGGCCAGGGACTGGGTCGCGGCACAGAAAGTGATCAAATTTTCTGTACCGGACTCCCCGCGGGATAGATCCGCTCGTGGTGCGCGTCGCTGCTTTGCATCTCGCCCCGGGCCTCGATACGTTGCCCACTGCTCCCCTACGCCCGCGCAGGCTGAACCCAGAACGGTTGCGCCCCCGCTCCCCCAAACCCCGCTTGCTGCCATGGATACCATCATCGAACCGTTTCGGATCAAGTCGGTCGAGCCCATCCGCCTCACCACGCGGGAGGAGCGGGAAGCCCTTATTCGCGAGGCGCACTACAACCTCTTCAACCTGCATGCTGACGACGTCATCATCGACCTGCTGACGGACTCGGGCACCTCGGCCATGAGCGCCGCGCAATGGAGCGGCGTGATGCAGGGCGACGAGAGCTACGCGGGCTCGCCTTCGTACTTTCGGTTCGAGGCCGCCGTCAAAGACCTGATGCCGTTCGACCACGTGATCCCCACCCACCAGGGCCGCGCCGCCGAGCGCATCCTGATGGGCATCGTCGCGGGTCCCGAGGCCACCATCCCGAGCAACACCCACTTCGACACCACCCGCGCCAACATCGAGTCCACGGGTGCCGAAGCCGTCGACCTCCTCATCAAGGAAGGGCTGGACCCGTCGAACACGCATCCGTTCAAGGGAAACATCGATCTTGACCGGCTGGCCAACCTGCTGGCGTCGGACGCCGACGTGCCGGTCGTCATGCTGACGGTGACGAACAACTCCGGCGGTGGGCAGCCTGTCTCCATGGCCAATCTGGCCGACACGAAGGCGCTGTGCGCGGAGCACGGGGTCCCGCTGATCCTTGATGCCTGTCGCTTCGCCGAGAACGCGTATTTCATCAAGAAGCGCGAAGAGGGCTACGCTGACACGTCGGTGCGCGACATCGTGCGGGAGATGTTTTCCTACGCCGACGGCATGACGATGAGTGCCAAGAAAGATGCCCTCGTGAACATCGGCGGCTGGATCGCGCTCAACGACGACACCTGGGCCGAGGCGGCCCGCAATCAGCTCATCCTTACCGAGGGGTTCCCCACGTACGGGGGCCTGGCCGGGCGCGACCTAGAGGCCATCGCGCAGGGCCTGCAGGAGATCACCGACGAGGATTATCTCGAGTACCGGCTGGCCTCGACCCGCTACCTCGGCGAGGCGCTCCGTGATCTGGGCGTTCCCATCGTACGCCCCGTGGGCGGCCACGCCGTGTATGTCGACGCCAAGGCTCTGCTTCCGCACATCCCCCCGCTCGCGTACCCCGGTCAGGCGCTGGCCGTTGCGTTGTACGTGACCGGCGGCATCCGCAGCTGCGAGATCGGCTCGGTCATGTTCGGACGCCAGCCCGACGGTCGCGAGCAGCCCGCGAAGATGGAGCTGGTCCGCCTCGCCATCCCACGACGCGTCTACACGCAAAGCCACATCGATTACGTGATTGAGGTCTTCGAGGAGGTGCACGCCCGGCGCGAGGCGCTCCGGGGGTTCGAGATCACGCAGGAACCCGATCAGCTCCGCCACTTCACCGCGCACTTCCGCCCCCTGGCGCCGGCCACGGTACACCGGGAGACGGACGCGCCCGAGCCGGCGGTCGAGCCCGCGAACGGCACTCCTCAATAGCGGGCCCCTCACTGGCGGGATGCGGGACGGCGACCGGCCGCCGAGACGCCTGCCTTCTAGACCTGCCGCAGCGGATCGGCAGGCTCGTGGTGGTCTTCCGGATGCGCCTCGGCGTGGCGGCGCGGCTCAAGGTGGGCCGTCACATGAACCTCAGAGTCTGGAAAGAGCGCGTCGACCTCCTCCTCAACGGCGTGCGACCGGTCGTGGGCCTCGTGAATGGGCATGTCGCCCGGAAACATAAGGTGGTACTCGACCCACACCTGGTCGCCGGCCCGGCGATGGCGCACCTGGTGAAACGCCGCGATGACCCGTTCGTCCTGCGCGTCGGTGAGCACGTCGAGGATCTGCTTCGTTGCCGAGGGCTCGGCCGCATCCATCAAGCCGTACACCGAGCGGCGCAGCAGCAGGCCCGCCGTCCACAAGATGTTGCCCGCCACCAGGATGGCGACGGCCGGGTCGAGCCACGAGATGCCGGTCCATCCCACGAGCGCAACGCCCACGATGACCCCGAGGCTCGTCCACATGTCCGTCAATACGTGCTGCCCGTTCGAGATGAGCACCAGCGTGTTGGTGCGACGCCCGACGTAGATCAAGTACCGCCCGAGCGCCAGATTCACAGCCGTGAGCGCGCCTAAAATGTAAAGCCCCGTGCCGACGCGGTGCACCTCCGGTCCCGTCATCAGATCCTGCACGGCCGTCCACAGAATGCCGCAGGCCGCCACCAGGATCAGGGCGCCCTCGAAGGCGGAGGCGAAGTACGAGATCTTGCCGTGGCCGTAGGGGTGCGACGTGTCGGGCGGCGTGGCGGCGTACCATAAACTGAAGCCCGCAAAGCCGGTCGCGAAGAGGTGGATCACCGACTCGGCCGCGTCGGAGAAGATGGCCGTGCTGCCGGTCAGGTACGCCGCCGCGAGCTTTCCGCCAAGCATCAGAAACGACACGGCCAGACTCGCGCCCATGGCCCTGTGCCGAGCGCGGCGCCGTGCGTCGCGATCCAACTCGCTCGAAGTGTGTGCAGAGGAACTCATGGCATGTGTCCGTACCTGACACGGAGGAAGGAGTTCGAGCACAGCAGGACTTGACGCGAACTCCACGTCATCTGTTTTTGAGATCGGATAGGTTTCACGGGTGCTTACGTCTTTGCACGAATCGTCTTTCTCGTCCCATGCCCTCGCTTGAACACATTGGCATCGCCGTGGACGACGTCGGCGCTGTCCTCGACCTCTACGAGACGCTGCTCGGGGTGGTGCCCTACAAGACCGAAACCGTGACGGAGCAGAAGGTGCGCACGCACTTCCTCTCGGCCGAGTCGGCCAAGCTGGAGGTGCTCGAAGCCCTCGGCCCCGAGTCGCCCGTCGCCAAGTACGTGTCGGAACGCGGCGAAGGGTTGCACCACCTCGCCTTCGAGGTGGACGACGCCGACGCGACGCTGCAGCGCCTCCAGGATGCCGGTTTCCGCACGCTCAGCACCACGCCTCAGCCCGGTGCCGACGGGAAGGAGATTTTCTTTTTGCACCCGAAAGACACGCACGGCGTACTCGTGGAGTTCTGTGCCTCGACTCCGATCGAGTGGATCCCTGAAAGAGTCGAGAGCGAGCACGGCCCCCTGGCGATGTACGCCGCCGGCCCCCCCGACCATCCGCCTCTCCTTTTGCTGCACGGCGCCGCGGGATGCACGAAGCTCGAAACCACGCCGCTGATGCGCCGACTGGAAGCCGACTTTCGCGTGCTTGCTGTGGACTTCAGCGGCCACGGTCAATCCGCCTTTCCCATCGGGGACGACGGCTTCTCGGCCGATCTGTTCGCTGAGAACGCCCGCGCTGCACTTGATCACTTCGAGGTCGACGTTGCGCACGTCTTCGGGTTCTCGATGGGGGGCAACATGGCGCTTCAGTTGGCTCGGCGCCACCCCGCCCGTGTCGGGCGAATCGCCGTGCACGGCGCCAACGTAGCCTGGAACGACGAGCGCGTCGACGCCATGTGTGCTCGCCTGGATTCCGACCGTATCGCCGAGCGCAACCCGGCCGTGGCCCGGCATCTCGATGCCGCGCATGCCGACTGGCAGCGGCTCTTCCGGCACGTCCAGGATTTTGTTCGCTCGCTGCCGGAACAGACGGCGGCCATGCTGAACGCCACCGAGCAGATCACGCATCCCACGCTCGTCTCTGCGGTGGATCGCGACGACCTGTTTCCGATGGAGGCGCCGCTGACGCTGCACCGAGCGCTCGTCAATGCCCGCCTGGCCATCCTCCCGGGCGATCGGCACGCGCTGCCCCACGCCCCGCTCGACCGCCTGGCCGACGAGCTCCGCAATCACTTTTCGGCCGCGTGACGCCTGCCTCCTCCCCCCGCTGGCCTCTTCACGCTCTCTCTCCCACCCGATCCTCCCCGTTCATGCCCACGCTTCCCGACACGCGCTACCTTGGCGCCACCGGCCTGAAGGTGTCGCCCCTCGTCTTCGGCACGATGTCGTTCGGCGCCGCCGCCGACCGGGACACCGCCGAGGCGCTGTTCCACCGATGCCGCGAGGCGGGCATCAATACGTTCGACTGCGCCAACGTCTACGCCGACGGACGCTCCGAGGCAATCCTGGGCGACCTCGTGGCCGACTGCCGCGACGAGGTCGTCCTCACGAGCAAGGGGTACTTCCCGACCGGCGACGATCCGAATGCGCGCGGCGCCACGCGCTACCACATCATCCGGGCTGTGGATGAGAGCCTGCACCGACTTGGAACGGATCGCATCGACATCTACTTCGTTCACCGCTTCGACGAGAGAACACAGCTCGAAGAGACGCTCCGTGTCCTCGACGACCTCGTCCGCCAGGGAAAAGTGCTCTACCTGGGCGCCTCCAACTTTGCCGCGTGGCAGGTGATGAAGGCGCTCGGCTTGCAACGCTGCGCCGACCGGTCGCCCTTCCACGTGATCCAGCCCATGTACAACCTTGCGAAGCGACAAGCGGAGGTGGAACTCCTGCCCCTGGCGCAGTCGGAGGAGCTGGGAGTGATGTCGTACAGTCCCCTCGGAGGCGGCCTCTTGACCGGAAAATACGGCGTCGAACGTCGTCCCGACACGGGCCGGCTCGTCGACAATCCGATGTACCGGACCCGCTACGGCGACGACATCCACTACGAAGTCGCCGAGCGCTTCACGACGTTTGCCACCAAGCACGGCTATGATCCCGTCCCGCTGGCGGTGGCGTGGGTGGCCCATCATCCGGCCGTCACGGCCCCAATCATCGGCGCCCGCACCGTGCAACAGTTGGACGGCTCGCTCGCGGCGATGGAGATCGACATGACGCCCGAGCTCCGAGACGCCATCAGCCGTCTGGCGCCGACCCCCGCACCCGCCACAGACCGCGTCGAGGAGCGCTCGGAGCACACCTACGGGGAACGCTGA
>CAYFSC010000130.1:0-8658 GCA_964345695.1 uncultured Rhodothermales bacterium | reverse complement strand
GCGGCGATGTCGATGGGAGCGGCGGAATCGGAGCGTCTCAGGCACGCTCGCTGTCGGTTGTCTCCTCGCCGAAGATTGCCGCGCCGATGGCGCCTCCGATGGCGCCAAACACTGCATAAAGCACCATGCCGAACACGAGGCTTACGACGATCATGCCGATGCTTCCTTCGCCGCCCTGCAACGCTGCTTCCGGAATCGCGCTCTGCCCCTCCATGTTTTCGAGGTAACGCTGCAGCGAATCCTGGACGACCGACTGCGAGTCGAGGCGAAACGGCTTCAGCACCTGGTCGAGAATCGCAGAGACGATCACGCCCGCAGCCCCGGCCATCGCTCCCAGCAAAGCGCCGTCTCCCGACTCGATGGCCGTCCGTTCAACCGAGGTGTACTGCTGCACTGCAATGGCGCCGCCGATAATGACGCCCAGACAGCATACTACGTTGATGAACTGCAGATACGATGTGCTGAGAACGCCGGTGACGATGGCACCGATGAGAACGGCTTGCTGTTTGGAAGACATGGCGCAGGAGGAAGTCGTGAGCAGCAACGGTGAAGCCCGAAACGAACCCGCCGACGACGGACCGCTGCAATCTAGGGATCGCGGTCTTGAACCGAAAGCCGCTTCCGACACGACGGCCCCGACCGCAAAAGCCGATCGATGACAAACGCTCCGGCTGCCGCCCCGAAGAGAAACCCGGTGATGGCGCGACTGACTGGCACGTTCTGCCACAGGCCCACCACCGGCCCGATCCAGTCGATACCGAGAGGCACCAGAGCTCCCAGCAACACATACCGCCCCATGGTCTCAAAGCGCTGCCAGGTCATCCGCAAGGCCCACATGGCCAGGCTTCCAACGAAAAGCCCGCTGTAGATGCCGAGACACCGATCGCACACCGCAATCTGCACCCCGTCGACGTGCAGGGAGCGCGCCGGAAGTTGGTGGCACGCCGCACCAAACGCCGCCATGAGAGCAGCGCGCCACGGCTCCGGAAGGTACGGCGGAAGGAGAGCCGCCCCGAGGACAAGTGCAATCCCGAGGACGAGACCTGTGGCCCATCCGTTCCGCATCGCCGAGTCGGACGCCGTGAGCTGCCGGACCATCACGCTTGGGAAGGAAACAGGAATACCTTGCTGATCTTCTTTGCAGCAGCTGTGAGGCTGCTTCGGGATACGTACTCACAGGCACGTCGACCGTTCGCCATCCTCGTCTGCCCCCCATTGGAGCGGTGCAGGAGGGTCGGCGGCAGTCGTCCCTGCGAAGGATTCATCGGGCGCCGAATAACGGCGTCTGCCCGGGTCTGAGCCGGGTTGACCTCCGGCACACCGACCGAATTTCAGACGGGAAGGATCATGAAACGATCTTCATGCCACCGGGGGCGTGTGTGGAGGAACACATCGTTTCGAGGGCGTGTACTGCATACCGAAATTGTTGTTATCACTCACTGCTGGAGAGTGATAACAACCCAGCACTCACGCACTCGCACTGAACTGTTCACAAGCCAACTTCCGATCCATTATGGCGAGCATCCAACCGCTCGGCGACCGCGTCGTCGTTCGGCCCAAACCGGCCGAAGAGAAAACTGATAGCGGGTTGTACATCCCGGATTCGGCACAGGAAAAGCCGCAAAAGGGAACCATCGTTGCCATCGGTCCAGGCCGTGTTGAAGACGGCACCAAGATCGACTTGACTGTCTCCGAGGGCGATCAGGTTCTGTACGGCAAGTACTCCGGAACCGAAGTCACTCTAGATGGCGACGACTACCTCATCATGCGCGAGACGGATATCTTCGGCATCATCGAAGACTAGTTCCTGAGGCGTCCATCTTCGCGGTGCGTTTTGTGCTGTATTTCTGCGTCGCGGTGATGGACCTCCGCCTCTCTTGCGCATTGTCCCGACGCCCTAACACGGGGCGCTTTGCACTGCCACGCACACGAATCTCACCAACCGTTTAAACCGCACTTATGCCGAAACAGATCAAGTTTGATGCAGAAGCTCGCAATGCTCTCAAGGAGGGCATTGAGAAACTGGCCCGTGCCGTCAAAGGCACGCTTGGCCCGAAAGGGCGCAACGTCATCCTCGAGAAATCGTTCGGTTCGCCGACGATTACGAAGGACGGCGTGACCGTCGCGAAGGAGATCGACCTGAAGGAGAAGCTTCCGAACGTCGGTGCCCAGATGCTGAAGGAGGCGGCGTCGAAGACGAACGACATCGCCGGTGACGGCACCACGACCGCAACGGTCCTGGCGCAGTCGATTATCAACCAGGGCATGAAGAGCGTCACCGCTGGCGCCAACCCGATGGAACTGAAGCGCGGCGTCGACGCGGCGGTCGAAAACGTCGTCGCCGATCTCCGGGCCCAAAGCAACCACGTTGAGGGCAAGGAGCGCATCGCTCAGGTCGGTACGATTTCGTCCAACAACGATGAGACGATCGGCTCTCTGATTGCCGACGCCTTTGAGAAGGTCGGCACCGACGGCGTCATCACAGTGGAGGAAGCCAGCGGCATTGAGACGTATCTCGACCTCGTCGAGGGCGTGCAGTTCGATCGCGGCTACCTCTCTCCCTACTTCGTCACGAACTCCGAGGAGATGGAGGCCGTGCTCGAAGACGCCTACATCCTCATCGTCGAGGACAAGATCAACAACATGCAGGACCTCCTGCCGGTCCTGGAGAAGGTGTCGCAGAGCGGCAATCCGCTGCTGATCATTGCCGAGAACGTTGAGGGAGAAGCCCTCGCGACGCTTGTCGTGAACAAGCTGCGCGGCACCTTGAAGGTTGCGGCCGTGAAGGCGCCGGGCTTCGGCGACCGCCGCAAGGCGCAGCTCGAAGACCTCGCTGTGCTCACAGGCGGAACGGTTATCTCTGAGGAGAAGGGCTATCGCCTCGAGAACGCCACGCTCGACTATCTCGGCCAGGCCGACCGCATCACGATCGACAAGGACACCACCACGGTCGTGGACGGCGCCGGGCAGCAGGAGCAGATTCAGGCGCGCGTCAATCAGATCAAGCAGCAGATCAGCAACGCGACGTCGGATTACGATCAGGAGAAGCTGCAGGAGCGGCTGGCCAAGCTCTCGGGCGGCGTCGCCGTGCTGAACGTAGGCGCACCGACCGAGCCGGAGATGAAGGAGAAGAAGGCGCGTGTCGAGGACGCCCTGAACGCGACGCGTGCAGCCATCGAGGAGGGCGTGCTTCCGGGTGGCGGCGTTGCCTATCTCCGTGCGCTCCGCGCGCTTGAGGACGTCGAGGTCGAGAACGAAGACCAGCGCATTGGTGTGACGATCGTCCAGCGTGCGCTCGAAGCACCGCTGCGTCAGATCGCCGAGAACGCCGGCCATGAAGGTTCCATCGTCGTTCAGAAGGTGAAGGACGGGGAGAAAGACTTCGGCTTCAATGCGCGAACTGAGGAGTACGGTCATCTTCTCGACGACGGCGTGCTCGATCCGACGAAGGTGACGCGCGCTGCGCTTGAGAACGCCGCGTCCGTCGGTAGCATGCTGCTCACCACCGAGTCTGTCATCGCCGAGCTGGATACGGGCGATGATGATGACGGTGGCGGCCAGGGCGGCGGTCCTGGCGGCCCGGGTGGCGGCGGCATGCCAGCCGGCATGGGCGGCATGGGTGGCATGGGCGGCATGATGTAACGTGCCGTTCTGCGCTGCCTGCCGCAGCGTCCGAACGACCTACAGAAGCCGCCTCTCCCTACCGGAGGGGCGGCTTTTTGTATGAGCGCCGAAACGATCGTCGATTTTTTGACGTGCACGCGGTGGATCGTTTCGGCCGTAACTCGTACCGTTTCCCGTACACTACCGTTGCCTTTCCCCCGACCGCCTTCTCCAGCCATGTCTTCCCCCCTTCTCTTCCGCATCGAAGCCTGCAATCCAGACAAGAAGCTCGACTGGTTCACCGTTCATGGCTTCGAGGGTGCGGAGAAGCGACAGCAAGTGATCGACACGGCGCGGTCGATGCGTAACCACATGGACAACGAGTTTGTTGTCCGCATCATCAAGCGCCAAGGCGACGCGGAAGAGGTCATTTGGAAGGAGTAGCCCCTCTCGTGAACGACACACATCGCCGATCGACGCCATGACACATGCTGAATTTATCGACGCCGTTTTGTCACAAACCGACCTGTCGGACCGCGGTGCAGCCGAGCGCCTGGTGGAGGCAACGCTCCGTACTTTCAGCGACATTCTCTATCGCACCGAGCGCGATGCGCTGAGCGCTCCCCTCCCGAAATCCCTGGCTCATTTCGTGCACGCAGCGCGTCCCGAGAGCTCTCGCAAAGAGGTTGAGCGTCTCGCGCCAGAAGAATTCCTGAACCGTGTCCAAGCTCGGGCCGACATCGGGTATCCGGAGGCGAAGGCTCTCGTGCCTGTGGTGATGCAGGTATTTGGCCGCGCGGTAGGCCGACCGATCGTCGAGGACGTGGCCGACCGCCTTCCCCACGCATACAGCGTGCTGTTTCCTTTCGTCCAGTCTGTGACGGATGAAGGGCCGCCCCCAGCCTGATGCTGCTGCGTCGCCCGGCCGCAGGCTGGTCGGGCCGTGCGCCTTCTTCCAGTCCTGAGTCTGATCCTTCGGCGTGTCCCCGGCTGTATTTCCCGGGTGCCGATCGTAGGTTGGACGTCGTCCGTCTTTTCCACGTCGCTGCCGCGCATGCAACTGCGTCAGATTCAAAACGCGTTTTTCCTCGGGCTGGTCGTGCTTACGACCCTGGCGTTCCTGGGGCTGATTTGGGACTTCCTGCAGCCGGTCTTTTGGTCTACCGTGCTGGCGACCTTGTTTCAGCCCGTATACGAGTGGTGGAGGTCGCACGTAAAAGGCTGGTCCTCCGTTGCTTCCGTCCTCACGGTGATCACCATCATCGTGATGGTCATTCTCCCGCTCTTTTTCGTGAGTCTGGCCATTGCGCAGGAAGCGACGTCCATCTACGACCAGATTACGGCTGGCGAGATCAGCTTGCGGGCGTCCATCCGGTACATCGAGCAGATGGTGCCCCTGGCAACCGAGGTGTTCGAGCGCTGGGGCCTCGACCCCGAGAACCTGCGGCAGCGATTGTCCAATGCCGCGGTGAACGTCAGCCGCACGCTGGCGACGCAGGTCTGGGCAGTCGGCCAAAACGCGGCCCGCTTCGCCGTTCAGTTTTTCCTGATGGTGTACCTGCTCTTCTTCTTTCTGCGCGACGGCGGACGCATCCTGCAGGCCCTCGAATACGCGCTTCCGCTGGGCGACGATCGGGAGAAGCAGTTGTTCAGCAAGTTTGCAGAGGTCGCCCGCGCAACCATCAAAGGGACGCTGGTAGTCGGCATCGTGCAGGGCACGCTGGGAGGCGTGATCTTCTGGCTGCTAGGCATCCAGGCCGCCATTTTGTGGGGCGTCGTGATGACGGTCCTTTCCCTTCTCCCCGCCGTGGGAGCGGCCCTCGTCTGGGCACCCACGGCCGCCCTTCTGATCGTGACCGGATCGGCCGGCAAGGGCCTCGTTCTGCTCGTGTTCGGCATGCTCATCATTGGGCTGGCCGACAACATCCTGCGTCCGCTGCTGGTTGGGCGCGACACGCAGATGCCCGACTATCTGGTCCTGATTGCCACTCTGGGCGGCCTCACTCTGTTCGGGATCTCAGGCTTCGTGATCGGCCCCATCATCGCCGCCCTCTTTCTGACGGTCTGGCAGATGTTCGGACAGGAGTTTGGGACCGACCCGCCCGAGCCCGCCTCTCCGTAGTGGACGATCCCCCAGGCGACGTCAGGAGTCGCTCCGCACTGCCTCTTCCTCCGACGCCACCAGGTACAGCAGGCCCGTGCCCACGGTGAAGGCCACGACGAGGATCAGGAGAAAAAACGGAACGGCGGTTTCCCGAAGCAGCCACCGTGCACCGTCGGAGACGGGCGGCGGGAGATGCGCAGCCGCGCGCAGGACGAGCATGCCGAATAGGAACGCAAGCTGCAGAAGCGTCTTTCCCTTGGCGATCCGGAAGGTGCGCAGCGTTCGGCCGTGGGCCTCAGCCCAGGAGCGGAGGGCGGTCACGAGAACGTCGCGCCCCGCAATCAGCAAGACGGCCCACCACGGAACGATGTACGGCTCCTCGATCGCCAGCATGCCAAAGACGCTGAGAACCAGAACCTTGTCGGCCAGCGGATCCAGAAACTGCCCGAGCCGCGAGCGGGCTCCCATGCGGCGGGCGAGCACCCCGTCGTAGTAGTCGGAGGCCGAGGCGCACATAAACACCACCACCGCCGTACCCTGCGCGGCCAGCGTCGGGATCGTGCACAGCACCAGCACCAGCGGGGTGAGCAGAATGCGGAAAACGGTGAGGGCGTTCGGGATGTAGCGGACGGAAGCCGACGAATACATGAAGATGTGAAGGGTTGGACAGACGTCCCCGATGAGCAGCCCAGGGCGGAAGAACCGCTGTGCAGCGTGCGACCCCACGATACCTTCCGGTGCGGCTTCTACATATTCGGTCGCGGCCGGGTCGGGATCAAGCAAATCATGGTTTTCCACGCATAGGGCAGGATGTAGTTGCGTTGATTCTGTGGGGAGTGCCGGGGGCGCTCCCTGCAAAGTTTTCAGTCCCCTTCCCGTTAATGGCGGACCGGCGCCGACCTGTCTTTCCAGACGCCGCAGAAGGCTGTCAGAGTGACAGGAAGCGCGCCTGCTTTTGGGGCAGGCATTGTTCTTGATCGGGCAATGGAACGACAACTTGATGTGGTCGCCTGCACCTGCAGGCCTGCCTCAGAACGACGACACGCACTGAATCGAATCAATCCGACTCCACCAATGGGCAAGATTATTGGCATTGACTTAGGCACGACGAACTCCGTCGTGGCGGTGATGGAAGGGGGCGACCCCAAAGTCATCGAAAATGCGGAAGGCGCGCGCACGACGCCCTCTGTCGTCGCCTACAAAGACGATGGGGAGCGGCTTGTTGGCGCTCCAGCCAAACGGCAAGCCATTACGAATCCGGAGAATACGATTTCGTCCATCAAACGCTTCATGGGACGGTTCTACCATGAGGTCGAGGATGAGATCGAGGAGGTTCCCTACGAAATTATAGAAGGGGACAACGAGACCGCTCGTGTGCAGGTCGGCGACCGCGAGTACACGCCGCAGGAGATCTCGGCCATGATCCTGCAGAAGCTGAAGCAGACCGCCGAAGACTACCTGGGTGAGGACGTGACGGATGCCGTCATCACGGTGCCGGCCTACTTCAACGACGCGCAGCGGAAGGCCACAAAGGAAGCCGGAAAGATCGCCGGCCTGAATGTGCGTCGTATCATCAACGAGCCGACGGCGGCCTCGCTCGCCTACGGCTTGGACGATGAGAGCGACCAGGTCGTGGCGGTGTATGACCTCGGCGGGGGTACGTTCGACATCTCCATTCTGGAGCTCGGCGACGGCGTCTTCGAGGTGAACGCCACCCACGGCGACACCCACCTGGGCGGCGACAACTTCGATAAGCGCCTCATCGATCATATCGCCGATGAGTTCAAGAAGGAGCAGGGCGTGGATCTGCGACAGGATCCGATGGCCCTGCAGCGCCTGAAAGAAGCTGCCGAGAAGGCCAAGATCGAGCTGTCGAGCGCCAAGACGACGACGATCAACCTGCCGTTCATCACGGCCACGGATGAGGGTCCGAAGCACCTGAACATGGACGTGAACCGGGCCACGTTCGAGCAGCTGATCGACGACCTCGTCGAGAGCACGGTCCCGCAGATGCAGAAGGCCATCGATGACTCGGGCCACTCGAAGAGCGACATCGACGAGGTCATTCTCGTCGGCGGCTCGACGCGCGTTCCTCTCGTCCAGGAAACCGTGAAGGACTTCTTTGGCACCGACCCGAACAAGTCGGTGAACCCGGACGAGGTTGTTTCGCTCGGCGCCGCGATCCAGGCGGGCGTCCTCAGCGGCGACGTCGACGACGTCCTGCTGCTCGACGTCACGCCGCTCGATCTCGGTATCGAGACGCTCGGCGGCGTGATGACGACGTTGATTCCGGCCAACACCACGATCCCGACGCAGGAGAGCGAAATCTTCTCGACGGCGGCCGACAACCAGACCTCCGTCGAGGTGCACGTCCTGCAGGGCAATCGTGAGATGGCCAAGGACAACCGGACGCTCGGCCGCTTCCACCTGACCGGCATCCCGCCGGCCCCGCGCGGCACGCCGCAGATTGAGGTCGAGTTCGACATCAACGCAGACGGCATCCTGAACGTCTCGGCCGTGGACAAAGACACCGGCAAGGAGCAGTCCATCCGCGTCGAGGCCTCCAGCGGTCTGACCGAAGAGGAGATCGAGAAGATGCGCGAGGATGCCGAGAAGCACGCCGAGGAGGACGAGAAGCGCAAGGAGCGCGCCGACACCATCAACGAGGCGAACTCCATGGCCTACTCCGTGGAGCAGGGCCTCGAAGAGTACGGCGACGCGCTCTCCGACGACAAGCGTGCCGATCTCGAAGATGCGCTCGAGCGCCTCAACAACGAACTCGAAACCGCCAGCGCCGATCAAGAGATCAGCGGCCTGGAAGATGCGCTCGAGAACCTGAACGAGACGTGGTCGGCCGCTGGCGAAGACATCCGCGAGGCCCAACAGCAGCAAGCCCAGCAGGGTGCCGCTGCCGGTGCGGGTGCCGCGGGCGGCCCAGGTGCTGCAGGCGG
>CAYFSC010000129.1:0-8688 GCA_964345695.1 uncultured Rhodothermales bacterium | reverse complement strand
GGGGGGCGAGAGGCAATCCTCGGGCAGAGCGCTTGGCGTAGATGAACAAAGGAAATCGTCCTCATCAGTGCAAGCGGCAGAATCTTCGCAATCCTCGCGTGGCAGCGCTTTTGCCCTTCGAGGAGAAATCCGCACGGTGAGGCCACGGGAGGCGCTTCCGCCTGGAGGCGTTCGATCCCGTCTGTACGCAAATCCCTGCGTCCCGAGTTGTCCATGCAGAATCTCCCCACACCCGCTGCTTCTTTCATTTTGGAGAGCAGCCGTGCGACCGGAAATCCGTGTCGCGAGGCGTTCTTGGGGACGCAGGAGCGAGTCGCCGATACGAAAACTGCTGTCCCCTCGACGGCCCTACATCGAGGATCGGTCGGCTCCGTAGCCATCACTCATCGTTTTTTCGAGCACACCAGAGGTACAAGACATGAAGAACCAAGCTACACGACTGCTGTCTTGGGTCGCCGCCCTCCTGCTTATCCCTGGGGTGGCCCTGGCGCAACAGGCCACCATTACAGGACAGGTGACGGCCGGTGACACGGGCGAGCCCTTGCCCGGCGCAAACGTCGTCATCGAGGACGAGCAAATCGGTGCGGCCACGCAGCGCAACGGGCAGTACGCCCTGGAGGTTGACCCCGGCACGTACACCGTCCGGGCGTCCTTCGTCGGATACACGGCCGCTACGGCTGAGATCAGCGTCAGCGCGGGCGAAACCGTGCAGCAGAATTTCGAGCTCGCGGCGGACTACGCTGGGATGGACGAGGTCGTCGTGGTCGGGTACGGCCAGCAGCAGCGTGAAGAACTGACCGGCTCCATCTCCAGCATCAGCGCGGCCGACATCGAAGACATCGGTTCGGTCGGATCCCCGGAGCAGCTGCTCCAGGGGCAGGCGGGCGTCCAGGTGACGACGACGTCCGGACTGGCCGGGGGCGCTGTGAACGTCTCGGTGCGTGGAGTGGCGTCGATCAACGGCAGCAGTCAACCGCTGTACGTTGTCGATGGCACGCCCATCACGTCTAGCGACACGGGCGGTGGCTTCGGGCAGGAAACCAACGCCCTTTCCACGCTGAACAGCCAGGACATCCAGTCCATCGAGGTGCTGAAGGGTGCGTCGGCGACCGCCATCTACGGGTCGCGGGCGGCCAACGGCGTGGTGCTCATCACCACGAAGAAAGGAAGTTCGTCGGGCGAGCGCAGCGTGTCGGCCAGCTACCAGGTCGGCGCCGTGCAGTCCACCGCGCAGTACGACGAGAAGATCGTGAACGGACCGCAGTGGGCCGAGCTCCATCAGGAGTCCGTCTTCAACTTCGTCGAGTTCTGCGATGGATTCAGCTTCTGCGGCCAGGATCCGCAAGCGTTCGAGGATGCCATCGGGGCGCCGCTCGAGACGGCGTTCGGATTTACGGCGCAGCCGTTCCCGGAGCCTTCCGAGGCGGAGACCTTCCCCTGGTTGGATGAAGCGGAGGAAACCGGTGTCGCCCAGCAAGCCAACGTATCGGTTCGCGGCGGCGACCAGGACACGCAGTACTTCATCAGCGGAACGTTCTCGAAGGACGAGAGCTTCGTAAAGACCAACCAGTTCGACCGCTTCTCGGGGCGCATTAATGTCTCGCAGGAAGCCACCGACTGGTTGCAGGTGGGCACCAACACGTCGATCACACGAACGCAGAACTTCCAGGCCGCCTCCGACAACCTCGTGGCCGGTGTTCTGACGTCCTCGGCGCTGATGCCGCCCATTGTGCCGATCCGCAACGAGGACGGGACGTTCAACTTCAACAACCCGTGGAACATTGCGGACAACGTTCTTGGCTCCTCGGAGCTCAACAATTCGGACATCCGCAACTGGCGCATTCTTTCGACGACCTTCGTCGAGGCGCAGCCGCTCTCGAGCCTGACGCTCCGTGCCGAAGGCGGCATCGACGCGCTTATTATCGACGAGTTTCAGCGCTTCGACCGTCGCACCACCGACGGACAGCCGACCGGCTTCGGATCGCAGATCTACCGCGATGAGCGGCGGTACAGCATCCGCGGCACGGCAACGTACAACCGCAGCTTTGCCGGTCGCCACGACCTGAATGTCGTCGCCGGGACGAGCTTCGAGGATTCGCGGCGCAATAACGTCTTTGCCGAGGCGCAAGACTTTCCGTCGCAGTCGTTCCGCAACGTGGCGTCGGGCGCAAGTCCCCTCACGACGTTTGCATCGGTGAGCCGCAAGGACGGCCTGGCCTCGTTTTTCGGCCGGGCGACGTACACGCTCGATGGCAAGTACATCCTGGAAGGAAGCCTTCGCACCGACGGCTCGTCCCGCTTCGGCGAAGACAGTGAGTGGGGAACCTTCGGGTCTGGATCGTTTGCGTATCGCCTCGGCCAAGAGGCCTTCATGCAGCGGTTTGACTGGCTGTCAAACCTGAAGCTGCGCGGTGGCATCGGCTGGGTCGGAAACAACAACATCGGCGGCTTCTTCCCGCAGTTGACCCTCGCTTCAGGGGGCGCCGACTACAACCAGGCCCCTGGCCTTGCCCTCGCACAGCTCGGGAATCCGCAGCTGCAGTGGGAGCAGAAGCGCGCCATCGAAGGCGGTCTCGACCTTGGCGTCTTCAACGACCGCATCTTCCTCACGGCCACCTACTACAACGAGGCGACGACGGAGCTCATCCTGAACAAGCAGCTTCCGCTCAACTCGGGCTTCGGCAGCGTCACGCAGAACGCCGGCGAGGTGGTGAACCAGGGCGTCGAGCTGCAGCTGGAAACCCAGAACTTCGTGGGTGACTTCCGCTGGACGACCAGCATCAACGCCACCTTCAACGACAACGAAGTGCAGGAGCTCGTGGGGGGTGAGCCGATCATTAGCGATCCGCAGCGTGCGGTGGAGGGCGAGCCGTTCCGGTTCTTCCTGCCGAAGTTCATCGGCGTCGATCCGGAAACGGGCCAGCCGCAGTTCCGCGCTGCCGATGGGGGCGTGACCAACAACCCCGGAGGTGAGGACCGCTTCCTGACCGGTCAAATCCTGCCCTCCTGGACGGGTGGCTTCACGAACACGTTCAACTACAAGGGCTTCGACCTGCGCACGCAGTTTACGTTCGAGCAGGGCCACGACGTCCTGAACAGCACGAAGTCGTTCCTGATGCTGACGGCCACGTTCGGCCTCCACGAGGACGCGCTCGATCGCTGGCAAGAGCCGGGCGACCAGACCGATGTGCCGCGCCTGACGTTCGGCGACATCGTGGACAACAGCACCCGGAACTCCACCCGCTTCCTCGAAGATGCGAGCTACCTGCGCCTGCAGAACCTGACGTTCGGGTACACCCTGCCTGATCGGCTGGTGCGAGACTTCGGCGTCGAGCGCCTGCGGGTATACTTCCAGGGCACCAACCTGCTCACGTTCGACGAGCTGAGCATTGGGGATCCTGAGGGAAGCTTCGCCGGGCAGCAAGGCGTCCTCGCGCGCGGTGAGCTCTTCTTCACCCCGCCGCAGCAGCGCACCTTCACCGGGGGCGTTCAGCTTCAGTTCTAACCGGACCCCTCGGAGGCGTTGGGATGCAGGCGGAAGGACCGTCGCCCTGTGGCGACGCCTTCCCCTGCTCTCCTCCGCTCATGTTGCTGCATACTCGGGATATCAACCATTGGAAAAATCGCATTATGCAATACCTTTCTACGAAGTGGCTCTTTACCGCTCTCGTCGCTGTGGGCCTTCTGGGCCTGACGGCGTGTGACCAAACCATCGACAAAGAACCGGAGCAGTCCGTTCCGCCCGATCAGGTCTTCGCCAACATTCCAGGGGCCGAAGGGGCCCTGACAGCGGCCTACTCCGGGCTTCAGCAAAATGGAATGTATGGCGGCTTCCCGGTGATCGCTGCGGACTTCACTGCAGACGTGGCCAACTTCACCGGCTCCTTCCGGACGTGGAACAACGCCGAAAACTTTAATGTGACGGCCTCGCACGGCCCGACGCAAAACATCTGGTCCGACCACTACGACACCATCAACCGGGCCAACCTGGTGATCGACAACGCGGCGGATGTGCCCAACATCAGCCAGTCGAAGGTCGACGACCTCGTGGGGCAGGCCAAGTTCATCCGTGCGCTCACCTACTTCAACCTCGTTCGCTGGTTTGGCCAGCCGTTCGAGCCGGGCGCGGAGAACAATCAGCCGGCTGTCATCCTGCAGACGGAGGCCGTCGAGTCGACGGAGCCGGAGTTCAACAAGCCGCGCGCCTCGGTCGGAGAAGTCTACGCGCAGATCCGCGCCGACCTTGAAGACGCCGTCAGTCGTCTTGACGTGAAGGGAGCGCGGAAGCGGGCCGGACAGGGAAGTGCGAACGCGCTTCTGGCCAAGGTCAGCCTGTACCAGGGACGCTGGCAGGAGGCCGCCGACCGGGCGCAGTCCGTGATCGATCAGGATGTGTTTAGCCTGTCGGCGCCGGCCGAGCCGTACCAGAACGAGTCGAGCACGGAGATTGTCTTTGCGGTCTCCTTCAGCAGCATCGACAACACGGGCGTCAACGCCTTCCCGAGCTCGTTCTACCTGCCCAGTCCACTGGGCGGTCGTGGCGATGCGAACCCGCTCGCCGGCTTCCTCACGGACGCCGAGGACGGTGACATTCGCGCCTCGCTCGGCGAGTTCAACGGCGACGCACTGCTGTACGAACTGGAGGGGGAGGTCTGGACCAACAAGTGGACCGAGTCCACGCTCGGCGATGATGCGCCGGTCCTGCGCACGTCCGAGATGTTCTTGATCCGTGCCGAGGCGCTGGCCCGGCTTGGAAACGAGTCGGAGGCGCTCGACCTCGTGAACGACATTCGCACCCGCGCCGACCTCCCGGAGGCCAGCGGACTCACGGGGCAGGAGCTGATTGACGAGATCATTCGCCAGCGTCGGTACGAGCTCGCCTTTGAAGGCGACCGTCGTCACGATCTGCAGCGTCTGGGACGCCCCATCGACAGCGGAGCCGCGTCGGCGGAGCCAGGCAACCCCCAGCGGATCCTTCCGATCCCGCAGCGGGCGATCGACGTGAACGATGCGCTGACCGAAGACAACCAGAACCCGGGTTACTAAAAGCCTTTCGGCTGCCCCTGCAGGCGGTCTCCTAACCTGCAGAGGCATCCCGTTCTGGAGACGCGTCATGCCGTGCCGACCTCCCCCGTTGGAGGTCGGCACGGCTTTTTTTGTGGCGACCGTTCTTTTGCGGCCAATGCATCATTTTCTCGCTCCCTTCATAGAACACGTACCGACGATTGGGCCGGCCCAGAACCTGTTTGGTGGATGGATGAGAAGCCGAGACACAGCGGGCGACGCGAAAAAACGGCGCTCAAACGAGCCCTGTAGTGGAACTACCGGGCGAGTGCAGTAGCCGTTTTTCCGCGAGATCCGCGAAGTCGCAGCGCCCTGAGCGCAGCGAAGAAGTACTCCTGGGGTGGCCGCAGGCAGTCCGTCAAACAGGTTCTCAAAGAGCGACCGTCGTGCGGAAGCGGTCCGGCCTGCAAGATCAAGCGACACTCATATCTTGACAGATGAACCGATGTGGAACTGGCTTCGGCGGTCCGTGGCGTGCGGCAGTTTCGCGCTGCTGCTGGTGCCGCTCCTAGGACACGCTCAGCAAGCACCACCACACGCAGCGATTGCTATACCGGTTGATTCCGCGCTGGCAGGGGGGGCGCATGCCTTGGCCCGCGGCGGCACGTCTCAGGCCCTGATGCTCTCCCGCGCCTTCGACGCACAGAGCGAGGCGGGACCTGTGGACCTGCGCCTGGCGGATGCTTATCTCCAAGGCCTGTTGCGTGCCGGGGTCGACACGCACGAGGACGAAGCTGCACAGGCGTACACATCCATTCTGAGACAGGCTGGACCCGGACTGGATGCCGCCCCCGAAACCATCGTGCGCCGGCACGTGGCGCAGCTTGTCCCCATCCTGCCGGACGCGACGAAAGAGCACGTGCTTCAGGGAGCGTCTGTGCAGGAGGCGGCCTTCGCGCCCGCGGCCGGAACGACGCTCGTGCAATGGTGGCGACGCCAGGACCCGCTGCCAGCGACGGCACGCAACGAGCGCCTGATTGAGCATCTGCAGCGCGTGGCCCATGCGCAGACCGCATTTGCCTGTGGCACGCCGGAGTGCAAACCGGCCGGGTGGGATGTGCGGGGAGCCGTCTACGTCCGGTTCGGTGCCCCGACGCGCCGCCAGTCGGTGGCCTTCAACGACACGGAGTTCAACCGAGATGTCTTTCGGTTTGGGGTCCCGGTGTCGCGGCACGACTTCCCCGATAACGTGCTCTGGGTGTACCCGCAGATCGATCAAACGGGCAAATACCTCTTCGTGAAAGAAGACGGGTACTTTCAATTGAGCCCGACGAAGGAGCTTCTCCCCCCGCAGCTTCGTGGCGGATACGGAGGGCGATCCGAGCGCACGCTGAACAAGGCCGTGTCGGCGATTGCGGCCCTGGAGCACATCTACGAGCGTCTGTCGCAGTCGCATATCAGCTACGCCCAGCGCTACAGTACCATCGCCAACTACGCCGGCTGGCAAGAAGAGCAGGCACGCCTCATCGACATGGGGGCCCTGTCGCCGTCGCAGTCGCGTACGGTCGGGAGCGGCGTCGGCCAGCGCAAGACGGTCGGTCCCGGTCCGGGGCCGGCCTCGGGCTACCCGAACGAATTTGTCTCCAACCATCTGCACCAGAGCGCCGCCCGCGATGTGCAGGATGCAAAGCGGAGGACCCGGCGCATGCCCGCTGCGCACAGCACCGTGATGGACGGCACCGAGCGGCTGCCCGTCGCGGTCCGTGCTGCTCGGTTTTTGTCGGAGGCCGGCAGCACAGAGGTGCGCGTGGCGTGGAGCCATCCGCCCGAAGCCCTCACGCTGTCCGACGCTACAGAGCAAACCCTGGACGACGCTGGCTTCTCGGATCCGGCCGGGCACCTCGTACGCCTGCGGGCCGTGCAGCAGGACACGGCGTTTCGCCGAGGCGATACGTTCGACCAGCAGTACTTCGTCGCGCGCGATGCGAGCGGACACCGCGCCCCGGTCGACGTGCAGACGTTTACGATGACAGGCGACTCCGATCCCTTCCACGTGGGGCTGCAATGGGACCAGCGCGTCGCGCTGTCGCGCGCGACCGGGCGCGTTCAGCGAGGACCGCTGACCAAGCGCGCCGTCCACCGTATCGACTCGCTGGCTGCCCTGCCCGGCTCGACGACGGGCCTAGTGATGAGCGACGTTATGCCGGGGCGTCTTCCCCCAGACGCAGCCCCGCGCCGCGACGCGATGACGCCCTACCCGTTCGCGACGCTTGACGAAGACCGCCCCCTGGCGCTCTACTTCGAACTCTACAATCTCCGGATGGATGCCGAGGGCCGGACGGAGTACACCGTGGAGTACCGGGTCGAACGGGTGACGGACAAACGGGGGGTCCGTGGTGTGTTCGGCGGAGAGGATCGCTCCCAGACCGTCATGCGGTCCACCTACGAGGGCAGCCAATCCCGCACCGAGGAGTTTATCACCCTCGACCTGGATGCCTGGGACCTGACGGAAGCGGGCATGCTCGCCATTACCGTCCGCGTCACGGACGAGAATCGCGGACAGCAGGTGCAGCGGACGATTGCCTTCGAGAACGCGGAGTAGAGGTGCGTCCGTCCTGCTTGTCCAGGCGGGAAGCGCGATCTCAGACCTCCGTCCGGGTTTGTCATCCCGATCCGCGCGGAGACATCTCCGCGGGCGTGGCAGCCGGTTTTGGGGAGATCCCGCGGCGTCGCTCGGGACGACGTGCCAGGGGTTTCGGGATCACTTCAACACGAAGAATGACGGCTGAAAGAGTACTACGCGCTGCCCTGCGACGACGGAGTTCGAATTTTCTCGAGGAGACTCCGGAAGCCAGCCTGTACACTTTCACTGATGTTGAGAGAGGTCCCGCCAATCGACCCCTCCACCGACGAGGCCGTGGCAATTTGCTCCAGTTGAGAAAGGCTGACATCGATCGTTGCAAACGTACCGACGACGTTGAGCATTTCGTCGTCGCCTGCGTCGGTCGAGCTTCGGCTGGCTTCGGCGCTGCTCCACTCGATCTCGGTGCCGCCCGCGGTGATTTCACCCTCAAGGCCCGACAGCGACAGCGCAGAGTTCCCACTTGCCGAGAACACCAGTTGCACCGTCTCGGGTGAGCAACCCTGTCCCTGGCAGCGCCCAAGAGCACGCAAGTTGATTGACTTCGAGCTTGCGAAGTTCGCGCCCGAAATGGTAGAAACGGTGTAGGAACGGGTGCGATACGTCGTCCGATCGCTGGAGGGCTCATACGAGACGGTGGCTCCGCTGCTGCCGCATCCGGCAACCAAAAGAAGCAGAAAGGGCGTGGCAAGAACCGTGCGCAGAAAAGACATCGTGCGTTCTGTTGTGTAGAACCAGAAACGAAGGGGAGGCCCAGCCCCGTCCCTCTCGGAGAACCGATCCGGGTCGCTGTTCGGGACGGCCGAGCGACTGGCCGGGCAAAGCAGAAACGCCTTTCGGGGCAGGCAAGCAATACGACACTTCCAGCAACGCGTTCTGGACGTGCTTCGTTCGACCGCCTCCACCCACCGCAGCTTCGATGGGGGGCCGATTCGTCCGGGAAGGTGTCCCTCTCACGAGGGAAAGTCAACATACCAGCGTCCTATTGCTGCATGCGGAGGCGTGGGCCGTGCAGCTCCATCGTGCCGAGGTCGGGGCGAAAC
>CAYFSC010000128.1:0-8717 GCA_964345695.1 uncultured Rhodothermales bacterium | reverse complement strand
TCAGAGCGACGTGGTTGCCATGATGCGATTGCCGTGGGGTCGGCGGCGGCAGGTGTAACGATGGACGCTTCCGCAACGCCCATAGGTCCCCTGGGTCCTTGTGCTCGATGACGCGTCCGGGTGAATGCCCGCGCGCTCGCTTCTCAATTCACCACTCCGCCGTGCCATGCTGAACTGGCTTTCGAGCACCGACACGTCGGACTCCCAGGCCGTGCCCTCGACCAACGACGAGTGGCTCCGTGCCCTTGAGGGTCCGGACCCCGATTCTACCGCGCTCGACGAGCTGCGTCAGACGCTCGTCCGGGGCCTGCGAGCGGCGTTGCGAAAACGGGTGCCCCGCCGGGCCGATACGCTCGCCGAAGATTTCGCTCAGGACGCCCTGGTGAAAATCCTCGACAAGCTGGATACCTTCCGCGGCGAGAGCCAGTTTACCACGTGGGCGCAGAAGATCGCCGTCCGCACTGCGCTGAGCGAGCTGCGCCGCAAGCGGTGGAACGACGTGTCCCTCAACGACATGATCTCGGAAGACGAGGGCGGCCCGACCCGTCCGGGGGTGGCCGCGTCGCCCGAGGTGGAGGACGACCCAGTGGAGTCGACCAGCCAGCGCCTGATGATGGACCGCATGGAGCGCATCATCCAGGAAGAGCTCACCGAGCGGCAGCGCAAAGCCGTCACCGCCGTCATGCACGACATGCCCCTGCAGGAAGTGGCCGACCGTATGGATACCACCCGCAACGCGCTCTACAAAGCCATCTACGACGGGCGGCAGAAGGTGAAGTCTGCCCTCGAAGACGAGGGCATCTCGCCCGACCGTCTGCTCGCCGAGTTGAGCTGACGAAAGATTTCGCGGGGTCATCGCGTCTACACCACAGCGCTCCCCTCAACCCGACATGTAGCCCGGCTTATGGATCGATCGTTTCTACAGAACGTGGCGCGCGCCATCGCGAATACGGAACCGAACGAGATTGGCTGCGACGACTGTTTTGCCGAACTCGACCGCTTTGCCGAACTGGCGCGGAGCGGGCGCTCCGTCGACGAGATCATGCCGCGGGTCCACGACCATCTCCAGCGATGCGACGATTGCCACGAGGAATACAAGGCCCTGCTGGATGCTCTGGATGCTATCGATGAATAGTGGCGGTTCCGCATCGAGCGCTCGTCTCTGAGGCAGAGCGTTCTCGTGGGACGCTCACGTCCTGCACTCGGATTCCAGCCGAAACGGCGCTCTCTGTCGAGCGCGAGGCGCGCTTCTTGGAACCGCTTCCGAGCCAAGCGTGACCGCGTGCTGGCCCATGCGTCGCTCCGCTGTACGCTCACCCATTCCTGGTTCTCATGCCGGTACCTACGTCTCTGCATTACGTCCTTCCGTCCGCCCCGTCCGCCCGTTCCAACGGCACCGGGACCCCGGCCCACAACGGGCTGCATACCCGGCCGCCCGCCGATCTGTACCGGGCCCAGTGCCATCACCGACGCGCACTGCGCGCCCTGCAGGGCGAGGCGTACGCCTCTATCGACGCGACCACGCGCCGCCGGCTCATCGTGCAACTGAAGGCCGACCTGGCGGCGCTCCGCCAGGCGATCGACGCCCTGCCCGCGTCCGACGCGATGCCATCGACCGCGACGTCGGCCTGTCGCTAGCGGACGGGTTCGGTCACAGCTTCGCCTCGAACCACTGGGCCGTCTCCGGATCGCTCACCTGTTTCAGGGTGGCCACCATGCCGTCGAGCGTGCCCACCTCGTTGCGCTGCAGGTGGCGCAAAAACGTCTGGAAGGTCGCGTCGCCAATTCGGGAGCGCAGCTGATGCAGCAACACCGGTCCCTTTTCGTACGACAGCACTCCGTCGAGGCGCGGACTCCAGTCGTCAAAGCTCGGCGCCTTTTCGGCTTTGGCGCGCGCCGACTCGATGCGCGCCCGGTAGACCGCCTCGCCGTACACCTCACGAAGCGCCAGCCACGAGGCGTATTCGGCGAAGGACTCGTTCAGGAAGTTGTGGCGGCTCATCGGATTCTTCGCGTCGGTCCACCACAGGTGGGCGGCTTCGTGCGCGATCAGGCCGACGAGGCTTGTGTCGGGGTCGATGCCGTGCGACAGGGCAATGAGTCCAGTCCGCGCGTAGCTGCTGGGCTTGGCGCGCTGGACCGGCGGGATGGTAATGCGAAGACGGTCGGCCTCTCGTCCCGTCTGAAACCGGCCGGCGTACCGGTCCACGACCTGCGAGGCGTGCGCGGCCACGAAGCCCGTCAGCGAGTCAGGGGCGCCGGCGTGGTAGACGGTCACGGCGCCTGCACCGGACGCGGGCCGCACTGCTTGAAGGCGGTCTGAGGCAATCACCGGCACGTCGGGCCCCGGCACCGTCGACGTGATGCGCCACCCGGAGGCTGTGTCTCGTACCTGCCCTGTGCTCACGACCTCGAAATCGTCGGGCAGGTCGAGGGTGGCGTCGAACGTGAATCGCGCCTGGAAAGACGTGTGGATGGGTACCCACATCGCCTCGACGGGAAGCTCGATCCAGTGCGGCGACACAACCGGTCCGCCGATCTTCAACTGGTCGTTCTGCAGGCGCCCTGCGTAGGTCCACGAGAGCGAGACGGGGTCGGACGGGGAGGCCGTGCGCGTCAGCGGAACGGTTACGATCTTTGTGTGGACGGTGTCGGCGCCGCCGATACGCCAGGGGCGCGTGGTGGGGGCGCCGGCGGCGGGAGAGGCCAACTCTTCGATTGTCATGCCGTCATGCAGCAGGAACCGAAGCGTATCGGTGGGGGCGCGGGGCACGAAGCGCATGTCGACCGCCACGTCGAACTGGCCGGTCGCGGGCTGGATCTGGGCGTCGATGGCGTAGTGGGTGGTGTCGGACGGCGGGGCGGCCCGGAGTCCCGAAGCCGTCGCTGCGGGGGTGAGAAGAAGGAGGAGGACGAGCGTTCGCAGAAAACAAGACGGACGCGATAGCATCAACAGGAAGCAGGTTGCGAATCACGAGGCAGAACAGCGAAGCGGGCGGCGCGGCAGAAGCGTGACCGCCTGATCCACAACACGAGTGCCCCACCCGGACGTGTTACAAGTCCATCGGTCGTTCACCCGTGCTCGGAGACGCAGGCAGCAGAGCCGGCCGGCACCGCGCGATTGCGGGCGTGCCGTCAGCGAAAGACGACGGACACCTCGAGCGGAACGTCAAGCGCCTGCACGATCTGCAGCGACTCCGGAACCACCTCGAAGCCGCACTCTGCACAGTCGCTGCGGTAGCCGCAAAAGAGGTCCATGTCGACCCCGTCCTCTGCTGCCAGGGCGCGCAGGTACTCCTGGTGCGGACGCACCTGGTCCCACAGCCAGTCCAGGTGCTCGGCGAGCGGAGCGGCAGGCGGCAGCGGCGACTCCAGCGTCCACAGGTCGCTCGGCCAGGGGCGTCCGAACATGCCCGCCTCGCCCTGGCGGTGCTGATGGGTGGGCGTCAGGCCGGTGACGTCTTCGATTTCGTCGTGCCGATCGGCGGCGCACATGATGCGGAGGCTCGCCGAAAATCCGAAGCGGGCGCTGTTGGCAGACGCATCGGACGGGCCGGGATGGGGCGTCTCACTCATGGATCGGAAGGAGGCAAAGGTCGAGAGACACGGTGCAGCGAAGACGGAAGGAGCGCTCACCCGCTGGGCCCCGGGGCCGGGCGCCGGGGCGGTGCGGTGCGGGAAGCGGACGAATGGCGGGGACGCACGAGCAAAAAGTAGAGGAGATTGTCGGTGAACGCCGGGTCGCTCGTCATGGCCACGTGTTCCGCAAACAGGAACGTCACGGCCGACCAGTCGACGGGCGAGACGAGTGTCGGCGCCCAGTCGCCCCCGACGCGCTCGTCCATCAGGGCACTACTGCGCAGCACCGTCCCGTCGCCCGGGGCCGTGCTGAACGGCGTGAGGTGCCCGGTGGAGCGATCGACCCTCATGCGGGCGGGTGTAGGCTCGGCATCGCCGGCAATCAGTTTCAGGTCGAGGCTATCGGGACGGACGGCGGGACGATCGAGCACGTCAGCAAACCGGCGCGCTCGCGTGAGCGCCTTGCGCTGGTGGTCGAGCGCGATGCGACGCCGCTCCGACCGGCGGTCGACGTCTGGAAGAAGGTGCTGAAGCACGTCGTCCTGGTCCGGATCGGCCAGCCCCCACTCCATGCGACGCCAAAAGGCAGGATTGTAGAGCGAGTCGACGGCGCTGGTGTCCGCCGTCTGCACGAGCGGGCCATGGCGGCCGCGCGGAAGGAGCTGGTAGGCTGCTGGCATGGTACCAAGAATCGCGGCGGCGTAGTCCGGGACGAACCGGGAGATGTGCTTGCCGTGCACAAGCTGGTCGAGCGCCTCCACCGAGCCGGCGTTCGGCGTGCCGACGAGGACGGCACTCTCCACGAACGTCGTGCCGGCCCACGGCACCGTTTCGTTCGACGCGGCCGTCGACAGGTCCGCGGTGCCGTACCGGAGGTAGTAGCGCGTCAGCAGCCCGCCCATCGAGTGCGCCACGATGTCGAACTTGACGGGATAATTCTCAATGCCGTAGCGCTCCGCGTACTGCGCCTGAACGTACGCGCGCTTCCGCTGGATGAAGGCGTGCAAGCGCTTGGCGTTTTCGACGTTGTCGCGGCGCCAATCGTAGTCGAACTGAAAGCAGGTGAAGTGATCCTCGCCGTAGTCCACGTCGCCGAGGGCTTCGCTCTCGTCCCGGTACCCGCCGATGCCCAGCGAGCGCAGGATGTCGACGTAGGCGCTCAGCTTCACAGGCAGACCGAGGACGCTCACCTCTACCTCTTCAAGCGCACCGTCGGGCGCGACCGAGTCGCGGAGGGCCGACAGCGGGGCGCCCTCGCGCATAGGCAGCGCCACCTTGCGCGCGCCGGCGGGAGTCTCAGGGTCGGCAAATCCACCGGAAAAGGCGCCCCACACCGTCGTTCCGGTGGGCGTGTGCGTCAGCTTCGATCCCAGGACGCCGGGAATCAAAATGATGGGGTTGCGCTCCACGCCGTGGTACTGCGCCGCGCGGTTGTACAGCCGGGGGAAGTCGGGCGCATCGCGGCTGGAGGCGCAGGCCCCGACGAGAAGCACGACCAAGCCTGCAAGCACCGCTCTCCGGACCGGCGGGACGGCGGGCAGCCTCCCAGAACGAAACGAACAGTGCAGCATCACGGGCACGAGTATTGGAGAGGGCGGAGCAGAAAGCACGTCGGCAGAGCCTGCAGCATAGGGATCACTCGTCCCGCGACAGCGGACACCGTTACGGGGTTGGGCTCCGGCCTTCCGCACCTCCGGCCGACGATCCGCAATCGAACTCGATCTGCCGTTCCGAAGCCGTCACGCCGAGCGAGCGGCATGCCGATTTTTCAGCCCCTCCAGGCCCGCGGCATAGAGCTGACCGAAAGTCGCCTCGACCTCCTCGCTGGGAGCGTCGACGACGTCAAACTCCGAGGCCCAGGTGACGCGGCAGGAGGTGTCGTCGATCGGCTCGACCGACAGTGTGGACGTGTACCCCTCGATCGGAAGTGGGGCATCCACGATGGAATACCGAAGCGTGCGCGCACCGTCGTCAAGCGCGTCCAGCCGCTCAACAACGCGAGCACCATCGTCGAGAGTCAGCGTACGTTTGGCGCCGACGCCCTCGCCCGACAGCTCGGCGTGGGCGATGGGCGGCACGTATTCGTCGATGGCGCCGAAGTCGCGGACGGTCCGCCATACCGTGTCGGCAGGGGCCGGGATGGTGATGCGTTCAGCAGCAGAAGCCATGATGGAGTGGGGGGATGGTTAATGGTGAAAGTGAAGTCCGGGAGCGCAGTGCCGAGACCGGCCTGCTACTCGGCAGGGGCGGTGCCGACGTTCTCGACCGGGCGTTCGAAGAGCACGGGGTCGGACACGCCAAGTGCGTCGCCAACGCGGCCGATCATCACGTAGGTGGTGATGACGGCGTTGGCCTCCAGCAGTTGTCCGTCGTCCCAATGCGTGCGCAACTCGTCCCACAGAGAATCGGGAACGGCGTTGGCGTCCTCGGCGATTTGCTCGATGAGGGCAAAGATCGCGCGCTCGCCCTCGGTAAAGTGTGGGCTCGTCTGCCAGAGCGAATTGGCCACATCCCCGATCTTGTCGGTCGGCACGCCGAGGTCGGCCGCGATGCGCTCGTGCGCACCGTAGCTGTAGTGACTGCCGATTGATCGGAGCGTCTTCAAGATCACGAGCTCCTTGAAGCCCCAGTCGAGGCGGCCCGGCCCCAGGGCCTGAATCAGAAAGTCGGTGACGGTCCGGCACATGGCCGGGTTGCTCGACAGGGTGCGCACCAGGTTCGGCACGTGTCCGAAGTAGGCAACAGCATGGTCGAGGACGTCGTCGAGGTCGGCGTCGATGTGGTTGCGATCCAGCGTGGTTGTGGCAGGCATGGAAACGTCAGTCGATTCGGAAAAAGGATCTGCGGAACGGGGACGGCGCGGCTACGCCCCGACGTGCGGCTACGCCGCGGCGTGCTGCTTGAAGTGCTCGAAGTGCTCCTGGGCCGCGGCCGATTCCGGCGGCTCCGCCTCGAAGAGAACCGGCTCGTGCCCGTGGAAGGCGGCCTCCAGCTCGACGCCCATCGCGTCGCCGAACTTGCTGACCTGCAGGTAGGCGCCGATGGTCGTCAGAATCTCGACGATCTGTCCATCGTCGTAGTGCTCGCGGACCCGTGCCCAGACGTCGGCTGGGATGGCCTCTGGATTCACCACGGTGTGCGCGCAGAGATCGAGGATGGCCACCTCGGCGTCGGTGTAATGCGGACTGTCGCGGTACTCGACGCCCACAATGTCGGCCTGCTTCTCGCGCGAGATGCCGAGGCGGCTGCTCACGGCTTCGTGCTGCGTGACGCAGTACAGGCAGTCGCCCATCTTCGTCGCCTTCAAAATGAGAAGCTCCTTGGTGGGCCAGTCGACCTGTCCGTCCTTGAGGATCTCGAAGAAGATCTCCCACATCTTCTCGGCAATCTCTGGGGCGTTGCCCGAGATCTTGAAGATGTTCAAGACCATTTCGAAGCGGGCCTCGGCCTTCTCGTACACCTTCTGAGTCACCGGATCGGCCTCGTCCGGTTCGATATAGGGAAGCTGAGCCATGGTGCGTACGGCGGATTGTTGAAGAATGTATTTAGAACCGTTAAGTACAAAACCGTCCAAACGAACGGCCTAACCTGAGACGTGCACCGGACGCTACGTCGGAGGGTTGTCGAGCGCCGAAAGGGTCACGTCGATGATGTCCTGCAATTCGGATTTCGAGGCGCCGGCCTTCCGCACGGCCAGAAGACCGCTTCGGCTGCTCACGAGGTAGCGCGCCAGCGCCTGCGCGTCTTTCCCCGATCGGATGTCGCTCTCTCGCTGCGCCCGCTCGACCGCTGCGCGAAAGACACCCTCGAACTGAGCTGCGCCGAGCCGCATGCGTAGAGCAACGGCCTCTTCGCGCCGCTCAACGTCGCCGGCGTCGTTCATGATGAGACACGCCCGCCGCCCGTTCGGTCGGTCCAGGTCCCGGGCAAGTCCCCGAAAGACCGATTCGATGAAGGCCCGACCGGATTCGGCCTGCTGCAGGTCGTGCATCATCTGATCGGCAATGCGGTTCCGGTACCGATCGAGGCAGCGCAGATACAACTCGCCCTTGCTGCTGAACGTCTGATAGAAGCTGCTCTTCGACAGGTCCATCGCCTGCAGGAGGTCGCGCAGCGACGTGGCGTCGAAGCCCTGCGTCCAGAACACGTCTACAGCCCGGTCGAGCGCGACTTCAGGATCAAACTCGCGAGGACGCCCCATAGGTGGAAGAACGATGGTTTACGTTTCACGCACGTCCATTTTAGAACTGAAAGGTCCAAAAGTCAACCCATACCAGAAGTTATAGGACGGAGGACACCATCATTGCGACGTGATTGCCCGAACGGCCTCTCCGAGCGCCGGAGGCTACGCGGCCCCGGAACCGTGTCGAACCCAGCAGATCTTCTCCGTGACAGTGAACACGGGTCATGGAGCGGACTGTGGATCCCCACAAAACTGTGCATCCCCAGAAAAAAGCGACCGTCCCGGGAGTGGGACGGCCGCTCGATGAGGGTTGCCCGAAGGCCTCAACCGGCGAGCTACTGCGGAGGGACAGCAGACGTCAGGAGAGTCCTGACGTATTCATGGTGAACCCGCGTTCCGCGGTTCCTCGCAAGAGGTCGGTTTCGCGGCGCAGTTCCGGCTTAATGAATGGCTTTCGGGTATCCGATGAGTCGGATGAGGATTCCGATGCGGGATGTGAATCAGAGGAGATCGGCATGGTCGGGATCGGAGTTGAGTCGAGCGAAGAAAACGGAGAGAAGTGCCGCTGCCGGACGGGGACCTGTGCCCCGCCCGAGGCAGAAGTGGATAGGGAGGGGCAACCGGTCAGCGCACGATCGTCAGCCGGCCGGTGCGGGTCTGCTCGCCGGCTGTCAGGCGCACCAGGTAGAGGCCGCTGGCTAGCGGGGCACCGTCCGCGCCGCGTCCCTGCCACTGCACCTGGTGGACGCCGGCGCTCTGCCGGCCCTCGACGAGCGTCGCCACGTGCCGGCCCATCAGGTCGAACACAGAGAGCGTCACGTCCGCCGGCTCCGGGAGCGTGAATTCAACGGTCGTCTGCCCGCCGAACGGGTTCGGGTAGTTGCCGCTTAGCGTCAGCTTGTCGGGCACGGCGACCTGAAGCGTGTGCACCGGGTCGAAGTCGACCACCAGCGAA
>CAYFSC010000127.1:0-8739 GCA_964345695.1 uncultured Rhodothermales bacterium | reverse complement strand
CGACCAGCGTGAGCGCGATGAGAACGAGACGACACGGGAAAATGCACCGGGAGAATAGCATGACAGAACGAAGGATGAGAGAATCAATATCAGAGCGAACTCAAAAAGTACACGGACGCGTCGGCGCCCCTCAGGGAGCCTGCTTCGGCGTCTCGCGGGGCTGTACGGCAGGCGGAGACGAAGGCTCTTCGCCAAGGACGTCGGCCGCGGCGGCTGGGGTTCCGTTCCCGGTGCCCGGCCCACCGACCCTCTCCAGGGCCTTCTGCTTCAACTCTGCAAATTTGTCGCTGGCTTGCTCCAGGCGGGCCTGCCACTCGGGGTCCGGCGTCATGCCTTCTGTCGAGCGGTGGTAGGCCAGCAGTGTGGCCGCCATCGCGTAGGCGTCCGCCACCGCGAGCTTCAGCATCCAGGCGCCGACCAGGACCCCAATCCCGAGGGCGAGCCCCAGGCTCGGCACCAGCACACCCAACGCCGCGGCGGGCAGTCCGAGGATCACCAGAAACGCGAAGAACTCGACGTAGCTGAGCAGTGTGAGGGCTACGGCGTTGGCCAAGATGGGCTTCCAGCACTGCGCATAAAGAATGACCCCGTCCTGCGCCACCTTCCACACGTTGGGTTCTCGGTCTTTGTAGGCGCGGGAGAGGATCGCCTCGTCGATGTAGGTCGTGGCGAACCGAGATACGCGGCGGATCAGGGCTTGCAGGCTGTCCATCCCGGGAAGGGGCAACAGGTCGGTGATGCGCGTGAAGGTGCGGTTGAAGCCGGTGACGACGGCATCGAGCACCTGATCGATGGCGAACATGATACTCGTGTCCTTAAACCGGCTGGTAACCTGCTCCTTGCCGTAGGCGAGCTGCGAGCCCTCTGGGCCTTTCCCGTGCACAATGTACTCGGTCATCACGGCCGCGTGGGCTGCTTTCAGCAGGTAGAAGTAGTAGCGCGTGACCCACCGCACGATGCCGAACGCGCCTCCGAACGCAGCAACGAAGGTGATGATGCCAAGCACACTCCACAGCTGCGCGAGGACCCACGCGATGCCCCCGACGACCGCGAAGTACACGAGCAGACCGAGGCCGAGCAGAGCATACGAGCCAAGGCGTACCCAGAGGATTGGGGTCGTTTTGAGCAGGAGGCCGATCGCCTCACGAAGATAAAGTTTGGGCATGGTTCTGAGGAAAAGATAAGGGTAAATGGAAGAGGTACACCGGACATTTCTATATGCCCCGTCCAAATAAGCGGCGGATGGTCTTGAAATTGACGATCGGCGCAGAACAAGGTACCTTTTTACTGCACTCCATTCCGCCCCATTTGTTGCTATACAATCGCCCCAAATCGAAATCATTCAGATGGGCGCGGCCCTCCTCAGGGTCTACAGCTCCAGGTACTGTCCCTCGCCCGTCACGGTCATCACGCCGCTGGCGGTTTGGCCGGAGAGCTCGAACGTGACGCCATAGCTTTGCGGATCGTCGGACGTAATCGTAAGGGTGCCCGCCACCGACTCTGGCTCCAGGTCGGTGCCGTCTGAGGTTTCGAACCGCACCGACGCCGCAGCGTCGGCTCCTGACGGCCGGTACGGGGCCGAGCGGTTGCGGGCGACCACGTCGTAGGTCCCCGCCCCCAGGGACGCCGGAAGATACAAACGAATTTCCCCGTATCCCTCCTCATCGATCTTCGAGGGATTGCCGACGATCATCTGGAGCTCGTACTCGGGCACGTCGAGGCCCGGATAATCGGCGGGGCGGAAGTTGGTCATGTAGATGGAAGGCGACAGACTCGCCGCTCCCGAAAACTGCACCGTCGCCACGGGCTCCGGCTCGAACGGAATGGCGCTGAATTGCCCACGTGCCTCCACGGTGTGCTCGGTGCCGCGCCCCAGCAGTTCGAACATGGCGCTGAGGTCGAACGAACCCGAGATTTGCGACCCCGTCTGCACGAACGTAAGCGTGCCGTCGACCTCCCCGTCGAAGGCCTGCGAGAGGGAGCCTGTGCCGGCCCGTACTTCCACCTGTACGGCGTCCTCAGGAGCGTCTCGGGTCACGCCTACGAGATCGTAGGTGCCCGGCGAGAGGCCGGCCGGAAAGACGAACAGCACCTCGCCTTCGTCCGGCGTCATGTTGCTGCCTTCGATGTTGTAGGCGCTCAGGTCGACCCGCATCAGAAGCTGATACGGCCCGTTGTTGTCGCCGCGGACCCACGGGTCATAGATCGAAGCCGGGCGGTTCGGATTGCTCCACGTGCCGTCGCTTTCGATGGCGCCGGTGAGCGTGACGGCGTAGCTGCCGGGCGCAAGGTCGTCGAGTGCCGCCCCAGCGGTGCCCTCCAGGGCCGAGGGGCCGCCGCCGGAACTGCTCTGGGCAGTGGCGTCCCCTTCTCCCCCGCACCCAAACGTGACGAACGCGGCAAGGAGTAGGCACAGGAACAGCGGACATTGATGGATGCCAGACATGGGATCAGGAGTTTTTGATTGGAACTGTTGTAGGTGGACAGGGCCCGGAGCGAGCGTCGTCACTCCTCGAATCCTCCCTTCCCAATGGCGAAGGATCCGTCCGTGACAGGCAGCGTCGCGTCCCCCTTCTGAGCGGTGAGTGTGCCTCGAAAGGTGCCTTCAAACCGACTGGGGCCGTCCTTGCGGGCGTCGATTCGGGTTACCTCCAGGACGCCGTCGGTCATCGAGTACTTCGGGCCCCGGTAGCCGGATGGGCGGTAGTGCACGTCAGCTGCATCGCCGGAGAGGTCGAACGTGACCTGCTCCTGGCCCACCTCGAAAGGAAAGTTGATTTCGAACTGCTCCCCCTGATTGAAGCCGTCGGAGTAGCCAAGAAGACCGGCGCTTCCGGTCTCGGTGCCGGAACCGGTCCACCCCACCGAGAGGCGCATCGTCCACCGTGCCGTTCCGGGGGTGCCGCCTCCAGGGGCCCGGTAGGTGATCCAGGTGCGCGTCGAGCCGTTGAGCGTGGCGGTGATGGTACCGGTCTCGGTGAAGCCGTTGGACGTCGCCGATTGGACGGTCGGTTCTTCGGAGGCGTGGAATGAGTCGTCGGAGGCGCCACAGGCGGCGAGCCCCAGGCAGAGAAGGAGCGCGATGCCGCCTCGGGCGGCCCGTTGAAGCAGGTGCGTCGGGAGCAATGACTTCATGGCAGAGGAATGGGGGTTCTGAAAACGGAGGTGCGCGAAACCGGACGTCACTACCGCTTTGGCACCGTGAACTGCATCTCGGCAGGTTCAATCTGCGCGTTCTCCATACCTTCGACAATGACGGAAATGACGATCGCATACTTGCCGGCCGGGAGCTGTCCGCTGCTGTCGGCGTACCGGCGCATGATGGGCACGAAGTCGAACGCTTCGGGGCACATCAGCATGTCGCCGGGAAAGTACGGCATCGGGTCGCGCGTTGCGCGGCCCAGCGTCTTGCCGTCTTTGCGCACGACCGTCTGGAACTGCACCGGCACGAACGGAGCATCACTCTCGAACTCAAGGTGGATCTGATGCTCTCCTTCGCGGAACGCGGCGAAGAGGTCGAGGAGCGATCCCGACTCTAGCACTTCGGGCGGATTGTCGATCCGAACGGCGCCCTCCACCTCCTGCGCGTAGGTAGAATGGACACTCCCTCCCCACACCAGGGACGCCACCAGAAGAACGGGAAAAAGCGAGTTGAACCGGATGGTCATAGTCATTATGGTTGTCTGACAAAAGTGAATGTGTGCTGGAAAAGAAGGCGCGTGGCGAGTGAGTGCGTCGCTGCCCCTGTCGACGTCCTGAATCCCAGGAGGCCTTCGGAAGGCATCGGCGTTCGGCGGCATCTAATGGATTGTTGGCGCTGAGAGCACGGCCTGGAAGGTGGCGTCAACCGTCGCCGTATTTCCGGTCTCGGGGCGTTCCCCGGTGAACTCGATCGTCCCCGCGATGCTCTCCTCGGAGACGGCGCGGAAGGTGATCTGGCCCTCCATCGCCTGAAAGCGAACGTACTCTTCTCCACCGGCGGGTGGAGACAGCGACAGCTCCGCATTGTAGGTGTCGGGCGATCCCGGGCTGAAGTAGGAGACGACATCGAACGTCCCCGCTTCCGGCATTCCGTCGAGCTGCCGGTTCGCCACGAACACCTTGAGCAGATACGACTCGCCCTTCCAGGTCACGGGCGCCGGTTCGGTCATCTCGATCGTGAACTGCCACCCTGGTGCGTCGGAATCCCGCGGATCGGTGAACTGGGCCGCCCCGCTCAATTCCATCTGCACCGCCCCGGTGACGGTAGCCGTGTACGTCCCCTCGGTGTGCGAGGCCGGTGCCGCCATCGGTTCGTCGTGCTGCGCCGACCCGGTCGGGGTATCGTCAGCGGTGCCGCCAGAACAGGCCGCGTCGGCGCCGAGCATGGTCAGGGCGACGATCAGGAGTGGCATCGGGCGGAGGACGTTGTGCAGCAGGGACATGGGCAGCGATCGGGCCGAGAACGGGTTGACGGGAATGATTGGGGGTGCCCTTCACCTCCTATAGCGCAGGTTTGGACGGAAGTACGCCATCCCCTTCCCAATTTTCTTTCTGCCCCCTCCTCTCACGGTGTCGCCGCCCCGGACACGACCTTCCGTGTGTGACGCGACCCACGGGGGGCCGATTGCTCGCTATCGAGACGCACTTCCCCACATCCATTCGCTGGCAGAGTGGGGTCTCGATGGAGGCTGTTTCCAAATAAAAAACCGCCGCCCCTCACGGGACGGCGGCTTTTTCCATACGCTGATGAGCATCCTGCGTGTCGGGCGCAGGACCGGAACTTACGTCGAGACTCTCGCGGCCCCGTCCCCGCCTGTCTCTGCGGCATCGGCGGCCGATTCGGTTCCAGCGGGCGTCACCGTCTCGAACGTGAGGCCGCTCTCGTCGTCGGCGAGCTCGATGCGGACGGTGTCGCCGTCCTCGATCGTGCCGTCGAGCAGCGCCTGCGAGAGGCTGTTCGCGACGTTGCGCTTCATGACGCGCTTCAGCGGACGCGCCCCGAAGGCCGGGTCGTAGCCGCGCTCAGCGAGCCAGTCCTTCGCATCGTCCGAGAGCGTCAGCGTCAGGTCGTGGTTCTTCGCCGCCAGACGCTGGATGCGCTGGAACTGGATCTCGACGATTTCGCGGATGTGCGCGCGGCTAAGCGAGCGGAACATCACGATGTCGTCGATGCGGTTCAGGAACTCGGGCTTCACCTGCCGCCGCAGCATCTTGAGCACCTCTTCCTCCAGCTCCTGCTGCTGGGCGTCGGAGAGGTGCCCGTCCACCTCGTCCATCCGCTCCGAGATCACGTCGGAGCCCATGTTCGAGGTCATGATGATGATCGTGTTCGTGAAGTCGACCGTGCGGCCCTGGTTGTCCGTCAGGCGCCCGTCGTCGAGCACCTGCAGGAGGACGTTGAAGATCTCGGGGTGCGCCTTCTCGATCTCGTCGAGCAGCACCACGGAGTAGGGCTTGCGGCGGACCGCCTCGGTGAGCTGGCCGCCCTCCTCGTAGCCCACGTATCCGGGGGCGGCGCCGATGAGGCGGCTGGCCGTGTGGCGCTCCTGGTACTCGCTCATGTCGATGCGCACCATCGCGTTCTCGTCGTCGAAGAGGAACTCAGCGAGCGTCTTCGCGAGCTCCGTCTTGCCGACGCCGGTGGTGCCCAGGAAGATGAACGAGCCAATCGGCTGGTCGCCCTCCTGCATGCCGGTGCGGCCGCGGCGGACGGCGTTGGAGACCACCTCGATGGCCTCGGGCTGCCCCACGACGCGCTCGGACAGCTCTTCTTCCATGCGGAGAAGCTTCTGCCGCTCGCTTTCCATCATCTTCGAGACGGGGATGCCGGTCCAGTTCGACACGATCCCGGCGATGTCTTCGCCATCGACCTCTTCCTTGAGTAGCGCCCCGTTCTGCTGGATGTCGTCGAGCTGCTGGTTGGCTTCCGTGGCCTCCTTCTCCAGCTCCGGGATCTCCCCGTAGCGGATCTCGGCGACCTGATCGTACTTGCCTTCTCGCTCCAGATTTTCGGCCTTCACGCGCAGTTCGTCGATCTTCTCTTTTGCGTCGCGGACCGTCTGGATGAGGTCCTTCTCCTGCTTCCAGCGAGCACGCAGCTCGTCGCGCTCGTCTTCGAGATTGGCGATCTGCTCGTTGATCTCGGCGAGCTTCTCGTCGTCCTCGTCGCGCTTGACGGCCTCGCGCTCCACCTCCAGCTGGCGGATCTCCCGCTCCAGCTGATCGAGCTCAGCGGGCATCGAGTCGATTTCCATGCGGATCTGCGCGGCAGCCTCATCGATCAGGTCGATGGCCTTGTCCGGGAGCTGCCGGTCGGTGATGTAGCGCTCACTGAGGTCGGCCGCGGCGACGAGCGCGCTGTCCTGGATGTGTACGCCGTGGTGCACCTCGTACCGCTCCTTGAGACCGCGCAGGATCGAAATGGTGTCCTCCACGCTCGGCTCTTCGATCAGCACCTTTTGGAAGCGGCGCTCCAGCGCGCGGTCGTCCTCGATGTTCTTGCGGAACTCGTCGAGCGTTGTCGCGCCGATCGCGCGGAGTTCCCCGCGAGCCAGCGCCGGCTTCAGGATGTTGGCCGCGTCCATCGCGCCCTCGGCGGCGCCAGCGCCCACGAGCGTGTGCAGTTCGTCGATGAACAGCACGATCTCACCGTCGGACTCCGAGACCTCTTTTACGACGGCCTTCAGCCGATCCTCGAACTCGCCTCGGTACTTCGCACCGGCCACGAGCGCGCCCATATCGAGCGCCACGATGCGCTTCGACTGCATGCTCTCGGGTACGTCGCCCTGCACGATGCGGATCGCGATGCCCTCCGCAATCGCCGTCTTGCCGACGCCCGCTTCGCCCACGAGCACCGGGTTGTTCTTCGTGCGGCGCGAGAGGATCTGCAGCACGCGACGGATCTCCTGGTCCCGGCCAATGACCGGGTCGATGTTGCCCTTCCGGGCGAGTTCGTTCAGGTCGCGGGCAAAGCGGTCGAGCGCCTCGTAGCGGCTCTCGGCGTGCGGATCGTCAGCACCCTGTCCGCCGCGGACATCCTCCAAGATCTCCGTCACCTGATCCTTCGACGCGCCCTGGTCGCGCAGCGCCTGACCAACGGTCCCCGTACTCTCCACGAGGCCGATCAGGATGTGCTCGCTCGAGACGTACTCGTCGTCCATCATGTCGGCCTCGGCGCGAGCGCGGTCGAACACCTTCTTGAGTTCGTCGCCCAGATACTGCCCTGAGACGCTGGCGCCGGTCACCTCCGGCAGCTTCTCCATCGCCTCGTCAGCGGTTCGGCGCAGCCGGTCGATGCTGGCGCCGATGCGCCGGAGGATCGAGACCACAACGCTGTCGGGATCGCTCAGGAACGCCTTCAACAGATGCGGCGGCTCAATGCCCTGGTGGTTGTGGGAGGCCGCAATGTCCATCGCCTTCTGGACGGCCTCCTGTGCTTTAACGGTAAACTTTTGCAGATTCATGTATCGATTTTCAGTCGGTGGTACAGCACACGGACGTGCGGCGGTGTGCATCGGGCCCCAGGCCTCGTCGCCGGATGCATACCGCTCAATGTCATTGCTTCTTTGGTGCGAAACCAATGCCAACGCAGCTTTTCCTGACAGGTTGTCAGACGTACAGGAAGCCGTGGGGCGGGCAATCATCGATCCGAGAGCTTACGGCGTCCTCCGAGAGCGTCGCTCCACCCGCCCCTACGAAGCCGCCGTGAATCCGACCGGATAACGCAGCGCGTCAGAAGTTGAGGGAACGAATGACGCGCTGCGTTATAAGAGAACATGGACGGAGAAAGAATGCATTCCGTCCTCCCATTTCGCCCGTCCTGTTGAACAAAACCAAGAGGTGGAACCATGACTACCGACAAAAAAGAAGCGGCTGCTGAGCGCCGCACAACCATCGACGTGAGCAACCTGCCGGACGAGGTTTCGTCTCGGGCTCGCGAGATCTGGCTCGCCGGACTCGGCGCGCTGTCGCGCCTCGAGGAGGAAGGCGATAAGGTGTTCCGCAATCTGGTCGAGCGCGGCGAGGACTACGAGGAAAAGCGCCGTAAGCAGATAGAGGACGCGGCAACCAACCTGCAGAAGCAGCAGGAGTCGCTCACCGAAGGGGTGACGCGTCGCCTCGACGACGCCACGAAGTCGGTCGAGAAGGCCGTGTCCGACACGTTCAGTGGAACGCTGAACCGGATTGGCGTGCCGACGCGCGATGAAGTGCAGGGACTGTCGAAGAAGGTCGGCGATCTGTCGTCCAAGCTCGATGCGCTTTCGGCCATGCTCGACGCGCAGCGCGAAGACGTGGACACCGTCGTCTATCACGTGACCCCGCACGAGGACGGCTGGGCCGTGATGCGCGAGGGAAACGAGAAGGCCACGAGCGTGCATGAGACGAAGAAGGAGGCGCTAAGTGCGGCTCGCGACGTGGCCAAGGAGCACATGCCAAGCCAGCTGATCGTGCACAAGCAGGATCGCTCCGTGCAAGACACGTACGCGTACGACGAAGAGGATGAAGCGTAAGCGCGTGATTCGTGACGCGTGATCCGTGACGCGCGAAACCGCCCGCTTCCGGGATCTTCTGGGGGCGGGCGGTTTTGGTTTCTGGTTTCGGGTCTCTGGTTTCTGGGATACGGACCGGGGATAGCGGCAACAGAACAGACCAGCAACATTCAACAGCCAACGGCATCAGCGGCTGCCCATCCTCCATCCTCTATCCTCCACCCTCTCTCCTTCTGCTCCGTCCGAACGTCGTCCCCGTCGTCTCGTA
>CAYFSC010000126.1:2719-8794 GCA_964345695.1 uncultured Rhodothermales bacterium | reverse complement strand
CGACGGATCCGTCGAGTCGGGAAGGTGAATGCTTCCGGTGGCGCCGTCGCCCGATTCCTCCCGCGCCTGCTCGGCCTGCTCCCGTCGGCGCTCGGTGTAGAAGTACTCGTTGGGCACCATCTCAAAGCCGTGCTGCTTTGCAAACGCTTCGGCGCCTTCCTGCGCCATCATGACGTGCACCGACTCCTCGAGGATGGTTCGCGCGAGCGTGATCGGGTTCCTGATGTGTTTCACACCGGTCAAGGCACCGGCCATTCGTGTTTCACCGTCCATGATGGAGGCGTCGAGCTCTACGGTGTTTTCGCTTGTAAAGACCGCGCCCTTCGCGGCGTTGAAGAGTGGGTTGTCTTCCATCGTGGTGATGGCCGCGACCACGGCGTCCATCGCGCTGCCGCCGCGTGTCAGTACGTCATGTCCGTTCTGAAGCGCCGCACGGAGGGCGTCACGGTAGGCGGCCTCTTGCTCGTCGGTCATATCGTCCCGTTCAATGGTTCCGGCCCCGCCGTGAACGACGATCGCGACGTCATTCGAGGCCGAGGAGGAGGATTGAGCCGTAACAGGCTGCGGCATGGTTCCACCAATAATTCCCAAGAGGCCGAGGAAGCCGAGGAGGGTCCACCAGCGATGCGCGTCAAACATAGTAGACAGGGGTGTGGGTCAACGAGTGCACGGAAGGAACTGAGGGCGCCAAGATAGCAGGCAAAAGCCGCAATCGCCACCGTACGACGCCCCGGAGGTATGCCGAAACGTCAGGGAATGGTCTTTGCGGCAAAGAGGTACACCGGACGTGCAGGAGGGTCTCGAACGAAGAGTGGAAAGGCCATGCACCTCGGAAGAATAAAGCGAGAGCGCAGGACAATAATCCCAGGATGTAATGCGTTTGGGAACAAGTCGAGGATTCTCTGATTCGTGACAAATTGCGCTTGCGCTTGAAGGTGCCAGTAGACATTTTGGCTCACGAATGATTTTTGACCCCTCGACGATTCGCAATCCAGTAGCAATTACCGCAGCAATATATGGCGAAGGACAAAGCAGAAGTCGTAACCCGAAAAAAGGCAACGGGGCGTAGGGGGCATGACCAGTACGAGGCGCTCCAAGAGATGAGTGATGAAGACCTCATGTCTCAGTTTCAGGCTGGGACGGTGGAGGCCTTCAACATTCTCGTGGAGCGGTACTCGGATCGTCTGATGCAGTACCTGTACCGCTTCCTCGGAGATATGAAGCGCTGCGAGGACTTGTTGCAGGAGACGTTCCTGCGCGTGCACCGCAACCGCCACTCCTACCGGCGGATCGCCAAGTTCTCGACGTGGCTGTACACCATCGCCGGCAACCTGGCCCGGTCGGAGTATCGGAAGCGGAAGCGGCGCCGGATGCAGTCCATCCAGTCCGTGAACCGCGACAATGAGGAGTACGAGATGGAGATTCCGGATGAGTCGTTCTCCCCGGACAAGCACGCGGAGAGCACCATCCAGGATCACTACATCCAGGAGGCGATGAACGAGATCCCGCCGGCCTTCCGCGAGGTCGTGGTCTTGCGCGACATCCAGCAGTTGGCCTACGACGAGATTGCGGAAATCACGGGCCTGCCCATGGGCACGGTCAAGAGCCGCATCAACCGGGGCCGCACCAAGCTGCAGGCGCTCCTCAAGGATGTGTACCCGTTCCAGGAGGAAGAGTAACTGTGTCATGCGGCAAAACCGCATTGCCCGTCCTTCCTGATACCCGAAGCGCCGGACCCTGCAGGGGTTCGGCGCTTTTCTATGAGTGCGAATTTTCGAGAAAGGCGACGGGCCCGCTCGATCTGGAGTGCGGCCTTTGCTCCCGAAAAGCCAGCACATACCCGTGGACGTTCCAGCGCCCGAGCGCATTGAAGTCGACACGAAGATGCAACGGCTCAACATCGAATGGGCGGACGACCACGTGTCCGTTTTCCCACTGGATGCGCTGCGGCAGGCCTGCCCCTGTGCCGAATGCCAGGGCAATGCCATTGAGCGCATCACGAAGCCGCGGTTCCTGGACATCTTCCGCCAGGAAAATCGCTGGAAGAACGTGAGGGTAGAGACCGCCGGCAGTGTCGGCCTTCGCATCACCTGGGACGACGGTCACAGCGGCGGTATCTACCGCTGGAAACGGCTGCGCGAGCTGCAACCCCCGTCCGAGTAGGCCGTCGGCTACGTAGGCCCGTCGGCTACGAAGTCATCTGTCCGATGATGGCCATGATCACGAAGATGCCAGCCAGAATGGTGACGGCGATGATGATCTGACGCTTCACACGGCGATTCATGGCTACGAAGGGAAAGATTCAACGGGTGCCACCGCGTGCCACTGTGCGAAACCTGCACGTGCAACGGCGAAAGAGAGCTTCAGGAACCTGTTTTCATTCATGCCTTGGGGCCACGAGCTGCAATCAAGGTCTGATTTTCGTCACGTCGTTGCTCGCTCTCGCCCCTAATCTAGAATCAAAACGGATTTTAAGATCGAAAGAACCGATGCACAGTGTCAAGGGCGGTCGGTCGTCTCGGTCGCAACATCGTTGCGTTTAAAGATCAACGGGGCCGTGTCCGCTCCATACACTCATTCTCACTGCTGCCCTGCTCACTCCACGCTCACATTCCATGCATGACCTTCACGAAACGCCCGACCAGAACATCTTCGGCTTCACGCTCAGCGGTACGCTGACGGAGGAGGACTACGAAACCATGATTCCCTTCATGACCGACAAGCTGGAGCGCTACACCACCGTTCGCATCCTGTTTCAGTTGGACGACGTGGACGGCTGGGAGCCCGAGTCGCTATGGGAAGAGTGGGCGTTCGATCTTCGCCATGCCCGCGATGTCGACAAGGTGGCCGTCGTCGGCGAGGAGCCGTGGGACACGTGGCTCTCGAAGCTGGAGGTGGTGTTTCCGATGGCCCAGACGCAGTTTTACGACGAGGCCGACGAAGCCTGGGACTGGCTCCGCGGCGAGATGAACGTTCCCGGCATCGGGCCGGGCAGCGTGCCGGAACCGCAGGCGGGCGCCCAGGATGAGGAAGAAGAAGCCGCGTAGCGCTCGCGTTCCGGATGCATCACACGAGTTGCCTTCCATGCCCCGTCGATCGGATCGCTCAAAGGAAGAGGCCCGTCTTCTGTCGCTCTTGCGAGAGGCCGGAAGTGCGGACCTGTACGCTCTGGCGCAGGCCATGGAGAGGGGACCGCGGTCGGTCGAAAAGCTCCTACAGCGCCTGTGCAGAGACGGCCTGGCCGAGGCGTCGGACCGGGGCGCGTCCTTCCGCTGCACCCGCGAAGGCGAAGAAGTGGCGCGGGCGTGGCAGGACCCGCCGCCAGGTTCCTGATGAGGAGAAGCCCGAAGGCGCTGGCCGCCAATGAACCGGTGGGGGACCTCCCGTCCACATGCCTGCACGCGCCTCCTGCCATCAGCAACCGGCTGAGGGAGGCCATGCAAAAAGCCCTGCTTCCCCGAAGGAAGAAGCAGGGCCGAAAGAGAGCCAACGACCGGACTCGAACCGGTGACCTGTCCCTTACGAGGGGACTGCTCTACCAACTGAGCTACGTTGGCGGATAGACCGGCATGACACACCAGCCAGCGCGCCTGTGCGGATCGATACCCACGCTTCGTCCGGTTCAAGGATCCCGCAATCGGCTGGTTTCACTATCGATTAAAGTTCAGTAGGGAAAGGCAGGCACTCACTTGCGGTCCCTGACTCTCGAGTCGTCTACGACCCCGATTCATCGATGATCACCCTGGAGTCTGTTGCGAAGCACTACGGAGAGGCAGTGGCCGTCGACGGCATCAGCCTGACGGCCGAGGCGCAGCAGACCACGGTGCTGATTGGGCCGTCCGGCAGCGGAAAATCCACCCTGCTGCGCCTCATGATCGGGCTCATCCGCCCGGATGCCGGCACGGTGCGCATCGACGACGAGACGTTGACGGCAGACACCATCCAGTCGCTGCGCCACCGCATGGGGTACGTTATTCAAGAGGGCGGTTTGTTTCCGCATCTCACGGGGCGCCGCAACGCCGCCCTGCTGGCGCACCATCTTGGCTGGTCCGACGCCCGGATCACCGACCGCATTGCCGAACTGACTGACCTCGTTCAGCTCCATCCGGACCGGCTCGCCCAGTACCCCGACGAGCTTTCGGGGGGACAGCGCCAGCGGGTGAGCCTCATGCGTGCACTTATGCTCGATCCCGACGTGCTGCTGCTCGATGAGCCGCTCGGGGCTCTCGACCCCATGATTCGTGCCGATCTGCAGGATGACCTGCGGGCCATCTTTCGGCGTCTTGGCAAGACCGTCGTGCTCGTCACGCACGACATTGGCGAAGCCGGGTACTTCGGCGATCACGTGGTGCTTCTGCGGGCCGGCACCGTCGAGCAGCGCGGAACGATGCAGTCCCTTGTCCACGACCCGGCCTCCGACTTTGTGGCGTCCTTCATTCGGGCGCAGCGCGCTCCGCTGGAGCACCTGGAGGACTAAATTGCGGGACGCGAGAATCGCAAATCCCTCTTCCTTTTCGAATGACCGACTCCATCCTCCCGCCTCTCTTCGACGTTCGGGCCCTCCTCCTGGCTGCTGTGATGCTGTCCGGCGGGTCGGCGGCCGCACACGCCCAGGCCTCCGACACTACGCTCGCCGTCGGCTCCAAGAAGTTCACCGAAAACGTCATCCTCGGGTGGGCAGCCACCCAGCTTCTGCAGCACACCGGGCACGCGGCCACCCACCGCGCGCAACTGGGCGGGTCGCGGTTTCTGTGGGAGGCGCTCGTGCGCGGTGACATCGATGCCTACCCCGAGTACACGGGCACGCTGCTGCAGGAGATCTTGTCCGCGTCCACCGTGCGCCGCGACGCCCTGGCCGATACGCTGGCCCGCTACGGCGTGGCCATGACCGCGCCGCTGGGCTTCAACAACACCTATGCGCTCGGCATGCGCACCGACCTGGCAGACTCGCTCGACGTGCAGACGATCGCGGACCTGCGCGCGCATCCGGAGTTGGAGTTTGGCTTCTCGAACGAGTTTATGGACCGGGCCGACGGCTGGCCCTCGCTGCGGCGAGCGTACAACCTCCCGCAGTCGGCCCGCGGCGTGGATCACGATATCGCTTATCGGGGCCTCATCAACGGAGCGATCGACGTCATCGACCTCTACTCGACGGACGCCGAGATTGAGAAGTACGACATCCGCGTCCTCACCGACGCGCGCGACCACTTCCCGGCGTACAAAGCAGTCTTCCTGTACCGCACCGACCTGCCGGCCGATGCCGTTGCCGCGATCAAGCGCTTGGAGGGACAGCTGCCGGCTGAGACCATGCAGCAGTTGAACGCACGTGCCAAGATCGACCAGGTCGATGAGCGCGCCGTGGCCGCCGACTATCTGAACACCACGTTCGGGCTTTCGGTGGCTGCAGAGACCCAGTCGCGCGCAGAGCGCGTCATCCTGCGGTCGCGCGAGCACCTCGCGCTGGTGGGCGTCTCGCTCGGGCTCGCCATCCTGCTCGGCATTCCCCTCGGCATCGTTGCGGCCAAGGTGCGGGGCCTCGGCGGGGGCGTGCTGCTCACCGTGGGACTGATCTACACGATACCGTCGCTGGCGCTGTTGGCGGTCATGGTGCCGCCGCTGGGCGTCGGGCGCGTTCCGGCGATCACGGCGCTTTTCCTGTACAGCCTGCTCCCGATCGTGTGGAACACCTACACCGGGCTGAACGACATCGCGGGGCCGCTGCGCGAATCCGCGGAGGCGCTCGGGCTCTCGCCGCTGGCCAAGCTCTGGCGGGTGGAGGTTCCGCTCGCGGCCCGGTCGATCCTTGCCGGCCTCAAGATCGCCGCGGTGATCAACGTGGGCACCGCCACCCTCGGCGCTCTCATCGGCGCCGGAGGCTACGGGCAGCCGATCCTGACGGGCATCCGCCGCGCCAACATGGGCCTGATCCTGGAGGGAACCATCCCGGCGGCCGTGCTCACCGTGCTGGTGCTCGCGCTCTTCGAAGGGCTGGAGCGCAGCTTGCTCCCCCGCAGCATGCGCGGATGATCAGGGATTCGCGCGTGCTGTTTTGGCTGTGGAGACTGGCTGTGGAGA
>CAYFSC010000126.1:0-2619 GCA_964345695.1 uncultured Rhodothermales bacterium | reverse complement strand
TGGCTGTGGAGACTGGCTGTGGAGAAGAGGCCTCCTGGCCCCGAGAGACGACCGATTCCAGAATCTGGACACGGGCTACGCCGCTTCCCGTGGCCGGATGGTTTCGGCGAAGTAATGCTTGAGCGCCGTGAGGGTGTCGGCGTCGGTCGGCTCGTCGCGTACGATGGTGCCTCCCTCCAGGATGGCGATGCGCTCGCACACATCGGTCACGTGACCGAGGTCGTGACTGGAGATGAGCATGGTGGCTGTTCCGTACCGCGCCTGCAGCATGGTCTTGAGCTGGATCTGCGACCGGGGGTCGAGGCTGGAAAACGGTTCGTCGAGCACGAGGAGATCGGGCTCGACGAGCAGCGCCCCAACGAGGCCGACTTTGTTGCGATTGCCCTGCGAAAGATCCCGAATGTATTTCGTCGTCGCACCGATTGGCTCGTCGGTGTAGAAGGTGCGGAAGGCGTCCAGGCGGGCGTCCACCTCCTCCGGCGCCAGCGCATACGTCGAGCCGACGAAGCGCCAGTACTCGTCGGGAGTAAGGAAGTCGACCAGAAATGAATCGCCCAGGAACGACGCCGTCCGGGCCTTCCAATCGGTGGTCTGCGTGACGCCCATCCCGTCGATCGACACGTGGCCCTCGTCGGCCTGAATCAGGTCGAGGACGAGGCGCAGGAAGGTGGTCTTGCCGGCGCCATTGTTGCCGACGAGCCCCAGCGCCTGGCCGTCCTTCACACAAAAGTCGGAGATAGACAGCGCAAAGTCGCCGTAAGCTTTGCGCAGGTCGTGAGCGCGGACGGTCATGCCGAGAGAATGGAGGTCAGATCTGCAGGAAGACACGCGTTTTGATCTCCACGGAGCCCGCCCGCTCCGCGTTCCCGGAGCCCGCCGAAAGCTGCCGGAAGAAGCCCGCAGCGTCCGCCGGCTCGCGGCGTCCACGCCGCCTTCCGTCCCCGGGTTTGGAAACCTTCACATCAATGCGAGGCACTCGCAGGAAGCGTAAACGTACAGAACGCTGGTTCTTTTTCTCGTCCACCAACCCGCTCTCGACGCGACGATGTCCGACGCTCTTTCCGATCTCAAAACCCGCCTGGGCCGCATTGAAGACCTTAAGTCCGCCGCCGAGGTGCTGGCTTGGGACCAGGAGACGTACATGCCGCCCGGCGGTGCGGAGGCCCGCGCGCAGCAGCTGTCGACGCTCCAGACGCTCGCTCACGAGCAGTTCACCGACGATGCGACCGGCACGCTGCTGGATCGGGCCGCCGAGCAGCTCGACGGCCGCGGTCCCCTCGACACGGAGGGGGGCATCGTGCGTGCCACGCGCCGCGAGTACGAGCGAGCCCGGCGCATTCCGTCCTCGTTGGTGGCCCGTATGTCGGAGGCCGTATCGCGCGCCAAGGAAGCGTGGAAAGAGGCCCGCGAGGCCGATGACTTCGAAACCTTCGCCCCGCATTTGGAGCGCATCGTAGAGCTCAACGTCGAGAAGGCCGAGGCCATCGGATACGACGCGGAGCGGTACGACGCGCTGCTCGACGAGTACGAGCCCGGCATGACAACCGAGACGGTCGCCGACACGTTTGAAACGCTGCGCGACGACCTGGTCCCCATTGTCGACGCCATCGCCGAGGCTGAGCCCATCGACGACAGCGTGCTGCGTCGGCGCTACCCGCAGGCGGCGCAGAAGCAGTTCGGCGAGACGATCATGGCCGAGATCGGGTACGACTTCGAACGGGGACGGCAAGACACCTCCGCGCACCCCTTCACCACGTCGTTTGCCATCGGCGACGTGCGTCTTACCACCCGCTACGACGAGAACTATCTGCCGTCGGCGCTCTTCTCGATGCTGCACGAAGCCGGGCACGGCATGTACGAGCAGGGCATCGACCCCGACCTCGCCCGCACGCCTGCAGCCGAAGGCGCCTCGCTGGGCATCCACGAATCCCAGTCTCGCTTCATCGAAAACATGTTGGGGCGCAGCCGGGCCTTCTGGCACTACTACTTCCCGCGGGCGCAGGGCGCCTTCCCTGACGCACTCGCAGACACGGACGTGACAACCTTCTACCGCGCCATCAACCGCGTGGAGCCGTCTCTGATTCGCGTGGAAGCCGATGAGGTGACGTACAACCTGCACGTCATGCTCCGTTTCGAGCTGGAGCGTGGGCTGATACGCGGCGACATCGCAGTGGACGATCTGCCGGCGCTGTGGAACGAGAAGATGGACGAGTACCTGGGGGTCGTTCCGGAGACCGACGCGAACGGCGTTCTGCAGGACGTGCACTGGTCGCTGGGCGCCCTCGGCTACTTCCCGACCTACGCGCTCGGCAACCTGATGTCTGCCCAGATCTGGACGGCGATGCAGGACGACCTGCCCGACGTGCAGACGCACATCGCCCACGGCCAGTTCGACGCCGTGCTCGACTGGCTCCGCACGGCCATTCATCGCCACGGTCGCAAGCTGGAGGCGCCCGACCTGCTGCAGCGCGTGACCGGGCAGTCGCTTTCGGCCGCGCCATGGCTCGATTACGTGCGCAACAAGTTCGGCCCGCTGTACGACCGGTCCCTCTGATGGCCCTGCATCCCGATGGCGTCCCGCGACGCCGGGGCCACCCCGCCTCCGCAGTGCCCCCTGTA
>CAYFSC010000125.1:3540-8867 GCA_964345695.1 uncultured Rhodothermales bacterium | reverse complement strand
CCCGCACGATGAGCGAGCGCCCCGGATCGTAGAGCGTGGCGAAGAACAGCGTCTCGCCGTTCGCCCCCGGTCGCTCCGCGAATTGCACCGACCGCCCCGGCACTTTTTGGAGGGCCGATGCCTGAAGGGAGTCGCTGCCGTAGGTGGTGTCGGCGGTTGCCACCGACAGGCGGAGGTCTGTCAGGCTGCTGAGCTCGCGAACGATCCGTGCCTGCTGGTCCGCGCCGGGCCCGCTTTCGATCTGGATGGCGATGCGCTCGGCCTGGTCGCGCAGCGTCTGGTGCATGGCCGTGCGCATCTCGCCGCGCAGGACGAGCACCACGTACAGGCCGACGGCCACCACCGCCGTGCCGACAAACAGCGAGAACGTCAGTACCATCCACGTCTGGGTGGACGCCCGTTCCGGCAGAAAAAGATCGCGTAGCGTCGAAAGGATAGACGACATATACGGCGATCAGTCAGTATCAAAGCCATGGGTTCCCCGTTTGTCCCGCGGGGAGCGAAACGGCGGGACGAAAACTCGGAACCTGGAACTCCAAACTCGGAACGGTTACGCTTCGGCCGACTCTTCTTCGCGAACGAAGCGGTAGCCCACGCCGCGCACCGTCTGGATGTGCTTGGCAAAGTCGCCGAGCTTCTCGCGCAGGTTCTTGATGTGCGCGTCGACGGTCCGCTCCGTCACCATCATGGCGTCCTTCCAGATGGTTTCGAGCAGCTGCTGGCGCGTGAACGCCTTGCGCGGATGGCGTACCAGGTAGCGAAGCAGCTCGAACTCGGTGAGCGTGAGCCCGAGGTCCTCGCCGTTCAACTCGGCACGGTATTCGTCCTCGTAAATCTTGAGGCCGTCGACCTCCAGGATGTTGCTCTCCTCCACGCCGGAGCGACGAAGGACGGCTTTCACGTGCGCCACGAGCACCTGTGGCGAAACAGGCTTCGTGAGGTAGTCGTCGCCGCCGAGCATGAGCCCCTCGATCTGGTCCTCCTCCTCGGTCTTGGCGCTCAGGAAGACGATGGGGATCTGCTCGGTTTCGACGCGCGAGCGAAGCTTCCGACAGACCTCGTAGCCGTCGACGCCCGGAAGCATGATGTCGAGAACGATCAGGTCGATGTCGTTGCCGGCTTTTTCCAGCGCCTCTTCCCCATCGTAGGCCGTCTGGACGTCGTAGCCCTCTTCTTCGAGAAAGTGGCTAACAACTTCGACGACGTCTTTTTCGTCGTCAACAACAAGAATATCAATGTCGCCGGGATCAGCGGTAACAGGCATGGTGCGGAAGGTGTCGATGAACGAAGCAGCGAGTGGTAAGGCCAAAGCTGTCAGGGAGCTCAAGTCGCTCGCGAGACACAGCAAAATAGATCCCGACTGGGTCGGGCGTTGCGTGCAGCCCGTGAACGTCTAACTCAACATTCAGCTCAACAGTCTTGGAGTGTGATGTACAGGATACGGGGGGCAAAAGGACCCCCACAAACGCGATAGGTTGACAAAATGTGCAAATTCGTAACAATCTTGTTCCAGGCCGTCCAGCACTACCGTGGCTCGGTGCCGTGGGCGGCCCGCGCTGTGTGTGAGGCGCTCGTGCGCCAGGGGGGAGGCACGTACCGACGCGGGACGCGCGGCGAGATGCCACAGCAAATCTCGTACGGAATGGTTTCGGCCCAGTTGGCGACGTCGTAGGCTGTGGGGCCGTCGGGGCCGAGGAGCACCGCCTCGTCTCCAGGCTCTGTGCGCTGCGCGAGCGGGCCATCGGGCGGGCCGAGGTCGACCATGCACATGTCCATGCAGATCGTGCCGACGACAGGCCGCAGCGTCCCACCGATGCGCACCGATGCGCGTCCCGACCCCAGGCGGGGATAGCCGTCTCCGTAGCCGACCCCGAGCGTGGCAATGCGCGTGGGGCGCTCGGCGCGCCATGTCGCCCCGTAGGACACCGGCGTTCCCGGCGATACGGTTTTCACGTGGGTCACGCGGGCGGTCCACTGTAGTGCCGGGCGCAGGTCGGCGCGGGCGGCTAGGTCGGCCGTGGCCGCCATGCCGTAGAGAGCAATGCCGGTGCGAACAAGGGGCGCATCGGCGTCGGCCGTCGCCTTGTGGAGCGTGAGCAGCGCCCCCGTGTTGGCTGCGTGCACGTGCTGAGCCGGAGCGTCGAGGGCGGATAGCAGGCGCGCAAACCGGTCGCGCTGGGCTTCCGCAAAGGCACTGCCGGGCTCATCGGCCGTGGCAAAGTGGGTCCAGACGCCGGCGAGCGTCACGCCGGGTGTGCAGGCAAGGCGTCGGATGAGCGCAGGCGCCGCGTCGGGGGCCAGGCCGATGCGACCCATCCCGGTGTCCACCTTCACGTGCGCACGGAGCGGGGTCCGCTCCGCGTTTGACGCGGCCGCAACCACCGCGTCGGCCACGTCGGGCGACGACACGGTGATGCCGAGGTCGTGCGCCGCGTAGGCGGGAAGGTCCTCCGGAAGGGGCGCGCCGAGCACAAGAATGCGTCCGTCCAGCCCAGCGTTTCGCAGCCGGATGCCTTCCTCAGGGCGCGCCACGGCGAAGTGGCGGATGCCTTCTGCCCAGCACGCCTGCGTGACCGGGATGGCCCCGTGTCCGTAGGCGTCGGCCTTGACAACCGCCATCAGGTCGGCGGGCCCTGCAAGCGACTGCAGCACAGACACATTGTGCCGGATCGCCGACACGTCGACGGTCGCCGTTACCAGATCGGTCGTGTGCGCAGTGGAGGGTCCGATGGCGCGTGAAGATTGCGTGCGGATTTAAAGAAGTCGTTTGCAGACAACGTGTAAGTCGGGCCTGGGGTGATGGTTCCGAGCTTTGGAGGCACCCTGCTATTCTGCGGGCTGACACGCCCGGAGTTCCGACGAAAGCCCGGTGGATCGCGTCGGGATACTTTCCCGCCCGGCGTTCGTAGAGGTCGCCGCCTTGTTCTCGTTTCATCTACCGAACCCCGTTGTCCGCCCATGCTCCCTCGCCGGTTTGTTTTCTGGATTGCGTCCCTCGCTCTGCTGATGGCCAGCGTCCCGGTCCGTGCTCAGCAGGCCCCGGACGCACTCACGCTCCGTGCCATTCATGCGTCTAATCAGCTCGCGCCTGAAACGTTTGAAGGCGGACGTTGGGCGGAGCAGGGCCCGGTCATCACGTTCATCGAGCCGGACTCGGCTTCTGACGCCACGCATTTGATCCGCTATAACCTGGAGACGGAGGCGCGGACGCGTCTGATTGACGGGACAAACCTGCGCGCCGACGACGTGGATCGCCTCATTACAATTGAGGACTACCAGTACAGCGCGGACGGCTCGAAGGTGCTCATTTTTACCGACGCCGTGCGCGTGTGGCGCTACAAAACGAAGGGCTACTACTACATCTACAATCTGGAGCGCCAGACGCTCACGCCGGTGGCGTCGCGCGAGGCAGGCCATCAGATGTTCGCCAAGTTCAACCCGAGCGCCACGAAGGTCGCGTTCGTCCGCGAGCGCAACCTGTACGTCAAGAATCTGGAAACCGGCGCGGAAACCGCACTCACGACCGACGGCGCCGACGGGTCGATCATCAACGGCACGTTCGACTGGGTCTACGAGGAGGAGTTCGGCCTGCGGGACGGGTTCACATGGAGCCCGGACGGCACCCACATCGCGTTCTTTAAGCTCGACGAGTCGGACACGCGCGAGTTTGCGATGACGGACTACACGACCCGCTATCCGGAGTACAAGCGATTCCGGTATCCGAAGGCGGGCGAGGTCAACAGTGAGATCAAAATCGGCGTCGTGGACATGAGCGCGGTCGACACGACGCAGAGCGGCCAGCCGCAGGCCATCACCTATTTTGAGACGGACACGTGGGACCCCGGTCTTACAAAAGAGGAAGAAGCGACCGATCCCGACGAGTATCTCGCCCGCATGGGCTGGACGCCGGAGATCGACGGGACCCACCGCGTGTGGATGTACCGCCTGAACCGTGGGCAGAACACCCTCGACCTCATGTACGGCGACCCGCAGAGCGGCAGAACGGCCACGATTCTGGAGGAGAACAACGACACGTACATCGACATCGAGGACGGCAAGTTTCAGTTTCTCGGCGACGGCGAGCACTTCGTCTTCCTCTCCGAGCGCACTGGCTACAACCACATCCACCTGTACCGCAACGACGGGTCGTACGTCGGCCCCATCACGGACGGCAATTGGGAGGTGACGCGTTTCCACGGAATCGACGAAGAGCGCCTCGTTGCCTACTTCACCGCCGCGCGCGACACCTCCATCGAGCGACAGCTCTACCAGGTCGGCGTGTCGATGGGTGCGCACGAGGCGGCCATGGAACCCGAGCGCGTCACCTCTACCGAGGGCTGGCACAGCATCAACATGTCGACGGATCTCCGCTACTACATCGACCAGCATTCGAGCGTCACGGAGCCGCCGACGTGGACGCTCCACCAGGCCGACGGCACGCAGCTCTCGGTGCTGCAAGACAACGAGGCCCTCGAGCAGCGCCTCGCCGCGCTCGACCTGCCCGCGCCGCAGTTTACGAGCGTCGCGGCCGCCGACGGCACGCCGTTGAACGCCTACGTCCTGAAGCCGAACGACTTCGAGCGGACGCGCGAGTATCCCGTCCTCATGTATGTCTACGGCGGGCCCGGCGTGCAGACGGTCACCAATCAGTGGGGCGGCTCTCGCATGCTGTGGCACCAGTACCTTGCCGAGACCTACAATGTGGTCGTCGTGAGCGTCGACAACCGCGGCACCGGCGGGCGCGGCAAGGCCTTCCAAGACGTGCCGTTCGAGCAACTGGGCCAGCCGGAGGCGGCCGACCAGATCGCCGCCGCCCAGCAGCTGGCCGACTCGACGTGGGTCGACAACGACCGCATCGGCATCTGGGGCTGGAGCTACGGCGGGTACATGACGCTCATGTCGATGCTCACCGGCGAGGGGCCCGACACCTTCCACGCCGGGCTCTCGGTGGCGCCGGTCACGGACTGGCGCTTCTACGACACGATCTACACGGAGCGCTACATGTCGACCCCGCAGACGAATGGAGAGGGCTACAAACGAGGCGCGCCCCTGACCTACGCCGACAGCCTCCGCGCTGATCAAGACCTGATCCTCGTGCACGGCGACTTCGACGACAACGTGCACGTGCAGCACACCGTGCAGATGGTCCAGCGTCTACAGGAGGCCAACAGGCAGTTCTCCTTCATGCTCTATCCGAAGAAAACTCACAGCATCGCGGGGGGCACCACGCGCCTGCATCTCTTTACGAAGCTCACCGAGTTTGTTGAAGAGTCGCTCGTCGAAGACGAACCGCTCGTGGGCGCGACGGAGTAACTTCAGCGCGGGGG
>CAYFSC010000125.1:0-3440 GCA_964345695.1 uncultured Rhodothermales bacterium | reverse complement strand
AGAAGGCGCTGGAGCCCGTGCGGCCCAGCGCCTTCTGTCGTTGGTCCGGAATGGAGGGGGAGAAGAGCACTCCCCTGCTCCCATTCTCCCTCTCCCACGCCTCACGCGCTTCCGAAAACGCCTCAACGACGTGGAGAAAGCGAGGGAGGAGAAGTTTCCCTCACTGACGGAACGGCTCGTCCACTTCCGTTCCGGCGATGTGGTTGATGTAGTTGCTGATCGTCTTGGCGCCGATGAGAGTCACGATCTCGTAGAGCTCGCCGCGGTCGATGCCCTGTACCTCCAGGTCGGAGAGGTCGGTGTCGGAGAGCCAGCCGCGCTTGCCGAGGACCTTGCGCGTGGCCTGCACGAGCGTCTGCAGCCGCTCGTCGCCGGGCAGACCGCCTGCGTTGATCGTGTTCACCGTTTGGGCGCTGAGCCCGGCCTGCTGGCCCGCTGCCGCGTGCGCTTTCGTGCAGTAGTGGCAGTCGTTGTAGCTGGAAACGGCGAGGATGACGGCCTGCTGCTCAGCCGGGGTAAGCACGCCGTCTTCGAGGGCGCCGTTGGCGCTCAGGTACGCCGCGCCGACGGCCGGGTTGTGGTCCGTCATTTCCGTGATCAAGTTCGGCACAAAACCGAAGGCCTGCTCGGCCTGATTCTGAACTTCTGCGGCTTGATCCTGCACAGCGGTGGTAGCCATAATGGGTCGGTCGTGGATGGGTGGAACAGAATGCGATGGTCTCCCGCAGCGACGAGAGGATTCCCTCGCGCGGGGACCGGTCTGTTTGCGGAGTGCGCTCGCGTGTTACGGCGCGGAATGTGACCAAGTGGTCGCTCGGTATGGAATCATCGTGCGTTCATGACAAACAGCGCAAGGGCACGGGCGGATGCAGAGAGGGGCTTGGGGCGCTGCGTTGATCGCATCATGAGTGAGAAGCCGTGAGAGCAGTCGCAATGTCGGCGGCTACGCTTGCGTTGCGAACCAGAAGCGCGCGGTTCGCCGCCAAAACGCGATCGCCTGCGAGCGTCTGCAGGCGGTCGAGCAGAAACGGCGTGACGGCTGCGGCTTCGATGCCTGCTGCCTCCGCGTCACGTAGAGCCCGTTCGATGGCGGGCGCCAGCGCTGCGCGGTCGAGCGCCACGTCCTCAGGGGGCGGGACGGCGACCAGAACGGCGCCGGGGAGGTCCAGGTTGCGGTGATGCTTCACGACGTCGGCCACGGCTTCCGGAGTGTCGCAGCGCACGTCCACGGGCAACCCGCTCGACGTGCAAACGAACGCGGGCAGCATGTCCGTCCGGTAGCCGACGACCGTGATGCCGTACGACTCCAGGCGTTCTCGCGTGGCGGGAAGATCCAGAATAACCTTGGCGCCGGAGCAGACGATCCCCATCGGAAGCGTGCGCAGCGCCTCCAGGTCCGCACTTACGTCCCGCGCTGGCTCGTCCCCAGGGCTCCGGTGCACGCCGCCGATGCCCCCGGTTGCCATCACCCGGAAGCCGGCGCGGTGCGCGAGATGCAGGGTCGCCGCCACCGTCGTCGCACCGTCCTGCTCCTCGACAGCCACTGCGGGGAGCGTGTGAAGGCTCGTCTTCCGCACATCGTCTGCGGTCGCCAGATGGCGAATTTGGTCGCCGGAGAGTCCGACGACAACCTCGCCGCCAATCAGGCCGAAGGTCTTCGGTACAGCTCCCGCCTCGGCCACGGCCCGCTCCATGGCGAAGGCCGTCTCCACGTTTGCGGGATGCGGCAGTCCGTGGGCAATGACGGTCGATTCCAGCGCGACACGAGGTGGCATGGACGGGGCGACGATCCGTTCGGAGGACAATACTGTTCTCACGAAATACGCTCCAGGGCGGGTTCCGGACCGATGCACCGCCGGTCCATCCTTCCGTGTTTGCCACCGGGGCGGAATGCATCGTAGATTGCAAACGAGAATGTCCCGCCCGCCGCTCCTTATCTGCATGTCGACCCGCCCCCCGATTGCTACTGTCGTCTGGATCCTACTGGCTGTATGCGTGGGGAGCCTCGGGTGCTCGAAAACGGAGGGCACGGCACCTCCGACGCCCGAGGGACGGTTTGAAATGACGCTGGACGGCGCCCTGACCGATACGCTGCGCGGACGGGCCCGCTACCGTCTCGCCGACAGCATGCTCGTCGGGCTGGAGCTTGACATCGACTCGGTGCGTGGTGTATCGGTGGACCTGGAGCCGCGGACGCTCGCACTCCGCACGTACGAGGTCGTGGATGCCGAGTTGCTGGGCGTGGAGCGCACGGGCACACGGCCGGGCCTGAACGCGTTTCTCGTCACGCAAACTGGCGACTTCCATGCTACCGCCGGTAGCCTTCGGGTCTCGTACGTCTCGGCGGGAGCCGTCGGCGTCACGTTTTCTCTGCACATGGAGGGCACCTTCGACGGCGTGCCCGCCACCGAGCCGTCGCTCATTCTGTCGGGAACCGTACACGCCCTTCGTGACGATTCGTGACTGTCCCGGTTCGACGCAGACACAGACGGTTACGGCGAGGGGTCAATTCTTCGGAAGCGCTTCCCTTAACAATTTGTTCATGGTAGCGGAGGCAAATCGGCTTGCATCCGGTTCAGCCGCCGGTTACCGTGGATGCACAATGAAAACCGCCGCCGTCCATACCGCCCGCATTCGCCGACGTCGTGATCGACGTACGTGGATTTGTATGGACGGAATCGGCGAATCGGGCACGTGATGGCTGTATAAGTCATGCACACCATTTGATCGGGCAGCCCGCCCCCCTATTGAGCGCTGGTTCCGCAAGGAGCCGGCGCTTTTTGCGTTTCAGGCTCCGTTGCGCAGCGCATGTGCAATCCCACCCACCTGAAACGTACGCGATCCATGGCTATCGTTCTTGCCTTTAGCGGAGGACTCGACACGTCCTTCTGCGTCCCCTACCTCTCGGAAACCTACGACGCGCCCGTCCACACCGTCACCGTCAACACCGGTGGCGTGACGGAGGGCGAGGCCGAGACGATTGAGCAGCGCGCCCTCGAGCTCGGCGCCGCGTCGCACCACCTCGTCGACGGACGCGCGGCGTTGTACGACGACCACCTCAGCTACCTGATTAAGGGCAACGTGAAGCGCGGCGGCGTCTACCCGCTGTGCGTGGGGCCCGAGCGCGTCGTGCAGGCGCAGGGCGTTGTCGACGTGGCACAGACGCTCGGCGCGACCACCGTGGCCCACGGCTCCACCGGCGCGGGCAACGACCAGGTGCGCTTCGACGTGGCGCTGCAGATCCTCGGCGACGACCTGGAGGTGCTGGCCCCGATCCGCGAGCTCGGCCTGAGCCGGGCGGACTCCACCGCCTTCCTCGAAGAGCACGGCTTCGACGTGCCCGGCGACACGACCGCGTACTCCATCAACCGCGGTCTGTGGGGCACCACCGTCGGTGGCAAAGAGACCCTCACGACCGAGGAGCCGCTCCCCGACGCGGC
>CAYFSC010000124.1:0-9132 GCA_964345695.1 uncultured Rhodothermales bacterium | reverse complement strand
AACCGCGGGGTCTGCAACCGCGGGATCCGTAACATCGGCACCGGCAGATGCCACACAGAAGTGCCCACCCCGGTTGGATCCCATGCATACGAACCTCGCGCTGCGTTCGCCGACCTGGGATCCGGCCCGGTGGGCATTTTTTGTTGGAGGCTCATTTTGTTGGAGGCTCCAGCGGTCAACCTCCCCGCGGTGGGCGTTTTCTCCTACCCGAGGCCCCAGATGAGCGCGATGCCGCCGCAGGTGACGAAGGCCAGGATCACCTGGAGCGGGGCCCCGACGCGGAAGAAGTCCGTGAAGCGGTAGCCGCCCGGGCCGTACACCATCAGGTTCGTCTGGTAGCCGACGGGCGTGAGAAGGGCGGTGGAGGCCGCAAAGGTCACGACCATCACGAACGCGAATGGGTTGGTGCCCGTCAGCGCCGCGGCATCCACGGCCACCGGTATCATCAGGATGACGCTGGCGTTGTTGCTGACCACCTGGGTAATGAGCGAGGTGAAGACATAGAACAAAAGGAGCAGCACGAACGGCGAGACGGCCTCCGCCGAGCCGGCGAGCACATGCGCCAGATACTCCGCCCCGCCCGAGCGTTCCAGCGCCATGCCGAGCGGGATGACGCCTGCCAGCAGGAAGATCACGCTCCAGTCGACGGCGCCGTAAATCTCGGTGGGCCGCACGCACCCCGTGGCCACCATGGCCAGCACGCCGACCAGGGCCGAGACGACGATCGGCAGGAGGTCGAGCGCCGCCAGCGCGACGACGGCGGCTACAATGCCGAGGGCGATGCCGATCTTGCCGCGCCGGAACTTGGGCGCTGTATTCTGCACCACCACGAACGTCCGGTTGCGGTTGAAGCGCCGCAGCGACTGCTCGGACGCCTGCACCAGCAACGTATCGCCGCCCTGCAGCGTCATTCCGTCGATGCGCTCCTGAATCGTCGAGCCGCGGCGCCGGATGGCCAGCACGAGCGCGTCATATCGCTGAGCGAAGTTGACCGAACGCAGCGTCTCTCCCACCAGAGGGTTCTCCGAGAGCAGCACCAGCTCGACCAGCGTCTCGCCCTGCTCGCGAACCTCAAAGTCGTCCTCCGTAAACTTCGCTTTAATGACCGGTTCCAGCTTCTGCGTCTGCATGAATTGCACCAGCGTGGGCCGGTTCGTCCGCAGCATGAGCACGTCGCCCGCCCGAAACTGCTTGTTGCCGATCGGCGCGGGGAACGGCGTTCCGTTGCGGATGATCTGTACAATGTCGACGTCCAGGTCCATGGACGCGACTTCCTGCTGTACGACCGCGCCGACGAGCGGCGAGTCGTCGGTGACGACCACCTCGCTGAGGTAGCCGCTCATCCGGAACTCTTCCGTCAGGTCCTCCTCGGGCTTGATGCGCTCCGGCACGAGATGGCGCCCCACGAACAGCAGGTAGAGCGAGCCGGCGCCGAGCACCAGCGCGCCGAGCGCCGTGAACTCGAACATCGAAAACGGATGCCCCAGCAGCCGCGCACTCACGTCGCTCGCCAGAATGTTGGTCGACGTGCCGATGAGCGTGAGCATCCCGCCCATCATCGACGCGAACGACAGCGGCATGAGCAGCTTCGAGGGCGAGGTCTTCGTCTTCCGCGCAATGTTCATCACCATCGGAATCATCATGGCCACGACCGGGGTGTTGTTGATAAACCCGGCTGTACTCCCCGAAAGGCCGATGACCGCGGCGTACTGGCGGAAGAAGTTGCCCTGCGTCCACTCGACAATCTTGTCGCCCATCAGCTGCAGCAGCCCCGTACGGCGCACGCCCTCGCTGAGGATAAACATCGCCAGGACGGTGATCGTGGCGGTGCTCGAAAATCCCGCGAGGCCGTCGGTCGGGCCGATCTTCGTCCAGGGCTCCAGCAGAATCACGACCACCATCAGCCCGATGGCCGTGACGTCGATCGGGACGATTTCGACGATGAAGAGGACCAGCGCCAGCAGGATGATCCCCATCACGACGAGCATGTCGATCGTGACGACCGGCATCGCCTGGGCAAGAGCAAGAAGAGGGAGCAGAACGGACATGGAAGAACACGGTCAAAGCGGACAGTTTCGCACCGTGTAATGTCGGTGAGAACCGTCGTGGGTGCAACCGGCCTGCACGAAGTCGGCGCAGATTTGCACATCTCGTTCAACGTTGACCGTTCGAACGTTCCAACGTTGCGGTTGTCCGAAACAGCCGCCCCCGCACGTACGGCACGGCCAGCGTGAGGGCGCGGGTTCCCATGAGCATCGTGAGGCCCCACCACACGCCCTGCAGCCCCCAGCCCATCGGCTGCACGAGCAGGAGCACCGCAGCCGCCGCGCCGGCCGACGCCAGCATGGCCTTTGCGAGGTAGCCGAACGCCTCCGCCCCCATGTAGATGCCGTCTCCTACGAAGACAAGCCCGTTCAGCGGCTGCAGAAACGCCACAAAACTAAAGACCCCGAGGACGGCGGAGACGGTGGCCGGATCGTCAGTGAAGAAGCCGGGCAGCACGGGCCGGAGCGCCGCGAAGCCGAGGCCGAGGCCAACGCCCACGACGAGCCCCCATTGCAGCAGGCGGTGCGACACGGCCCGCGCTGCGTCCGGATCGTCGGCGCCGAGGTGCTTGGAAACGAGCGCCTGCGCCGCCACGGCGAGCGCGTCCACCAGCAGTGCGAGAAAGAGCCAGAGCTGCGCCGCCACCTGATGGGCAGCGACGGCCGTCACGCCCACCCGCGCGGCCACGGCTGTCGCCAGCGTCATCGTGCCCACGAGGGCGGCGGTGCGGAGGACCAGGTCGCGCCCCACTGTTAGGAACGGAAGGAGCGAGCGCAGGCGCGGCCACGCAAGCACGATGCCCAGCGCCTCGCGGCGGACGCGCAGCAGAAGCACGACGAAGACGATCGCCCCGATCCACTGCGCGACGACGGTGGCCGTTGCCGCCCCGACCAGGCCCCAGCCGAGGCCAAAAATGAGGATCGGGTCGAGCGCGGCGTTGACGATGTTGAATCCGATGGTCACAATCATGGGCGTCCGCGTGTCCTGGTAGCCGCGGAAGGCGCCGTGCCCTGCCGTGATGAGAAGCACGGCCGGCCCGGCGCACGCCCGGATGCGCAGATAGTCGAGGGCTGGGCTCATCAACTCGCCCCCGGCCCCCATGAGGCGCAGGATGGGCACCGCCAGAAGCTGCAGGAGCGCGAGCGCCACGGCCCCGGCGATCACGGCGAGCAGCAGCGCCCGCAGCACCACGCGCCCGGCCTCGGTGCGGTCGCCCTCGCCCACGGCGCGCCCCACCCGTGGCGTGGTGCCGTAGGCGAGGAAGTTGAAGATCATGAACGTCATCGAGAAGATCGACGCGTTCACACCGAGCGCCCCGAGGGGCACGCGCCCAAGCTGCCCGACAAACGCCGTGTCGATGAGCGACACGAGCGGGTCGGCCGCGAGCCCGGCAAGGGCCGGGACGGCCAACGTCAGGATGTCGGCGTCGTGGGGACTCGTCAGGGAGGGGCGATTCATCGTCGGATGAAACGTGCACGGGCAGACGACCGCTTCCGTCCACGAACGCCAGCCGGTTGGGGTCCGTCGCTCGTCCTTCCAGGAAACCGGCCTACGGAGATTTCACGCATCGGAACGAGATGTTTGATTCAATACCTACTCGTTTTTTGCGCACTGAATTTTTTGTTTTCTTGAGAACATGTTGGGAAGCCAAACGCACCCGGAGTCACGGGGCGGGCCGGATCTGGAGACGCCTGTCTTCGGCAAATCGCCTGGCCGCCCCAAACCGCCCGGAAGCGCTAACGCCGGAAAATCGGTCTCTAGCGCCGTGTAAAGGCAATGCAACGAAAAGCGATTCCGGGCTGCTGAAAACGCTTCCTCCAAGTTCTGTTCGCCGAAACTCCACCTTTTCATCACACAATGTCGCCACATTCTCGTGCAGGTGACGTAGGGCGCAGTGGATCCGATGAGGGATCTGGGCCTGCTCGCAGGCCCATCGCTGATTCGATCACAACCCAATCCTCGCCCATGAAGACCTGGACTCGCACGATCGTTGCCCTTCTCACCCTAATCGTCCTCACGCTGCCCGCCCGTCCGGCCCAGGCCGACGCTCCGTCGCACCCGGTCCCGGAAGAGCGACTGCAGCAGCAGATCGTGCACCTCTTGCAGTCCGACGCGGCGCACATTCAGGAGCGCGGCCTTCAGCTCGTGTTCCAGTTCGCACGCGCAGAGGACTACGGCCGGTCCTTCTTTCGCCCGGTGGAGCAGCCGCTGCTCGCCGTCGTAACAAGCGGGTCCTCCGAGGCCGTTCGCGTCATGGCCGTGTCGGCCCTCTACCGCGTCGGCACGCCGCAGGCGATGAAGCAGTTGCACGCCGCCGCTGCCGAGATGGAGAACGCACGGGTGCGCCGCCTGTGCAAGCGGGCCGCGGCGCAGTACCGCCTCGACCGTGCGGAGGAAGAGACCGAGCGGTTCGTCGAGCGTGTGGTGTGGAACCGCCGAACCTGATTCCGAGCCTCCGTATCCACCGACCCAGCGTCCTCCCCCGGTTTGCGCCGGGCGGAGGGCGCTTTTTTTGTGGGCCCGTAGGGAACCGGACGGTCGGTGTATCGCGGCGTGCGTGGACAGAACTCAACGGTCGCCCGTAGAAGTTATCTGTAGCACTTGGGCGGAGGCCGCCTCTCCGCACCCGAGCCGGGCCCTGCCCCATGCACCGTTTACGTCTCCCCTCACAGCCGCTCTCGGCGTCATGCATGCACCCGCTTTTCTTCGGATCGCCCGATGGCTTCCGGTGGCCGCCGCAGTGCTCGCCCTTCCGGTCCTGACGGCAGGCTGCGACCTGCTGGACGACGAGGACCGCGACGAGGATCTCGATCTCCTACTCGGATCGTGGCGCGTTCAAGACCTGGTCGTCGACAACGTGTCGATCAAGACGCAGCTCAACGCACAGTACGACCGGCTCGTCCTGACTCTGCGCGAGGACGGATCGGGCAACGAGTTCTTCACGGTCATCGGCCAGGCCGAGGGGACGGAGCAGGACCTCTTCGTGCAGGGGACCTTTTTCCTCGACAGCGATGACGACCAGATCACCCTCTTCCCGGACTCGGGGCCCAGCATTGAGCTGTTCTACACGGTCTCGGAGGCCGCGGGCCTGCGGATGCGCGCCAACGACGGCGACGAGGAAGACTTCCTCCAGCTTCTCCGCATTCCCGTGCAGGGCGATGTGGACGACCTTCGCGCGGAGTTCGGGATGGATCCGTAGCGGCGGCCGGCGGGCCCGGGCCCCTGGGGTCCCGACGCCCGAATCTCCGGGGCTGCACTTCGGTACAGATCCTGCCTCGCCTCTTTTCGTGCTCCCGCCACACGCAGCGGCATGAACGCCAACGACCGCGCCATCGTGGGCCTCGTGATGATTGGCCACGCGATGGTGCACACCTACGAGTTGTCAATCCCCATCTTAATGACGGTCTGGCTTGCCGAGCTGGAGGTGTCGACCTCGGTGCTGGGCGCGGCCGCCATGGCCGGATACGCGCTCTTCGGGATCGGCGCGCTGCCGAGCGGCATCTTGGTCGATCGCCTCGGCTCCCGGCGCCTGATCGTCGCCTGCCTGGCAGGAATGGGCGTGGCCTTCGGCCTGCTGAGCCTGGCGCAGAACGTGTGGACGATCACGATCGCCCTCGTGGCATGGGGCGCCGCCGCCAGCTTGTACCACCCGGCCGGCCTGTCGCTCATCAGCACGGGAGTGCAGGCCCGGGGCCACGCGTTCGCCCTGCACGGGATGGCGGGCAACGCCGGCATCGCCCTCGGCCCGCTGCTGACAGCCCTCCTTCTCATCGGGCTCGACTGGCAGTGGGTGACGGCCGTGCTCGCGCTCCCTGCGGCCGTGGCGACGGTGTACGCCGCCCGCGCCGCCTTCGACGAGCATGCGGCGGAGGCACCCGACACCAACGCGGCCCCGGCGGCCTCGCCCCAGCGGCACCTGTGGAGATCGTCGCGCCAGCTTTTTGCCACGGGCTTCGCGGCCGTCTTCGCCATCGTCATGCTCTCCGGCCTCTACTACCGGGGCGCGCTCACCTTCCTCCCGGAGCTCCTCACGCCGCTCGTGACTCTCGACCTGCCGGTCGATTTGGAACCGGGGCGCTACGTCTATGCCGGCCTGCTTATGGTGGGCATCGGTGGGCAGTACGTAGGCGGGCGCCTCACAGACTGGATGCGCACCGAGCGAGCGATGGCGGTCGCCTTTCTCGCCCTCACGGGCATCGCCGCAGCCTTTCTGCCTGTGGCCCGCACCGGCACGGCGGGCCTCGTTGCGATCAGCGTGGCGCTCGGGTTCGTGCTGTTCCTCGTGCAGCCGCTCTATCAGGCCACCGTCGCGCTCTACACCCCGACCCGTGTACGCGGCCTCTCGTACGGCTTCACGTACCTCGGCGTCTTCGGCATCGGGGCGCTCGGCGCGGCGCTGGCGGGGACCCTGCTTCAGTATGTGAGTCCAACCGCCCTCTTCCTCCTGCTGGCCGCCTTCGGCGCCCTCGCCGCCCTCGTCAGCGGATGGCTGGCGCTCCGGCCGCGTCCGACGGTGGCCTCGTGATCCCGTGCGTGCGGCGCGAGGTCCGGCGCGACGGGAGGGACGGGCCTCCGTAGAGGGTTACGAATCCCCTACGACCCGTCTAGGGCGTAACGATCCCGTTGGAGGCGCCTCGCGCGGCGGACCGGTCGTCGATTCGGGACGGTTCGGATCGGCGTCTATTCCTCTCTTTCGGACTCACAACGCACCGACCCATGACGATCGGCAAAGAGGCGCGCCTCATCTTCGACACCATCGGATTCACCCGCGAGGACCTGCTTCTCGTGGCCAAAAGTGTTGCCCAGGAGATCATCGACCGGCCCCAGGAGCCGGCCCTCTGCGGGCTCGTCTACGACGTGCGGGGGCTGTACAACGACGGCCAGCCCAAATGCCGGTGGACCGCGCCCCTTGACGATGACGAGGTCGTCTTCACCGGGCAGTTTCGCGTCGAGGACAGCAGCGAAAGCGAGGACGCATTCGTCGTCCGCCGCACGTCGCTCTCCCCATCTGCCATCGAAGACCGCGTCCGGGCCCTCCGGTCCAACCGCGTACGGGCCTGACTCTGCACGGCCCGTGCACGCACCGAGGCCATGACCCGAACCGCTATCCCCGCTCTTTCGCGGTCGTGGCGTCCCATTCGTAGCCGGACGTGAGGGTCTCGTACTCCGGATTGTGTTCGGCGGCCTCGTCGTGCGGGAGACTGCCCCGGTGGGAGCGGAGATAGATGAAGGGCGTGTGGTGCAAGAAGTTGGACACGCGCCCGGTGTAGACGTCGGCGTAGCGTTCTACCTGCCGGGCAAAGAGGCTTTTGTCCTTGCCGGTGCGCATGAGCGGCCCCCAGTTTTCGTTGACGAGGCGGCTGGACGCCTTGGCCAGCGGCGCAATCTCCTCGTCGAGGTTCACGAGACGCTCGCGGATGCGCTTCATCTCCGCCTCCACCGTGTCGGGGTCGCAGGGCTCACAGGGCCCGTATCCGTCCTTCATCCGCTGGAGTTGGAGCCGCTTCGAGGAGTACTCGGACTCCAGTTGCTCCTTGCGCGCCATCTTTTCGGTGAGCTGTTCCTGCTGCTCTGCGAACTTCTGGAAGGCATCGATTTCGGCCTCCAGCTCGCGCACAACGAGGGCCGTGCGCCACCGCAGCACCTTCTTCGAGATGTTGACGTCGACAAACAGGTGGTCGCCCACGTAAAGAATCTCCTCGCCGGTCAGGCCGAGGCTTTCCTCGACGAGCGGGGCGTTGCCGCCCACATACACGCAGCCCTCCTCCAGCGAGCCGGTCTTGTGTTCGCGCAGCAGTCCGTCGTCGTTGACGACACGGAACGCCGGCATCCGCACCGAGAAGAAGTCCGGTTTGCGCGCGCCCACGATCGAAATGTCGAACACGTCGCGCCACGTCATGCCCTCGGGCAGAAACTGGTTGAACGCGTACTGCAGCATGGGCTGCGCATAGTCCCACTCCGAGTTGGTGATCAGAAGCAGCTTTTTTCCGGCTTCCTTCTGGTCGAGGAGCGCGAGCGGCATCTCGGGGTCGAGGTCGACGAAGCGCTCGGGGTGGTTGATGATCTCCTTCTTGAGCCGCCCCTCCATGTGGGCCTCATCAAGCGTCTGTTGCACCTCATCGTAGAGGCCCACGTAGCCCATGGAGCCCTGCAGCTTGCCGGCGTCCAGCAGGTCCACGAGTTGCATGTACATGCACGCCGAGGAGATGGAAAAGAGCGTGTTGAGAAAATACCAGCGGTCTTCCCCCAGGTCGACGAGCGTGCGCTGGTACGTTTGCCGCTGCGTGTCGTAGCTGAGCGCGTCGGTGCCGTGAAAGGCGCGCTTCACGTAGCCGAAGCGGTTGGCCTTCACGACGTTGCCGTGGTCCGTGTCGATGATAAGCCCGCGGATAACGAGGTCCGGGTCGAACGTTAACTCTTCTACGGGCCATCCTTTGGCGAGGAGCCCTTCCTTGATATAGCGGTACGCCCGGCGCTCCCACGCCCGCATGTGGTAATGGACGAGCGTGTAGTCCATGTCGTACCCGATGGCACGAATGCCCCGCAGGTTCAAGGTGCGGTTGCAGTAGAGGCCGCGAGCGGGTTCAAGGGTGTCCATACAAAACCGAAGTCAGCAAAAAGCAATCGAACAAGGGTCCCCTGTACCGACGAATCCGCGGTTTGCTTCACGGTCCGTGTTATGGAATTCCACAGCGGGCGGAGGGCAATCGGGCCCGATGCGCCTCGAGATGGAGGACGGCTGGCACAGCTACTGGAGGAACCCCGGCGGTCCCGGACAGCCGACCGCGATCGAATGGTCGCTGCCGGACGGATCCACGGCCGGATCGCTGCAGCCGTCGTATCCGCACCGGCAGGCGGCGGCCCATTGGCTCACAAACAAAAACGCCCGCCGAGGTTGTCTCGGCGGGCGTTTCGTTGTCGTACCGCGTCAGCCCTGTTTGTTTCGGGTCGCAATCGCGATCTCCGAACCCGTTCAACGCTTGTCATCTCGGCCCACGCGGAGGAAGCGAGGGCCGACTGCCAGAGAGGTTCGAGATCGCGTCAACACGGAGAATGACGACGGACAGAGCAGCAGAGGGTTATACA
>CAYFSC010000123.1:0-9218 GCA_964345695.1 uncultured Rhodothermales bacterium | reverse complement strand
CCGCTGCAGGAATTCGGGCGTGGTTCCACCCAGATTGAGCGCCGAGATCAGCACCTGGCGCTCCTGAAGCAGATCGATCTCCTCTTCGTTCGGGGGCCCCACTTTCACGATGAGATCGCTTCGGTTGTACAGGTCCCCAGGGCTGTCGATGATGTCGGCTCCCGCCTCGGCGTATTCATCGTCCCGGAAGTGGGCCTGGTCACCGGCTCCTTCCTCCACGTGCACCTCGTGCCCGTTGGCCACCAGCGTTCCAGCTCCGCTCGGTGCCAGTGCCACACGCCGCTCTTCATTGGCGACCTCGCGCGGCACTCCGATGCGGAGGGCTTCGTGCTCGGTGTGCTTCTTCAGCGGCTGCTCCTTCGTCATCAGCCCGCTCTCGCGACTGAAGCCCTGTAGCGAGGGAATTTCCATACAGAGAATGGTGTTATCGATCAGAAAACGACCGGTGCTCACACAACGGGCGGCGGTTGCCTCCGGTTCAGTGCAGGCCCACAGTATAAGAAACCGCCCCTGCTTTTGCATACACGCCTGCGGGCGAGCCGAGCAAGGGCCCGTCGACGGTGGCCGTCAGGGCTCGGCCCTGGAACGGCAGGAGGCCGTAAGCTTTCCGCTCTCTGCATCCGGCTCCCGTCGGTCCCTATCCGATCCATTCGTAGACGAGGATGCCGCTCGCGACGGCAACGTTGAGCGACTCGGCACCGGCCCGATGGGCCGCCCCGGGAATGGCGACGGGCACGTCGAGGCGGTCGAGCACTGCGACACTCAGCCCGTGCGCCTCGCTGCCCAGCACCAGCGCGGACGGACGCTCCGGGGCCCAATCGCGCGCAGCGACGCCGTGCAGGTCAGCCCCGTACAGAGTGCACCCGGCCTTCCGGAGAGAATCGAGAAACCTCCCCGGCGTGTCGGTCCGGGCCAGGGCAACGTCCCAGTGCCCGCCGGCCGCAGCTCGCATGACCTTCGGCCCGTACCACCCGGCCGTGCCCGGTCCCGCCACGGCCGCACCGGCTCCGAACCAGGCCGCCGTGCGTAGAATGGTACCCACGTTGCCGGGATCCTGCACGCCATCCAGCAGCAGCACCGTGCTCGCATCCCCGATGCGGCCGGGGATCGCCGACGGTTCCACCAAGGGCCGCTCGACGACGCCGAGCATGCCCTGATGGGTCTGCACGTCGGACAGGCGGTGCATCGTTTCGCTGTCCGTGACGTAGACGGGCGCCTCGACCCGTGCCGTGAGTATCTGCACATCGGGATCGTCGAGAGCGTCGCGCGTCACGACCATCTCCACCAGGGGCGCTTCGGCGTCCACCGCAGACGTCAGTGCTCGCAGCCCCTCAACGAGCGTCTGCCCGTACTTTTTCCGGTACCGACGGCGGTCCAGGGCCGCGATTTCCTTTTCGCGACGGCGAGAGAGCGGAGCGGCCATGGAAACACGGACGGAGAACGAAGGGGAAGGCGCAGCCCGGCTCAGGCCCGGTGGCCGCGGAGGGTGATGCTCAGGAGCGCGCCGCCAGCCTCGCGGAAGGCCTCGACCTCCGAGGACCGTGCCGCCTCCAGCAACACGTCGTCGGGAATCTGGATTTCCCGCTCCTGCGTCACCTCTACAGCATTGAATCCCGCGCCGCGCAGCAGCTTGAGGTACGCTGTTTGCTCGAGGACCCCGGCGGTGCATCCCGCGTACTGCTCGGCGGCTTCGCGGATGGCAGAGGGAAGTGTGCCCCGTATCGCGAGGTCGGAGACCATGAAGTGGCCGCCTGGCTTCAGCACGCGATGCATTTCGGCGAACGCCGCGGATTTGTTCGGGACGAGGTTCAGCGTGCAGTTGCTGATGACGACATCGAAGGACGCGCTTTTGAAGGGAAGCGCCTCGATGTCGCCCTCCACGAAGGTGACGTTGTCGTAGTTGAGCGTGCGTGCGTGCGATCGGGCTTCGTCCACCATTTCCGGCGTGATGTCAACCCCCACGACGCGTCCGCGCTCTCCGACGTGCGAACGTGCCACGAAGGCATCGATTCCGGCACCGGCGCCGAGATCCAAAACGGCGTCGCCCGGCTCGATGTCGGCCCCGTCGGTTGGGAGGCCGCATCCGAGCCCGAGGTCAGCCTCGGCTACGTATCCGGCCATCCCGTCGTACTCAACGTCGACCACAGACGCCGTTCCCGTGGCCTCCTTCGGGTCGTCGGACTGTGCGGTGTTCACTGCGAGCGCCGAATATGTGGCCTGGACTGCATCCTTCAGATCCGCAGCGTTCGTGTTCGAGGGGTCACTTGCAGGCATCATGGTGGGGGGTGCGGGTCGGAGAAAGCGTGCGGGTGGGATCCGACAGAGACGTCCGGGCGACCGGTCGCGGAGGGCGCGAACGAGACCCGGCAACAGTCTATTTGAGGAGACCGCTTGACTGAACGAAGATCCTTAAAGACCGGACTCGACAGGTGTTCCTTGCCGGCGCATCCCGGTGCGCTCCGTGAAATTTACTCGGAACGGCCCAAAGCAACCGACGGCTCTTTTCACACGAGCAACCCTAGCCCTCAGCGAACGTTCATTGCGCTTGCAGAGATGGCGTTCCAGACGCGACGTCGTTCCCTGCAGCGTTCCCCGCAGCCTCGGCATCCGGGAGCAACCTGAAACCGCTTCCGGGGCGCGGAGCCTGCCCCCTTTCACTGCTAGACAACCATAATCCTGCCGTTCTATGCCCTTTAAGCTCGATGTCTACGACCGCGCCGTCTACCGCGAACCCGCCCCGATCGATCGCGACAGCCCGTTCCAGTCGATGATGGAGCGGTTCGACATCGCCGCGGAGATTCTGGAACTCAATCCGGGATTCTACGAGTACCTGTGCCGCCCTGCCCGCGTGCACATGACGTCTGTGCCGGTCGTCATGGACACCGGGCACATCAAGGTGTTCGAGGGCTACCGCGTGATCCACAACAACGTGCTCGGCCCGAGCAAGGGCGGCATCCGCTTCGCCCCGGACGTGGACCTGGAGGAGGTGAAAGCCCTCGCGGCATGGATGACGTGGAAGTGCGCGGTCGTCGACGTGCCGTTCGGCGGCGCGAAGGGCGGCGTGGTCTGCGATCCGCGGGAGATGAGTCCCGGCGAGCTGGAGCGTCTGACTCGCCGCTACACGGCCGACTTGATCGACGTGTTCGGCCCCGACCGCGACATTCCCGCGCCGGACATGAACACCAACGAGCAGATCATGGCGTGGATTCTGGACACCTACTCGATGCACGCCCGCCGGACCGAAAATGCCGTCGTGACCGGAAAGCCCGTCGGGCTCGGCGGCTCGCAGGGGCGGCAGGAAGCCACCGGCCGCGGCGTCATGACGGTCACCCTCGCGGCGCTTCAGCACAACGACATGGATCCGTCCGACTGTACCGTAGCCGTGCAGGGCTTCGGCAACGTGGGCTCGGTCGCGGCGCAACTGCTCCAGGAGCAGGGGTGCACCATCGTGGCCGTCTCGGACGTAACCGGCGGGTACTACAACGCGAACGGCCTCGACATCGCGGCCATGCAGCAGCACGTGGACGAGCACGGCGGCACGCTGGAGACCTACGACAAGGCCGAGCCGATCTCCAACGAGGAGCTGCTCACGCTCGATTGCGACGTGCTGGTGCCGGCAGCCAAAGAGGATCAGATCACGAGTGACATCGCTGAGGGCGTGCAGGCAAGCATCATCGCCGAGGGCGCCAATGGGCCGACTACGCCGAAGGCCGACGACATTCTCAACGACAAGGGCGTGCTGGTCATCCCCGACATCCTGGCCAACGCAGGCGGCGTGACCGTTTCCTACTTCGAATGGGTGCAGGACCGCCAGGGCTACTTCTGGCAGAAGCCGACCGTCGAGGAACGGCTGGATCAGATGATGAAAACGGCGTTCAGAAAGGTGAACCAAACCGCCGAAGAGCACGGCGTCTCGCTCCGCATTGGCGCCTACGTGATGGGGGTCCGGAAGGTCGCTGAGGCCCTCCGCATACGCGGCATCTACGCTTAGCGCTGTGGGACAGGGAGGCGGGCATCAGGGAGGCGGGCATCAGGGAACCGAGGCATTCAACACCAATCATGGGAGCACCATCCATCCTTCGCGGTCGTCGCGGTTGTTTCTGCCTGTTCTCTTCTCTCCTTGGCCTGGTCCTCCTCGCCGGCTGCGCCAATCCCGTGCCGCCGAGCGGCGGACCGCGCGACACCACGCCGCCTTCAATCCGTCAGACGACGCCGGCAGCGGGTAGCGTCAACGTGCCTACTGACACCCGGCGCCTGCGGCTCGCGTTTACCGAGTACGTGAACCGGAGCAGTCTCGTGCAGGCGCTCTCCTTGACACCGGCCTTCGAGCGGCGCCTGGAGTTCGACTGGGACGGGCGCGCCGTCGACGTCGAGCTGCCCGACACACTGCGTGACAATACAACCTACATCGTCACCATCGATACAGACATGAGCGACGCCCGGGGCGTTTCGCTCAACGAACCGCTGACGGTGGCTTTCTCCACCGGTCCACGCATCAACCAGGGCCAAATCAAAGGCCGCATCGTGACGCCTCCGCAGGGTGCTCCTGCACCGAGAATCGATGTGTACGCCTACCCCCTTCCCGACACCGCCGCCGCGCCGCGCCTCCTTCCAGACCGCCCGGCCTACCGGACACAAACGGGCGAGGACGGCACCTTCTCGTTCGACCACATGCGCGAGCAGAACTACTTCGTGGTCGGCGTGCAGGATGCCAACCGCAACCGCCGCCCCGATCCGCAAGAGGCCACGGCAGCCCCGCCCCGCCTCGCCCTCCCAGCCGATAGCGCGGCCTCCGACGTTCCCGTTCCGTGGCTGCTGGCGCAGGTCGACACGGTCGGGCCCTCGCCGCAGCAAATCCGTGCCTCGTCGAATCAGCGCCTCATTCTTCCGTTTAACGAGCCGGTTCGCCTCCACCGGGCGACCGACCGGTGGGTCGTGCGCGACTCTGTGAGTGGCGCCCGCGTTCCCGTCGATGCTGTGTACCGCGCGCCCACAACCCGCAGCGAGATCGTCCTCCGTACCGGAACGATGCAGCCCCGCCGGCACCGCGTGCAGCTTCCCGCCGCCACCGTCACCGACACCCTGGGAACGCCGGCAGCTCCGGACACGCTCGGCGTCTTGCCCAGCGACACGCCCGATACTCTTCGCACGCGGCTGCGCGCTTACCTCCCGCCCCCGTCAACCGCCGACACGGCTGGGATTCCGCTTCTGCCCGGTGTCCGTCCGGGGCTTCGCTTCACCCAGCCGCCCGACACGGCCCGACTGCGGCAGGCCGTGACCGCTCAGGATACCCTCGGCCAGGCACGAAACGTTGCCCTGACGCCGGAGACGGGCACGATCTACCGGCTCACTCTCGATCCGCCCCTGGCCTCTGGAGAGGTCGTCACGGTGGGCCTCTCGCCCGGCTCGTTCGCCGGATCCGACGCCATGACGACCCAGCGCTATCGTCGGGTCTCCAACCGGCGACTCGGCGGTCTGGAAGGGCAGGTCGTCCTCGACACCGTCACCGTCCGCGGCGATACAACGCAACTGCGTCCGCCCGACACTTCGCGCGCTTCCCGGCTCGTCCGGCCCGATTCCATTCCGCCGTTTGTCGTCGAGCTCCGTCCGGCCCGCACGCCCTTCCCGATGGAGCCGCGCCGTATCGAGGTAGACGCCGACAGCACATTCCTCTTCGAATCGCTCCCGGACGGCCGCTTTCGGTTCCGCGCCTTCCTCGACCGGAACCGCAACGGGCGCTGGGACCCGGGACGGCTCGTTCCCTACCAGCCGGCCGAACCCCTTACCTGGATTGCACAACCCGTCGAGAGTCGTCCCCGTTGGACGAATGTTCTCCCCGAACCCCTCCGGATCGTCATTTTAGAAGAAACCGAGCCCATCGGAGAGTGACGCGGCTGTCCCGATGGGGCGCACCCGGCCGGCCCTCTCCGACCTCTGCCTTTCATCCCCGATACGACTGAAATTTCACTCCGCATCATGGCACGTTCCCGCTTGGACCCCACTGTTCCCCTCCTTACGGCCGAGGCCATGGGGGAGGCCGACCGCTATACGATGGAGACGTACGGCCTCCCTGGCTTCACGCTGATGGAGTCGGCCGGGCGGGAGGCTGCTGCCGTCATCCGCGACCGGTATGGCCCCGATCTGGAGGGCACCTCTGCCGTCGTCCTCTGCGGAAAGGGCAACAACGGCGGCGACGGGCTGGTCGTGGCACGGCAGCTGTTCACGATGGGGGCCCGCGTGCACGTTGTTCTTACGAGCGAGGCCGAGGCCCTGCGCGACGACCCCGCCCGCAACCTGGGCCTGCTCCACCATCTGCAGGAGCATCACCCCGAGGCCGGGCGGCTCACGGTGCGCTCGTTCGAGTCGCTGGACCGCCTGAATGCCACCACCGCGCCGCTCGCGCCCGACCTGTACGTAGATGCCCTGCTCGGCACGGGCCTGACAAGCGACCTTCGGGAGCCGATTCGCAGCGTGGTGGGCTGGCTGAACGACCGGTCGGCACCGGTCGTGGCGCTCGACATGCCCAGCGGCCTGCATAGCGACACGGGGCGCATCCTGGGCGACGCCGTTCGCGCGGCGTGCACCGTCACCATGGCTGCGCCCAAAGTGGGACTGCATCTCGGGGACGGGCCGGTCGTGGCCGGAGCCGTCGAGGCCGTCGACATCGGAATTCCGTCGTTTGTGATCGACCGCGTCGCACAGAAGCCGGGCTGTGTTCGCGCAACGACCGACGCGGCTGTTCGCGCCTGGTGGCCCACGCGAGCCCACGACGCCTACAAGTACAGTGCAGGCACCGTCCTCGTCGTAGGCGGCGCCCCGTCGTACACCGGCGCCCCCGTCATGGCCGCACAGGCCGCCGCCCGCAGCGGCGCCGGCTACGTGATGTGCGCGTGCCCGACGTCCGTGCAGTCTGCCCTCTCCGGCTCGATGACTACCATTCCTACGCTGGGCCTCCCGACGACCGACGCAGGCACGATCGACCCGGCCCCGGCCCTGGATGCACTCGCCGAGCGCCTCGACACGGCAGATGCGCTTCTCGTGGGTCCGGGCCTCGGGCGGGCTGGCACGACGGTCCAGTTCGTTCGCACCCTCCTTCGCGAAACGAATCTACCCACGGTCATCGATGCGGATGGACTGAACGCTCTCGCCGATGACATCGACGCCCTGTCGGATCATGCGGACGGACGGTGGCTGCTCACGCCGCACGCCGGCGAGTTCGAGCGTCTGGCCGGCACGAGCGACCGCAGCGACCGCGTCCCCACTGCCGACACCTACGCCACCCGGTGGAACAGTACGCTGTTGCTCAAGGGCCGTCCTAGCCTCGTGGCCCAGCCGGACGGACCGACGTACGCGGGAAGCACCGGAACCGAGGGGCTGGCCACCGCCGGCACGGGCGACGTGCTCGCAGGCCAGTGCGCGGCCCTTCTGGCCCAGGGTGTTGCCCCACCGGAGGCCGCCGCTTGCGCCCTCCATCTGGGCGGTGTAGCGGCGGAGCGCTACACCCAGACGCGCGATGCCCGCACCATGGTCGCGACCGACCTCCTGGAGTTGCTCCCGGCTGCGGCCCGCTCTTGCCTGGAGGCCACCGGGTCGTAGCTCCCACGTGCGGATCCGCCCCAATGCAACCCGCCCTTTTCGCAGGGACCACAGGCCCAAGGGGTCTCTCTCCTCCTCGTCAACTGGCTCCGTCCGTCCTTTCATGGCCCAGCGGCCTGCCTTCCTCGTCCGCCTTCGCTCGTTCGTCCGGCGACATGCCTTGCCGCTGGCCGTGCTGTGGACACTCGGCATCCTCGTTGCCCTGTCCATCCCTCCCCCCGACCTGCCGGTGGCTCCCACAACGACCGGCCTCGACAAGGTCGCCCATGTCGTGCTGTTCATGGGCCTGGGCGGGTTGTGGATGCACGCCCTGCAGCCGGCCTCCGGCGACACGCCCCGCCACGCCCGATGGCGCGGGGCCGGGCTCTTTCTGGCCGGTATCTTCTTCGCCGGTCTCACGGAGCTCTACCAGTATGTCCTCCCCGTTCAGCGGCTCGGCGATCCGTTTGATGCGCTGGCAGACGTTGTCGGCCTTTTCCTCGCCATCCTGGCTTACATCGCGTTTCGCACTGTGCAGCACCGGCGGCGTGCCGCCTCATAACCTCGGTGGATCCGGCGCACAGGTTCCGCCCCCACGGTCCACAAACCACGACCCCTCTACGCTGGCGAAATGCTAGACCTTCACGAAACATCCGCATGAAGGTAACGTTGCCGAACTGGATTATATCGGTCGCTGACTGCACAGATGCGCCCTGTGCCCCGGCATCGGCCGTCTCGCAGCCTCTTGAGAACAACGCAGCAATGTTATGTCCGTACACAAGAATCCGGAAGCGGACCTCCGTAACGAATACGGAATGTGGGTGGAGGTCGGCATGGTAGTCGCGCTTGCCCTGCTCGTCGTGGCCTTCCGCGTAAGCTGGCAGCCGCAACAGGAGTTCCAGGTCCAGCTCGAGGAGCAGGAAGTCGTCGAGATGGAGGAGATTCAGCAGACGAAGCAGGAGCAGAAGCCCCCGCCTCCGCCGAAGCCCCCGGTTCCGGTTGAGGTTCCGGACAATCAAACCATTGAGCAGCAGGACGTCGACTTCAGCGCCTCACTCGACCTGAACGAGTCGCTTGACACCAGTCAGGGACCGCCTGAGCCGCCTCAGGAAGAGGAGGAGGAAGAGGAAGAAATCTTCGTGGTCGTGGAGCAGCAGCCGGACTGCGGTGGCGTGGCTGCTCTGCAGGAAGAAGTGAAGTATCCGGAATTTGCCAAGAAGGCGGGCATTGAAGGCCGCGTCTTCGTCCAGTTCGTCGTGGACGAGAACGGCAACGTCACGAGTCCGAAGGTGACGCGCGGCGTGCACAAGCTGCTGAACGAAGCCGCGCTCGACGCTGTGAAGAAGCTGAACTGCAAGCCTGGAAAGCAGCGCGGATCGTCCGTGAAGGTACGCATGTCGCTGCCCGTGACCTTCCGTCTCAAGTAGGCGCCTGCGTCCCCTCCATTCTGGCGAGACGCTTGTCAACGCGTCGCCCGGTTCTCCCGGGCGGCGCGTTGGTCGTTGGGGCCTGCGAGCCAAGATAAAATCGCGACCTGCGCGCGGTTTGGGAGTAATACGCTGCCGATAGATTGAGGACGTGTTGCCTGTTCTCAGCAGATCTTCTTTTGTGCGTGGCCTCTTCCTCGTACTGCTCCTTCTGGG
>CAYFSC010000122.1:0-9320 GCA_964345695.1 uncultured Rhodothermales bacterium | reverse complement strand
GCGTGCGCCCGCTACGCCTGGGATTCCTCGCGAGGGGCACGGCCGTAGACGCGCGTGAGTGTCCGCAGCCGTTCCTCGTCGGCATCGGTGACCTGGTCGGGTGTGAAGCGCCACGTCCAGTTGCCCTGCGACTGGCCCGGAACGTTCATCCGCGCCTCGGCGTCGAGGCCGAGCACGTCCTGCAGCGGCGTCACGACCCGGCGGGCGACCGAGCCCATGAGGACGCGCAGTGCTCGCTCGTGCGGCAGGGTTTCGGTCGAAGGGAGATCGAGGTAGTCGCGTGCAAAGCGGCGCGTCTCGGCAGATCGGGCGTCGTCTTCCCACCAGCCGACCATCGTATTGTTGTCGTGCGTGCCCGTGTAGGCGACAAGGTTGCGCGTGTAGTTGTGCGGCAGGTACGGGCTGTCGGCATCGCCGTCGAACGCAAACTGGAGGACGGCCATACCCGGGAAGTCGAACCGGTCGCGCAGGGCAATGACCTTGTCGGTGATGACGCCCAGGTCTTCGGCGACGACGGCCAGGTCGTCGATCTCGGTCTCCAGGGCGGCGAAGAGGTCGGCGCCGGGTCCCTCGACCCACTCGCCGGTTGCCGCCGTCTCGGACGCGGCGGGAATCTCCCAGTAGGCCTCGAAGCCCCGAAAGTGGTCGAGGCGAACGAGGTCCACCCGGTCAAGGGCGTGCGCCATGCGCCGCGTCCACCAGTGGTAGCTACGTTCCTTCATACGCTCCCAGTCGTAAATGGGATTTCCCCAGCGCTGGCCCTCGGGCGCGAAGGCGTCGGGCGGCACGCCTGCCACGACGGTTGGCTCGCCGTGCGCATCGAGCCGAAAGAGCGACTGGTTTGCCCACACGTCGGCACTGTCCGGGGCGACGTAGATGGGTAGATCGCCGAAGAGGCGGAGGTCGCGGGCATGGCAGTAGGCCTGCAGTGCCGACCATTGCTGGTCGAACAGGTATTGCCAGAAGGCGTGCATGCGCCGGCGCTCGGCGTGGGCGTCCCGTGCGCGGTCGAGCGCCTCCGGATTGCGCTGGGCGAGGGGCGCGTCCCAGTCGTACCAGGCGGCACCGTCGTGGGCGTCTTTGAGTGCCGCGTAGAGCGCGTAGTCGGCCAGCCAGTCGGCGTTGCTCTGGCGGAACCGTTCGAAGGCCGCCCGGTCGGCCGCACTGGCGTGGGCGTCGAAGCGCGAGAAGGCCGTTTCCAGCACGGCCTCTTTGCGGGGAACGAGGCGCGGGTAGTCGACGTGATCGTCGGGCAATTCGCGCAGAGGCGCCAGATCCGAGGCCTCCAGCAGGGTGCGCTCCACGAGCGGCTCCGGACTGATCAGCAGCGGGTTGCCCGCAAATGTAGAGAGGCTGGAGTACGGCGAGGCGCCGTATCCGACCGGGCCGAGCGGAAGGACCTGCCAGATCTGCTGGTCCGTCCGAGTCAGGAAGTCGGCAAAGGAGTAAGCGGACGGCCCGAGGTCGCCGATGCCGTACAGGCTGGGCAGGGAGGTGACGTGCAGAAGAAGGCCGCTAGCGCGTTGAGAGGGATCCACCGGGGGCGAAAGCATTGTGTCGGGGGGAAACAACTCGGGCGACGTCCGTCCAGTCCGCCGGCACGACATCGGGCGGCGGACACGCTCACTAGGTATCGCTCGCACGCCCCGGAAGCAAACCCACAACCGAGAAGTCCATCAGCCGATCTCGTCTGGCAGTTGGGGGCGTTCTTCTTCCGACAGCCGCGTGCTGGCCGATCCCGTGGCGGCCTCGATGCGGTTGTGGTAGAGGTGCTGGAAGCGATCATGCAGGTCCAGCAGCTGTTCGTCGGCCTCCTCTTCCGGAAGGTCGATCACCTCCGGGTAGGCAAACGCCGCCGCACCGGCCGTGTCCACGAACAGCGTTTTGAGGTGCAGGCGCTGTTGAAAGACGGACGCCGTGTCGTAGAAGACGTGAAACTTCTCGGTCGGGATCATCCAGAGGTAGTGGGAGAGCACGCCCCGCCGGATGTACATGCCGTCGTCCTGCACCGAGTAGCCGTGGTAGCGGTACTGCAGCAGCGCCACCAGCAGGAGGCCGGGCACGAGCGCAAAGCCCCACCACGGCAGGGCCACGCCCCCCGGGTGCCACCAGTCGACCGGCCAGAAGTAGACGCCCGGCAGCAGCACGGCCGACAGCGCCACGCTGTAGCGAACGAACCGGCGCCGGATTGTCAGCGGCGACACCGAGCCGAACGAGGCCGGGATCTCGAACGGACGGATACGCTGCGCCAGCGCCACGATCGGCTCCAGCTGCGCAAAGGGAACGATGACCCGGTGCCCCTGCTCCTCGACGTCGCGCCCCACGGTCTGGACCTCCAGCTCGTGCCAACCGAAGGCCCGCATCAGCGGGTTCGTCTTCAAGACCAGGGTTTGCACCTTCTCCAACGGGATCGTGCCCTCCGTGACGGTAAACAGCCCGTGCCGCTTGCGGAGCTTGTCGTCTTCCAGCCAAAGCTTGAAGCTGTAGTTGCGGTTCAGGTGCAGCAGAATGCCGGAGATCCATCCCAGGAGCGCCGCCAGGGCAATGCTAACAAGCGCTGTGAGGGCCGGGTGCGAAGTGATCGCCGCCGTCACCTGGTCGACCTGATCGGACGAGAAAGCCCACTGCAGAAGCGTGTCGGGCTCCACGAACTGCAGGGCCGAGAAGATGATCGCGATGTAGAGAAACGAAAACCGGAACGCTCCCGACAGCAGCACGCGACCGAGCGACATGGTATAGAGCGTCTCGGTCGTCGGGGCCGAAGCAGCCGCCGTCTTCTCCGCCTCCACGTCCTCGGCCGCCGCGTCGTCCGCATCAACATCCGCCTGCTGGCGTTGGAAGGAGCGGATCGTTTGCCGAATGCGGTGGGCCTGTTGCAGCCCGACGTACTCCAGCGTGCCCTCGGTGGAGGAACTGCCGGCCGTCTGGACCTGCACCTTGGCGATGCTGAAGATCTGGGCGATCAGGTTTTGCTGAATCTGGATGTTCTGCACCCGCTCGATGGGGATGCTGCGATTCTGGCGGTTGAACACGCCGCTCTGGATGACGATCTGCCGCGGCTCGATGCGGTAGCTAAATCGCCAGTACTGCAGCACGATGGCCGGAATTGCGAAGACGGCGAACACCACCGACAGCACGAGCGAAAAGAGATTCTCGGAGCTGGGATTCTGCAGAATGGGGAACAGAATCACCAGAAAGGCCGGAAGGCTGGCCAGCAGGCGCTGCAGCAACGTCAGCGGATGCAGGCGATTGGGCTCATGGGCGGTGCCCAGCGTATCCGGTTCCGTGGCGTACGTCGACGCAGCATCGGGCGTAGACGACGCGGACGGGTCCTCCGAAGGGGCGGAGTCCGGCGGACGGGCTCCGTTCGGGGAGGGGTCCGACGTCGAGGAAGCGGAGGACGGCATCACACCGGGTCTTCCGTGAGAGGATCTTCGAGGATGAACCGTTTGACCTCATCGCGGATGCGCTCGGCGTCGGTCAGCTTCAGGCCGGGGATGACTACGTCGCTGCTGCGCGAGCCGGCCGTGTGGACGATGAGGCGTCCGAGCGAAAACTCGCGCTCCAGCAGATCCTGCGACACATCGAGGTGCTGGATGCGCCGGAGCGGCACGATGGTTCGTACGTGATTTAGGACGCCGTGCTCCCGGTACAGCTCTTCGGGACGGACAGCAAAGCCCCAGGCGCGGTAGCGCAGCCGGGGCCAGCCCCAGCACAGCAGCGCGCTGAGTGCAAGGAAAATCCCCGACGGCACACCAAAGGGCACCCACGGCGACGGGTCGAACAAGTGCGTCAGGTCGTAGAACAGCACGGCGAAGAAGGCGAGCGCCGCTAGCCCGGCGAGTTTAATGCGCCAGACCGTCCGAATCGAGGGGTGCAGCGACTGAACGTCCGAGTCGGGGAGCGGGGGCTCGTTGGTAGGATCGGGAGCAGAAGGGGGAGGAGAGGCCGTGTCCATCAGGGGCCGTCCAGCGCGTGGGAGACGAACGAAAACGGGAACGTTAAAGCGGGCTGCAGGAGGGAGGTTTCCCGAAGGCGGCCGCATCCCGCCGTCGTCTGTGGAGGCCCGGAGGACCGGACAGCTCCGCCCTGCCGAGCGGTGGGCCTTCGCGAAAGGACGCACGACTAACTGACGTACGTAGCTGTCAGGAGCCCCCAATCCGGGCAAAACCGTATGTAACAATAATGTGATCTAGGCAAAGCATCCGTCTGTGCGGGACTGCGGCCGGTGTCCGGCCGGACGCCCGATCGGTCCGTCCCTGTTTGTCCGGAAAAACAAACGGGATAGCCCGAAAGGGAAGGGCGGGGCGTGCAGGGAAACGGTGCGAGAGTGGAGACAGGAACCCGAAACCGCTTCTACGACGAAGGAGGCCGATTTGAAAAGCGGTTCCGGAGAAGAATCTAAATCTGCGGTTGATTCTCACTCTGACATGGTTTATCGTTCGTACACACGATACGCAGATGTCCTCCTCTGTGCCCACACCTCTTGTGGTAGCGTCTCCCACCGCCCCCATGAGAGAAAGGGCCTCTCGCCCGGTGCAGCGGCGGATCTCTGTTGTACCATCACTCATCACTTTCAGAATCACCAGACCAGTCATGAGAGCATTGTTACAGCGACTCGCATGGGGGCTTTTGCTGTGCTTGCTGGCCCCAGGGCTCACCTGGGCACAGTCAGGCGTCATCTCCGGGCAAGTCCTCGATGCACAAACCGACGATCCCCTTCCCGGCGCAACCGTTCAAGTTGTGGAAACCGGCGTAGGTACCGCCACCGGGCCGGATGGCATGTACCGAATCGGAGAGGTGAGCGCGGGGGACAAAACCCTTCGCGTCAGCTTTGTCGGCTACCGGTCGATCGAGCGAGAGGTGTCGCTCCAGGCCGGGGAAGAGATCGAAGAGAACTTTCGGTTGGCGCCCTCGATGTCGGAGCTCAACGAGGTCGTCGTAACCGGCGTGACCTCCGAAACCCCGAAAGCCAAATTGTCCTTTAGCGTCGATCAGGTCAGCACCGCCCAGCTCGACAAGGCCCCGGCGTCGAACGCGCTCGGTTCGCTGCAGGGCAAGGTGGCCGGTGCGTCCATCGTTGGCTCCTCGGGCCAGCCCGGGTCCGGGTTCTCGGTCCGCCTGCGCGGATCGACGAGTCTGACGGGCGATAACTCTCCGCTCTTCATCGTGGACGGCGTCATTCTTGGCGCCGACCAGGTGGACATCGGCACGCTCGACATCAAGAACATCGAAATCGTGAAAGGGGCGGCGGCGTCGTCGCTGTACGGCTCGCGGGCGCAGGCTGGCGTCATTAACATTACGACGCAACGCGGCGGCGAAACCCCGCTTGGACAGACCCGCGTGACCGTTCGCAACGAGTTTGGGTGGCAGTCGCTCAGGGAAAACCTGACGGACAACCGCTCGCACTCACTGCGCACGAATGGCCAGGGGCAACTGATCGACCAGAACAGCAACCCGGTTGATTTCGGAGAAGGGGCGGCCCAGGACGAAAGTGGTCCGAACGGCACCTCCTTCCGAGACAATCCCTACGGCGAGCTGGTGCGCAAGAGCGGCGACTCCTACCAGACCTTCGATGCGTTTGATCAGTTCTTCGAGCCCGGCAACACCTGGACCAACTACGTCGCCGTGAGCCAGAACACGGAGCGGACGAACTTCCGCCTGTCGTTCACGAACACCCACGAGGGGGGCGCCGTGCAGGGGCCGGTCGATACGAAGTCGTACGACCGCAAGCAATTCCGCCTCAACCTCGACCACCGCCCCGCGGACAACGTGTCGATCCGGGCCTCCGGCTTCTACTCGCAGTCGGACAATGGCGACATCAACCAGATCGACCAGGAAGATCCGTTCTTCTCGCTTATGTTCACGAGTCCGCTCTCGGACCTGACGGCGCGCGATGAGAATGGCGAGTTGTTGGTGCAGCCGGATCCGTTCTCGCAAGAGATCAACCCGCTCTACATGATCGAGAACTCCGACATCGACGTAAACCGGTCGCGGTTCCTCGGCAGTGTTCGCGGCGAATACTCCCCCTACGAATGGGTGACGCTCCAGGGAAACATGAGCTACGACCGCCTGGACCGGGAAGACTCCGAGTTCTACGATCGGGGCTTCCAGACCATCGACCCGAGCTCGATCAACGACGGTCGGACCGAGAAGCAAAACATCGTTGAGGAGGCGCTGAACGCCGACCTTACGGCATCGCTGCGAAAGGACTTCGGTGACTTTACGGGGCGCTCGCAGTTTAAGTATCAGGTGGAGAATACCGAGTTCTCGAATACTCTGACGGAGGTCACGAATCTCGCCACCCAGGGCATCCCGAGCCTGAGCAACGGCCTCGACGAGAACCAGGGCGGCAACAAGGTCAACACCTCCTTCGAGTCGACCATCCGTTCGGAGAGCTTCTACGGCTCGGTCGAGGGCGATTACAGAGACCGGTACATCGCCGACGTCCTCGTGCGGCGCGACGGCTCCTCGCTGTTCGGTGCCGATGAGCGCTGGCAGACGTTCTTCCGCGCGGCAGGAGCGTACCGCATCTCGCAGGAGGAATTCTGGCCGTTCGAGAGCATCAACGAGTTCAAGCTCCGTTACTCGTACGGGACCGCCGGCGCGCGCCCGAATTTCTCGGCGCAATACGAAACGTTTGATCTTAGCAACGGCACCTTCTCGAAGAACACGCTCGGCAACGACGACCTGAAGCCGGAGCTTTCCACCGAGCAGGAGTTCGGCGTGGAGATGGGCATTCTGGATCGCGTCTTCGTCGACGTGACGTATGCGGTGACCGACGTTGAGGATCAACTTCTGCGTGTGCCGCTTGCAGGACCGGTGGGCTTCGAGGCCCAGTGGCAGAATGCCGGAACGCTGGAGTCAAACACGCTGGAGGCCAGCATCTCGGCCGACCTCGTGCGGAAGCGCAACATGAACTGGAGCTTCGGCGTGAATTTTGACCGCACTCGCCAGAAGATCAGAGACTTCAACGCCAATGCCTTCCGCACTGGACCGGAGAACCTGTTCTTCTTCCGAGCCGAAGAGGACCTCGGCGCCATGTACGGCGCGAAGTGGGTTAGGGAAACCAGCCAACTTCAGACGATGGGCTTCAATCCATCGGCGTTCGACGTGAATGACGACGGCTACATGGTGCCCGTAGGCGAAGGCAATACCTTCCGCGACGGCTTTGCGAAAGACCTCTGGGGCACGAGCGTAGATGTTGACGGAGACGGACAGGGCGACCTGGCCTGGGGCATTCCGTTCAAGTTCCAAAACGAAGAGGGCGAGACCTTCTTCCAGATTGGAGACACGGTGCCCAACTACAACGTCAACTTCAACACCACCTTCAACTGGAAAGGGTTTTCGCTTTACACCCTCGTCAGCACGCAGGCGGGCGGCGACGTCTACAACTTCACGCGGCAGTGGAGCTACCGCGACGGCCGCAACGAAGACCAGGACGAGTTTGGCAAGGCAGAGGGGCTGAAGAAACCCAACACCTATTACGAGACGCTGTACGACGCCACGAACAAGAACAATCACTTCGTGGAAGATGCAACGTTCGTCAAGGTGCGGGAGCTGTCGCTCGGATATACCTTCGACCGGGCGAAGCTGAACAACCTCTTCGGCAACGCCAACGTGCTGAACCGCCTGGAATTCAGCGTGATCGGCCGGAATCTGTTCACCTTCACCGACTACGACGGCTTTGATCCGGAAGTGGGGGCGAACAATCCTGACAGTGCCAACGACGACTCGTCGCTGTTCCGGGTGGATAACTTCAACTATCCCCCGTTCCGGACGATCACCGGACGCATCACCTTCCAGTTCTAGGTGACGGCTCCTAACGACCGACGATTGCTGTGCGTGGAGGCGTGCCGGAGAGCTCCGGCGATCCGGCACGCCGCACACGCGCGCTGCTCTAACGCCCCGTTTCTACACCCTATTAGTATGATGAATATGTCTACGACCCTTTCGAGAGCTGTCTCGTACAGCCTCCTCTTATTCATGACGGCTGTCCTGGTCGGATGCCAGGACCTCTCCGTCGAAAACACCAATAGCCCGGACCGTGAACAGGTCCTCGCGTCGGCCCAGGACGTTGAGAACATTGCGGGCGACACCTTCCGCAATTTCTGGCAGGCCACGCAGTGGTGCGATAACTCGATGATGTACTCCACGCTGGCCGGCTCGCACTCCTGCTCGTGGGCGAACTGGGCGATGAACGACATGTCGTCCGAGCCGCGCATTGCTTGGAACAACAGCTCGGCCTACTCCCGTGCGCCGTCCACCGAGGAGCCGTGGTTTGACCACTACGTCGCCATCTCGAACGCCTCGGACGTGCTGAACTCGATCGAGCGGATCGGCCCGGATGCGTTGAACACGGAGCTTGGAGACGGGAGTGCCGCGAAGATCCAGGCAACCGTGAACTTCGTCCTGGGCCTCTCCTACGGCGATCTGGCGGCCCGCTTCGACCGCGCCTTCCTCGTCGACGAGACCACGGACCTGAACGCCGTGGCAGCCGGAACGGCGGACCTGCAACTGCAGCCGTACCAGCAGGTCAACCAGTTCGCGATTGAGAAGCTGGATCGGGCCATCAGCATCGCAGAGTCGAGCGACTTCACCATCACTGCCGGTGAAGACTGGATCTTCGGTCTGGATGTGTCCAGCGACCGCCTCGTGCGGCTCGCCAAGTCGTACAAGGCCCGGTACCTGGCCACCGTGGCCCGCACGCCGGAGGAGCGCCAGCAGGTGAACTGGCAGGAAGTGTACACCCTCGCCAACGAGGGCATCACGGAGACCTTCGCTCCGATTGGCGACGACGACGGCTCGACCGAGTGGGACTGCATGAAGTTCTTCGGCGAGCTGCCGGGCACGTGGTCGCGCGCCGACTACCGCACGATCGGCCCCGCCGACCAGTCAGGCGGCTATGAGGACTGGCTCGACACGCCGGTGGCCGACCGGAATCCATACGTGACCGAAACAGCGGACCGCCGCATCCAGGGACCGGGCGGACCGGAAACTGACGGCAAAGACTTCACCTTTGAAGGAACGGCCTTCACCGCGTTCCCGCCGGCCCGTGGCACGTACCACTACTCGGACCGCACCCCGAGCATGTACCGCGATTACGCGAACAACAACGCCAATGGCCCGATGCCGGTCATGGAGATCCACGAGATGGATCTGCTGAAGGCCGAGGCCATTCTGCAGTCGGGCGGTTCGATTGGCGGCGGCCTGCAAGAGGTGGCTGACCTGATCAACAACAGCCGTGTGGAGCGCGGCGAGCTGGATCCGGCCACGGCGGATGTTCCCGTCGGTAGCATCGAGGACGAGCCGAACCCGCT
>CAYFSC010000121.1:1174-9451 GCA_964345695.1 uncultured Rhodothermales bacterium | reverse complement strand
CCTAAACGCCTGAACACATAAACACCTAAACACCCAAGCACGTCTCACTTCCGGGCCTGCCACAGAATGCCGAGTGCTACTACCGCGAACACGAGGTGCGGCACCCAGGCGGTCACGAGAGGGCTCAGGTCGCCGGAATAGCCGAACGGCTCGGTGAGCTTCTGGACGGCCAGGTAGACGAAGGCCGTGAGCAGTCCAATCGCGAAGCGAACCGCCTGTCCGCCGCGGCGGCGCACGGAAGCGAGGGGCACGCCGATCAAAAGGAGAATGAGGTTGGCGAAGGGGTAGGCAAACTTGTTGTAGTACGCTACGTACGGGCGAGCCAGTTGACTGGCACCAGACCGCTTGAGGGCAGCCAGGTAGTTGGCCGCCTCGGGAATGGTCATCGCCTCGACGTCGTTCTGCGAGCGGGCCAGGTCCCGGGGGTAGATCTGCAGCGTTGTGTCCAACTCGGCCGTATCGGCGCGCATCTGGATGGCCGATTCCGTGAAGACCTTCCGTTTCACATCCGTTAGGCGCCAGACCTGCATCGAGTCCACCCAGACCATGCGCTCGGCATCAATGCGGGAGCGGAGCCGTGCGTCGCCGGCGAATGTTTGCAGCGACACCTGGTGGGCCTTCTTCGCGTCGGCCTCGTAGTAACCGACCGACACCACCGAGTTCGGTCCGTTCTGCCGGTGGATCTCGCTGACGTCGACGGTGCGCTGCCCTGGAAAGAGGTACTCGTTTTCGTACTGCACGACCGTCTCGTTGGTGCGTGGTACCACCCAGCCGTTGAAGAAGAACATGCCGATTGTGATGAGGATGCCGACCGCCACGTAGGGCCGCATCAGGCGGTACAGCGACACGCCCGTCGTCTGCAGCGCGATCAACTGGAGCTCCTGCGCCAGCGTGCCGGTGACGTAGATGCACCCCAGAAACAGCGCCAGGGGGGAGGTCAGGCGCACGATTTCCGGAATGTAGCTGGGGTAGAACACCGTGAAGACCTCCATGACGGTCGCCCCGCGATCCAGGAAGTCGTCGCTGTATTCGACCCAGTGGAGCACAATGAAAAAGACAATCAGTGCGCCGACGAAGAGCACGAAACTCTTCAGAAGGCGGTAGACGATGTGCCAGTCAAACGTTTTCATAGGACCTCTGCTTCGTAGGACCTCTGCGTCGCATTGGGCTCCACGAGCCGCCGTTGAAGGGGACCGTTGATTGATATGCGTTGCATCCCGCGATCCGGGTCACCACGCAGTACGAATCACGTCTCCGACAGTGCCGGGTGCAATCGAACAACCGGCAAAGATGGGTGACGAGGTGGACTCTTTTGCCCGCGCCTCCTTACTTTATCGCCGAATTTCTACTCATCCAACCCGCCCGACGTTCATGAAGCTCCACGAGTACCAAGCCAAGGACATTCTGCGTGAGTACGGCGTGTCTATCCCTCCCGGAACGGTCGCCGAAACGGTCGACGAGGCCGTGGCTGCGGCCGAAGAGATGGAGGCGGACGGGGCCGACTTGTTCGTGGTGAAGGCCCAAATCCATGCCGGCGGACGCGGCAAAGGCGGCGGCGTAAAGTTGGCCGAGAGCATCGACGAGGTGCGCGAGCACGCCGATGCCATCCTCGGCATGAACCTGGTGACGCACCAGACCGGAGAGGCGGGCCAGAAGGTGCGCAAGGTGCTCGTCACCGAAGGGGTCGACATCGAGCAGGAGTTCTACGTTGGGGTTACGCTCGACCGCGAGACGAGCATGAACGTCATCATGGTCTCCAGCGAAGGCGGGGTGGAGATCGAGACGGTTGCCGAAGAGAATCCGGAGGCGATCCACAAAGTGTGGGTCGATCCGACACTCGGGCTGCGTCCGTTTCAGGCGCGGGAGTTGGCGTTTGCGCTTGGCCTGGAGGGGGACGCGTTCAAGCAGGGCTACCGCTTCATCACGGCGCTGTACGAGGCGTTTGAGGCCACCGACAGCACCATTGCCGAGATCAACCCGCTGGTTCTCACCGAGGCCGGCGATGTGGCGGCCGTCGACGCCAAGATCAACATCGACGACAACGCGCTTTTTCGGCACGAGGATCTGGCCGCGATGCGCGACATCCACGAGGAAGATCCCACCGAGGTCGAGGCCGGCGAGTACGGCCTCAGCTACATCAAGCTCGACGGCAACGTCGGCTGCATGGTTAACGGCGCCGGCCTGGCCATGGCGACAATGGATATCATCAAGCTGGCTGGCGGCGAGCCGGCCAATTTCCTCGACGTCGGCGGCACGGCCAGTGCCGAGACGGTTGAGGCCGGATTCCGCATCATCCTCAAGGATCCGAGCGTCGAAGCCATTCTCGTCAACATCTTTGGCGGCATCGTGCGCTGCGACCGTGTTGCGAAAGGCGTGATCCAGGCTGCTAAAAACATCGATCTCGACGTGCCACTCATCGTGCGTCTGCAGGGGACCAACGCCGAAGAAGGCAAGGCGCTGCTCGACGAGAGTGGCCTGGAACTCCGGTCTGCGGTGCTGCTGAAGGAAGCTGCCGACAAGGTGACCGAGGCGCTCAAGGCGTAGACTGGCCTTCGGAGACGGCACGGCGGAGAGCCCATCAGAATCGGGGGCGTCCGCCGCCGACACCGCCGGAGACCGTCTGGCCAATCTGGCGTCCGATGCCCCCGAGGCGGCTGTCGTCGCCCTCGCGCGGAAGCTGAAGCCGGAGAAGTTGGGACAGCTTGCCGCTTTTCACCGAGAGGTTGAAGCTGTACTGCTGAAACTCGCCGAACGGCACCCACGAGAACGAGAGGTTCCAGCAGCACAGCTGGCGGTTGATCGTGATTCGAGTGGTCGACAGCTCGCCCTGTACAAAGTCGTAGCCGGACCGGCCGCTCACCTTCCATTTGGGGGTGACGTTAAAATCAAAATTGGTGTCGAGCACCGCGTTCTGATTTGTGATCTCCTTGGCCGGCTTTCGGAAGCTGTAGTTGAAGCTGAAGCTGAGCGACCAGGGCACGCTGAAATCCACGTAGCCGGTGGGCGTGTTCGGATAGGCGGCGTACGGATTGCGTCGGTCGGTGATCGTCGCGCCCTCGTAGGGGCTCAGGCGACCGGCATTCTGCGCGTCCGAGAGGTTGGCTCGCGGCTCTGAGACCGGGTTCCGCTGGCCGCGGGCGTCGGCCCGGAAGGATCCACGCATGCTCATGTTGAGTCGCGTGAGCCGCACGGGCTTCCAGGGCGTGTCGCTGGCCATAAACCGGTCGACGCGCTCGAACTCCAGCTTCCCATCGTCGTCGGTGTCGCCGCGCGATTCCAGGGCGTACGGCGAGAAGTTCATGCCGAGCGTGAAGTCGAACCGGTCGAACAGGTCGGTGCGCGCCCGGGTGCGGATGTCGCTGAGTGGGAATTGGTCGGCAGCAAAGTTGTACGAGGTGCTGGCGTCGAAGTCGAGCAGCTTCAGGCGGTTCACCTGCTCTTCGCCGGTCGTGTCGGTGCGGACGCGCTTCGTCTCGAACTCGTTGTCGAGCGAAAAGCTCAGGTTGCGCTGCGCCGTACTTCCGCTCACGCGACGCCCCGTCACGATGTCGTAGCGCTCAAGAACGTTGCCGGACGTGTCGCGAACGACCCGCGTGCGTCCCCAGAACGGATCGTTGAAGTTGGGTTGGAAGCTGAACGACAGCGACGGGCGGATCGTGTGCCGCAGCCCTTCGAACGGGCCTGCCGACAGGGGAAAGGTGCCGAAGACCGTATTGCTTGCGCTCAGGCTCGTGCTGAAGTCGTGCCGTGCGTAAAACCCCGGCACGCTGAATTCGTCGGTGGTCTGACGAATGGCCGTCGAGTCTTCGCTGACCTGGGTCGTGTCGACGACGAGGCGCTTGCGCGTTGTCGACAGAAACCAGCGCGATCGGTAGTCGGTGTTCGGGCTCAGGTTGACGTTGAAGCGTTCAAGTCGGAAAGAGGCCCGGAGCGGAATGCGGTGGGTGGCCTCGAAGTCGAACGGATCCTCGTTGCCGGTCGCAAGCTGGTACTTGTCCCGGTCGAAGAGCGCCTCGTACCAGTCGATGTCCGCCTCCTCCACCCGTCGCGCCAGGGTCGAGTCGCCACGCTCCCGAAGCTGCTCGGGATCGCGCGGATTGAAGTTGAAATTGTTATTTACGGAGAGGTTGTACTGTGTCGTGATCTTTTCGTACCACTGCTCATCGCCGATGCGCGTCTCGCGGGCAAACGGCTTGAAGCTCTGCTGCGTGAACTGAGCGTTGGGGAAGGACAAGCTCACCTGCCCGCTCTGAAGCTGCTGTTGCTGACTGGCGCTGAGGCTGAGGCTGCGCCCGCTCCCCTGCCAGCTCTTGTTAAATCGGACCGTGGACGAGATCTGCTGGCGGACGGCCTCTTCGAACGACTCCGTATTGCGCCGCGCGAAGTCCGACGACGTCACGAGGTTCACGTTGCCCCCGAAGCTGGCCGTGGGGCTCAGTTCCTGGTTGTGGTTCCACCGGAGCTGGCCCTGCTGCCGGTTTGTGAAGTCCGGGTCCTCCTCCTCGCCGCGCCGGTCGCGCTGATAGGTGAGCTGGAGCTGGCCGTTGTACGCGTGCCGCTTGCGGTACCGGTACAGCGGACGGATCTCGAAGCTGCCCTGCGACCAGATCCCCGCCTCAAGCTGAAGATCCATGTAATCGTTGAGAGCAAAGTACCATCCCCAGTCGCGCAGGTACAGCCCTCGCTGGTCTTCCCCGTATTCCGGCGGGAGGGGACCGCTTCGCCGTCCCTCGATGGCGGGAAGAAATCCGAAGGGCAGCCACAGGGGGGTAGGAATGTTGAACAGGAAAAGCTGAATCGCACCCGTGTACACCCACTTTCCCTGCACCTTCATCTCGCTGGAACGCAACGAATAGGAGGCCGCCTGATCTCGACTGGGGCGACATTCGAGACTGCAGGTCGTGTACGTTCCGCCGCGAACGAAGACCGTGCTGTCCTCGAACATCTTGACGGCTTCGCCCTGGATGAGTGCGTCCTGGCGCTGCGTCTGGGCCGCGACGACGCGTCCCCGCTGCGTCTCCAAGTTGTATGAGAAGCGATCGCCCGCAAACGACTGAGCCATTCCACCGCCTCTTCCTCCTCCAGAACGAGCGCTGCCTGCGCTGCTGGGACGTCCGCCTCCACTGCTCCCTCCGCCCCGTTGGAACGTCGGGCGGCCCTGCTCGCCCGGGCCGGGGGCGCCGGTGGCCAGCAGCTCCTGCTTCTCGAAGTCCAGCTGAATGGAGTAGGCCTCCAGGGTGGCCTGCTCGTGGGTCACTGACGACTGGCCGTACAGCGTGCCGCGATCGCCGCCGTCGTCGTCAAACACGATAACGAGCGAGTCGCGAGCGGTGCCAACGACGGCGCCGGACGTGTCGGTGGAGGGCGGCCCGGACGGACTCTGAGCCCGCAGCGAGTCGACCCGTTCCTGTGTGGTCTGCGCCGGACGTTGTTGGGCGGCGGAAGGCACCGCGAGGCCCGCCATGAAAAGAGCGGCGAGCAGCCAGCACTTGAACGTGGAGCGTGCAACGATCACAACAGCTTACACCTTGGCCTCATCGCCCGCGAAGGCGAGTTGAGCGGCCCCGAGGAGACTGACTTCATTGCCCATCTTTTCGCGAACGATCTGCAGATCGTCGTGCATGGGGGGAATCACATACTCGGGCAGCGTCTCCCGCGCGGGGTCCAGGAGATAGTCACCGGCAGCTGAAACGCCCCCGCCGACGATGATGGTCCGAATGTCGAGGAGATTGACGATGGACCCGAGCAGGACGCCCAGCTTGTGGCCGGCCCACGCCAGCATGTCCCGGGCGGGTTCATCGCCGGCTTCCGCGGCTTCGTACAGCATGCGCGGGTCCAGGTTCTCCAGGTCGGTGCTGGCGATTTCGTGCACCTCCGAGTCGGTGGCCAGAAGCCGCATGCGGGCATGGTGAGAGAGGAACTGCTGCCCGAGGTAGGCCTCGGCCGAGCCGCCGATGCCGTAGCGCTCGAACGGGCCGGCGTAGTTGATGGTCATGTGGCCGATCTCCCCGGCCGCGCCGGTCGATCCGCGGAAGATCTTGTTGTTGTAGATGATGGCGCCACCGACCCCGGTGCCGAGCGTGACCATTACGAAGGAGTCGTGCGGTCGGCCCACGCCATAGAAGGCTGTGCCGAGGCCCGCCACGTTGGCGTCGTTCTCCACATACACCGGGATGTCGCCGAGGCGGTTCTGCAACTCGTTGCGAACATTCACCGTGCCCCATCCCGGAAGATTGGGCGGCTGGCTCACGGTGGTGCCCTTCCAGTTGATGGCGCCGGGCGACCCGATGCCGATGCCCTCGACCGACCCCGTCGGAGACGCGTCCATCAGCTGTTGGACGATGGTCGCGATACCGTCCAAGACGTGCTCCGGCCCCTCCTCGGCGTCCGTCGGCGTTCGCGTAGATTCACAGATCCCTTCGTCGCGCTCCACGAGAGCCGCTTTCAGGTTGGTGCCCCCGAGGTCAATTCCAATGGTATACGTCGGCATGGAGTCCAGATCAGTGAAGCAACAGGAGTGGCGAAACGATCGGTGGAGGGCCGGCAGCGGATTCGAACCGAACGGGTTTGAACACGGGAAACGGCCCGGGCGGCGCTACTCAGCCTCCAGTCGGTACACGGTCTCGCCTGGACGTTTCATCCCGTACGCTTCGCGGGCAATGTGCTCGACCAGCGAGTCGGACAGCGGTTGGTTCAGATCGCGACGCAGACGCTGGATGTCCTCGCGTAGTTGCTGATTTTCGGACGTAAGCCGATCGAGTTCCTGATGCCACTGGTAGCGCTGCAGCAAACTGTGGCTGTCGAAGAAAACCAGCCACAGCGTCAGCAGCAGAAGGGCACCGCCGATGAACCAATGGCGCAGGTTTTGGCGGGAACGGGGGAGGATGCCCATGGGAGACAGGAGGCGGGTGAGAAAGGCAATTACAGCGGAAAGGCGTCCAGGCCAGGATACGTGGCGGCCGTGCCGAGTTGCTCTTCAATCCGGAGCAACTGGTTGTACTTGGCGACCCGATCGCTGCGGCTGGAGGAGCCGGTTTTGATCTGCCCCGTTCCGGTCGCAACGGCGAGATCGGCAATGGTCGTGTCCTCGGTTTCGCCCGACCGGTGGCTGACAATCGCTGTAAAGCCGTGCGCATGGGCCTGCTCGATGGCGTCGAGCGTCTCGGACAGGGTTCCGATCTGGTTGGGTTTGATGAGAATGGAGTTGCCGCATCCTTCGTCGATCCCGCGCGAGAGGCGCGTGGTGTTTGTCACGAACAGGTCGTCGCCTACAAGCTGGACGCGGTCGCCCACGGCGTCGGTGAGCTGCTGCCAGCCGTCCCAGTCGTCTTCGTCCATCGCATCCTCGATCGACAGAATCGGGTACGCCTCGACCCAGCGCGACCAGTAGGCTACCATGTCATCGGCAGAGCGGTTCGTGCCGGGATCGCTTTTCCAGAAGACGTAGTGGCCGTCTTCGTACATCTCGGCCATCGCTGGATCCAGCGCGATGTACACGTCCTCGCCCGCGGTGTATCCGGACAGCTCGACTGCTTCCAGAATGACCTCGATGGCTTCCTCATTCGACGACAGATCGGGAGCGAAGCCCCCCTCGTCGCCCACAGCGGTGCTGTAGCCTTTGTCGCCGAGCACCGACTTCAGGGTATGAAAGACCTCGGCGCCCATGCGGAGGGCTTCTGCGAAGGTGGGCGCGCCGACGGGGGCAACCATGAACTCCTGCATGTCGACGCTGTTGTCGGCATGCCGGCCGCCGTTCAGGATGTTCATAAGGGGCACCGGCAGCGTCCGGGCCGTGGTGCCGCCGAGGTAGCGAAAGAGAGGGAGGCCGACCGACGCGGCAGCGGCTTTGGCGGCAGCCAGCGAGACGCCCAGCGTGGCGTTGGCTCCGAGGTTCGACTTGTTGTCGGTGCCGTCCAGGGCCAGCAGGCGGTTGTCCAGGGCGGCTTGGTCGAGCACGCTCATGCCGCGTATTTCGGACGCGATGGTGTCGTTCACATTGGCCACCGCCTGTGTGACGCTCTTTCCGTGGTAGCGAGAGGCGTCGCCGTCCCGCAGCTCGACGGCCTCGTAGGCTCCTGTAGAGGCGCCACTGGGGACTGCGGCACGCCCCATCACGCCTTCGTCGGTCGTCACGTCGACCTCGACGGTTGGGTTGCCGCGACTGTCGAGAATCTGGCGGGCGGTAATCCGCTGAATGGATGCCATAAGGGACTCCGAAGAAATTGGTGAAGGAAGAGGATCCGGGTCGGGACGAGGAGACTCGGTCTTCTGCGTACG
>CAYFSC010000121.1:0-1074 GCA_964345695.1 uncultured Rhodothermales bacterium | reverse complement strand
CTTCTGCGTACGGGACAAACCGCTCGTAACTTCGGGATCACCGCGAACAACCACAACCAGCCGAATGGCTACGAGGGGACGCCGAGTACCCAAGCGAGTGCACAACAAGAAAGCCGGCTGACTCTTCGGAGCCAGCCGGCTTTGGGGACGCGCAATCCGGGGACAGGGAAGGCGGACGGTCCCACTGCTAGGAGGCAGAGCGAACCGTGGTGGTCTCGCCAATCCAGGAGTAGCAGCCATAGTCAATGCGCACGCTGCTCCCCTTTTCCCAATCGTCGATGAAGAAGATGTCTTCGTTCGTCGGGAAGTATTTGCGATACGTGTTGATTTTGCTGTTGGCCGTAGACGTCACCGACGAGTCGACTTGCTTGGCCCTTCGGTACATATCAACGGCGATCCAGTAAACGGCCTTGTCGCGACGACTCATCTTGCTGCCGCCGCATTCGCTCACTGCCTTCGCGTAGACGTCGCCAATCGCAATGTAGGCCTGACCGTAATCCTGACGCAGCTCAATGGCCTGTCGGAAGTACTTGCGGGCGGCGGGGAGGTCACCGCTTCGGTTCTTGGCCAGTCCCATATTGAAGTAATCCTGGGCCGTCAACTCGGCCCCCTGCTCCAGCGCCCGCTGATAGGTGGTGAACGCCTCCTGTGGGCGGCCGTCATCGAGCCGCATCTTGGCGATGTCGCGCACGACCTCGGCGGGTGGGTTCGTCGCCATGAGCTTGTTGGCCAGCTTCGAGGCTGCCTCCACGTTTCCACGATTCGTGTAGGCATCGAACAGCTTCTGCATGAGCGCGGCATCCTCGGGATTGCTCTCTAGCTGTTGCTCCAAGTACTCGATACGCGCCTGCGGATTCTTCCCGAAGATCTCCTGGCGCGCTTCGGAGATCATCTCGGCTACCTCCTGGTCATCGCCGCGCTGGGCCTCTACAGTGTTCACAAATTCGAGCGCCTTCTGGATCTCGTTGCTGTCGAGATACAGCTGGAGAACCTGGTCGATGTAGTATGCATTGATCTGCTCCGGTGCGAGGTCGTAGGCCTTCCGGTAGTGCTGCGTGGCGCTTTCCAGCCCGC
>CAYFSC010000120.1:0-9476 GCA_964345695.1 uncultured Rhodothermales bacterium | reverse complement strand
GGCCGCCTCTCGCCAGCCTTCGCCGAGACTGTCCGCCGTTGTGAACCTGTTTGGCGGACGGTCTGCGGCCACCCCAAGAGTACTTCTTCGCTGCGCTCAGGGCGCTGCACCTTCGCGGATCTCGCTGAAAAACGGCTGCTGAATCCGCATCAGAGAGGAGATGCACCATGGCAGACAGCATTTCAGCTTCTTTACGCACACAGGTTGACGCCCAGGTACGTGCTTTGATTTTATATTGCGCGTTGCACACAACGTTAAGCTGCAGGGTTTCTATCTCAGTCAAGCATCAACCAGCGATCTTGTCACCAGACCAACTTATGTCCATAAGACACCACGCTGCCCCGATCCTTGTCTTTCTCATGGCGATGGTTCTGTCCGGCTGTGCGACGTCGGGTGCGTTCAACACGGCAACCGTGACCAACGTGGAGCTTTCGGAAAGCAACTACGAGGTGGTGGCGACGAACGTGCAGGGCGAAGCCTCGGCCGGATATCTGCTCGGGTTGAGCCTGAGCGCGTCTCGGCAGTTGCGAACCCTTGCGCTGGCACGGGTATCCGGAAGCGAGCAGTTGTACGGCGATGCCCTCGACGATCTCTGGACGCGGTTCGAGGCCCAGCACGGGGACGCTGCAGGTCGTGACCTCGCGCTCACCAACGTCCGGTACGACGCCAGTTCGCTGAACCTGATCCTGTACACTCAGCCCACCATTACCGTGCGGGCCGACGTCGTCGAGTTCACTGAGTAGCGGTCGGCGGCTGGCACCGGGGCGCGTCCCGAACTGCTCGCGGGGACGTGCCAGCCCGTTTCAGCAGAGGCCGGATGCCGATCAAAGGTTTTCGTCCGCCGGGATGGGGAATTGCAGCCAGACGTTGTCGCCTTCCCGATCGAGGGGAAGATCATCGTCCAGGCACGGATCGTCGTTCGAGGTGCCGCAGTCGTTCCCGAGGAGGCGCCGCACGTCGATCCAGCGGTGCCCTTCCCCGTACAGCTCGTACCGGCGCTGGTACAGCAACTCGTCCAGCAGCGCGTCCTGCGTCATCGGGCCGGAATAGTCTCCAAGGCCCGCAGCCTGCCGGATCACGTTCAGGTCGCTTACCACGGCTTCCAGGTCCGGTGCGCTCTTCAGGAGGTTGGCCTCCGCGCGAATGAGGAAGAGCTCGGCGTTGCGAATGATGGGAATGGGCGCCACCGGGGACGGGTAGCGTGCAAATCCCCAGTCCGACTGCAGGCCCGCTTGTCCGAACGACTCCTCCCGCTGAACGACCTTGTCGATCCGCGCGTCGCCGTCGCGGATGTCGGCCGTGTAGCTGGGATGAGCGGCAATGAGATCGCCGGAGGCCTGGGGATCGAGGAAGAAGGGGTTCGTGAGGTCGCCCGCGCTGGTCGAGAAGACATGATAGGTGCCAACGTCGAGCGATGCGCTCGGGTCGAGGAAGGAGCCATCGAGCACCTGCAGCACGCGGTCGTAGTCTTTTCGGTACAGGGCGACGCGCGCGGCGACGGCCCGGTTGAACGTTCGGAAGGCTTCGGGAGTCGTGAAGCCGTCGAACCCGGAGGACAGCGTGAACGGGAACGCCTCGCCGCCGCTCTGCAACGCACTGGCGCCCTCATCGAGGATGCCACCGATCGACTGGAGCGCCTCGTTGTAGCCGACCAGCGGCCCGGGCTCATCGCCGGCCACGTCCACGCGAAGGCCGTTCTGGAACGTCAGGTTGGCATTCAGCAGCAGCTGATATCCGATGAGCGTCTGTGCGTACCCCCGAACGGCCTGCTTCTCGGTGTCGCTGAGGATGCCGGGTCCCGCGTTTGGAAGGGCGTCGAGCAGAATGTTAGCATTGCGGGCCACGCGGTAGCGCTCGGCCCACGGGCGCGTGATGTAAAACGTGTTGTTATCGAGCACCGACGTGCCCCCGCCCAGCAGGTCGGCCGTGAAGCGAGGTTCGGAGGCCGTGAAGCGGATGTATTCGCGCCCGATCACGCCCACGTCAGTCAGGTACAAGTTGACGTCCGTTCGCATTCCCGCCTCTATGCCCGTGGCGACATTGGCGATTTTTCCGCGCGTTGGATTGGTCACCACGTCCTCAAGGCTGGGTCCGTTCGGGTCGCCCCGGTCGTCGATTCCCACCGTGTCGCATCCAGTCCAGATGAGAACACTGCATAGGGCAAGAAGGCAGAGACCGCGGAGCGATGAGCGCAGGAAGCAAGGCATCATGGGAGAGTCGAAGGCAAGCATGGCAACGGGGAACGGAGTGTGACGAGGCGGAGAGGGCACGCGTCGAGACAGCTACAGCCCGACATTCAGGTGGAAGTAGAATTGCTGGGACGACGGAAACGGGGTCACTTCCACGCCATTCGACACCGGGGTAGCTCCGAAGTTATTCACCTCCGGGTCGTAGCTGTCGTAGGGCGTGACCGTCCAGAGGTCGTTGGCGGAGACGCCGACGCGGATGCGTCGCACCGAGTTCTGGAAAAAGCCCTCCAGGAGCCGGTCGGGGAACTCGTAGTAGAGCCCGATTTCCCGAATCCGGAAGTAGGAGGCGTCCTGAACGAAGGGCGTGGCCGACACGCCAAGCAGGTTGAGCCGTTCGACGCCGTTGGGGGTGCCGTCGCCGTCATCGTCGTCGTCGAAGTCTGGCGACGTCTGGTTCAGGTCGAAGAGCAGTTCGGACAGGTTCAAGTTGTCGCCGCCTTTCTTCCAATGGGCCAGAACCGATAGGCTCAGTCCGTCGAAGAGGGTGATGTCGTTCGAAAACGACATCTGGAAGTCCGGAGCCGTATCGCCGAGCTGAAAGACGCCGTCCGACGTGCCGTCTCCATCCGTATCGTCGATGCCCACGATTTGCGTGGGACTCTTTCCTTCCTCGATCCGAATCTCCCCCAGGGTCGCGCCGAAGCCTCCCCCGACAGCGCGGAACGGCGGGACAGGCAGGTCCTCGACCTCGGCATCGTTCGTCCAGAAGTTGATGACCGACTGCCACTCCACGGTGCGGTTGGAGATGGGAAGAAGCGTGAGCGACGTTTCCAGCCCACGGTTGACGAGCGTACCGGCGTTGATCGTCTCCAGCTGGAATCCGGTTGACGATGGCACCTCGCGGCGCAGCAGCTGGTCGGTAATCTCTTTGCGGTACACCGTGAAGCTGAGGTTGGCGCGCTGGTCGAACAGCCCAAGATCGAAGCCGGTCTCAATCTCCGACTGTCGTTCCGGCTCCACGTCGTCCGATCCTCGCTGCGTGTCGATGAGCGTCCCGACCTGTCCGTCGATCGTACCCGCCTCGAACGAGGTAAACTTTGTACCGAAGTTGGTGGTGTTGCCCGTCTGCCCGAACGCGACGCGCAGCTTGAGCTGATTGATGGTGTCGTACCCCCAGAAATCAAAGTTCGTCAGGTTGACGGCAAGAGAGGCTTTCGGGAAGAGAAAGAACCGGTCGGTGTCGCCGTTCAGCGAGCTTCGGTCGCCGCGCACGCCCACGGTTCCGATCAGCTTGTCGTCGTAATTGGCTTCTTCCTGGAAAAAGAAGCTGCGATCGTTTTGGAACGTGCGCTCCTGGATGGAGGTCAGCGAGGCGGCCTGGTTGAGATTCTGCTGGCCCGGGATGAGGTCGCGAGCCACAAAGTTGGTAAAGTTCTGGTCGGCGTCGGACAGGGTGAAGCCGGTCTGCGTCGTGAGGTCGAGCCCCATGTCGGTGAAGCTATACTCGTGCACCAGCAGCGCGCGAAGGTTCGTGAACAGCGAGTTGGTCTCGCCCAAGATGGACGTGCCGGGCTGCTGGTCGTTCGGCTCGAACTGGAGGCGTCGCGGGAACAGGCCCACGTTCTCGAACTGGAAGAAGTCGACGCCCCCCTCCCCCACGAAGCCAAGGCGTTGCCGGTCGGTGCTAATGAAGTCGTAGTCGAGCCGGGTTCCTGCGATGACGCGGTTCACCTTCTCCTCGTTGGTGAACAGGTCGCGCGTCTGCAGCGGATTCGACGTGTTGAACGGATGGTCGGGGTAGGTGCCGTCATCGCGCTGCAGGATGTCGACGAAGTTCGGCGTGGCGGTGAGCGAGACGCCGAAGGTGGTCCCCGAGTTGTCGTTGCCCGTCAGCCCACGGCGCGTCTCGCTGTTGACGTAGTTGACCGTCCCGGTCAGCGAAGCGCGCTCGTTGAAGGTGTGGTCCACGTTCACCCGGGCCGAGCGCCGCTCGTATCCGGTACTCTCGATGATGCCCTCGTCGTCCTGCCACGAGCCCGACACGTAAAAGCGGGTATTCTGAGAGCCGCCACTGACCGAGATGTTCGTGGTCGAAAGCAGCCCTTCCTGTCCAAACAGCTCCTCCTCGTAGTCGATGAAGCCGCGCCCGCCTTGAGCCTCCTGAAACTCCTGCAGTCCGCGCTCGCCGAAGGCAGCCTCCGCCGTTTCCGCGGTAAAGTCGCGCATGCCCAGCTTGTTGCGGATGGTCGTGAACCCGAGCGACTGCGAGAAATCGACCCGCGTATCGCCGGCTTCCCCGCGCTTCGTGGAGATGATCACGACCCCGTTCGAGGCCCGCGCCCCGTAGATGGCCGCCGCCGACGGGCCTTTCAGAATCTCGATCGATTTGATGTCTTTCGGGTTGATGTCGGCGATCCGGTTCACCGGATTGTCCTGGTTGGATCGGTTGCCGCCGGAGGCCGCCTGCGTGACGGCGTTCACGTTGGTCGGCACGGCGACGTTGCTCACGATAATGCCGTCCACAATGTAAAGCGGCTGCGCGTTGCCGTTGATCGTGGAGACGCCACGGAGCCGCACGTTCATGCCGCCCCCCGGCGCCCCCGAATACGAGTTGATCTGCGCGCCCGGCACCTTGCCGTTGAGGGCTCCGTCGAGCGTCGTCACCTCGGTTGTTCCCGCCAGGTCGGCCGCATCGACCGAGGTGACGGCGTTGGCCAGATTCTGCCGCTTCACGCTGGAGGCCAGGCCCGTGACGACGACTTCGTCCATCCCCATGACGTCGCGCCCCAGTTCAACGTTGAGCACCGTCTGCCCGGGCTCCAGCTGCACTTCCCGCTGCTGATAGCCCACGAACGAAAACAAGAGTGTCCGGCGGCCCTCGGGCACGTCGAGCTCATAGCGCCCCTGCAGGTCCGTCGTCGTCCCGAGCGTGGTGTTCCGGACCTGAACGTTCGCTCCTGGGATCGGCTCCCCATTACTCGCGTCCGTCACAACCCCTTCGACGGTCATCTGGGCCTGGACCGCACCTGGAAACACTCCCCAGGTGACAAGAAGAATCGTGGCCAAACATATTCCCAAACAGTATCGGTTGTACATGAGACAGACTCCTTGGCGTGGAAAAGTGTCGGATCCTCCCGCAAGACTTTGCGTGGCGGGGACCCAATACCTACTTCACTGTGAAAGAATTGTCAAGGAGTCGCGGGCAAAACTCTTTAGAATGTTTGATGATCGCGTGAATTCAGTCCCTCTTCGTGGACACCTCAGGGAAGAACCTGTTCATCCGCGGCGTCGATGCCGGTGGTACCGTCACGATGCTCTTCTGCCGAAAGGGGCAGGCGGGCGCCGAACGCTGCGGTCTCCACTCGCTCTACGGTTCGCTTTGTCCTCCTACGCCCACGGCTGCTTTCGGCAGACCCCTCGCGGTTTCCTGTCTGGACCAGGTCTGAAGCCATCGGAAGGCGGATTCGCCCACAGTCCTTATCGTCGGCAGGGCACTGCCGTCTTGAATCGAGTGAGACGCATCGTCGGGATCGACCGGGAAAAGGGCCAACGACCTACGGCGACCAGAGAGACCGTAAGGCATATTCGCCCCCTGGCCTCCCGGATCTTATTCCCCCCGCTGCAGAGCGCAGGTCTTCCGCCTTGATGGGCCGCCTCACGTGCGCACCCGCTGAGCGACTCCGACGGCTCCTTCATGGGGCCCGGTCAGGGCCGTCACCCGCAACTCGCCGTCGCTGATCTCGGCATGCCACGTCTCCGTATTGCGATCGTCATCCCCCTCGTCTTTCAGAACGATCGTGGCCCCGTCGATCTCCAGGATGGGGTGCCGAGCGACGTGCCGCCCAGATGGCTGTGCCTTGATCACATCCCAGCTTTCGGTGGTCACGTCGTAGTAGGTGGGCGTGGAGGGAGCCTCTCCATCATAGCGCAGCACCTTCCACCGGCCGGTCCACGCAGGAGGGCTCTGCGCTGAACCGGTATCATCCGAGCGGCTATCTCCCGGGCGAGCGGGGTCATGTTCTGAAGAGGACGGGGCATTGCTGGTCATGGCAGCGACCAAGGGTCTGTGTTGGTAGGAGTCACGTGGGACCTGGAACACGTTGAGACAGGGACCGATCCCGGGTCCGGTGCACGCCGTCCGCACCGTGAAGGAGCGAAAGGCCCTCGGGGTACGGAGCCGGGGGCAGACTATAGCCTGATCGATTTTAGGCTGGACTGTTCAAGACGGAAGGGAGATCTGAACGGCATCTTTTTGTGAAAGTCGAATGAGAGTGTTACCTTTTGTTCACCAATCATTTTTCGGGGCTCCAACCGGCGCTTCCGAGCGACCGTCCGTGTGTTCCTCCTGTGGGATATAGATATATCTCAGCAAGTAGGAGAGAACCTCCGACACGGCATTTCGGGCGGTGTCCGGTCCATCATGATGGATCGTGTGCGGTTGGCCCCACCCCTACACTCTGAATCCACCCCTACGCTATGCACTCGATACGACTTCCTGCATCAACGTGGCGCCCCGGTCTTTTTCTTGTGGCACTCGCGGTCGCCCTCGTATCCCTGACAGGATGTGACAGCGGGGCTCCTGAGCCTGCCGCGACCCCTGCCCCGGAATCTGCGGAGACGCCGTACAGCAGCAAAGCGAAAAGTGCCGCCTCCGCTGACGCAACCGTACCGGGTCAGTACCTGGTGGTGTTCAATCGGTCGGTCGGCAACGTTCCCGAGCAGGCCCAGGGCCTCACGAACCGGTTTAACGGAGAGCTCCGCTACACCTATCAGCACGCTGTCAAGGGCTTTGCAGCAACTCTGCCGGAGGCAGCCGTCTCGGCGCTTCAGCAGAATCCGAATGTTCAATACGTCGAGGCCGACAAGCGTGTGTATGCCATCGAGACGCAGTCGAACGCCACCTGGGGCCTGGACCGCAGCGATGACCGCGACCTTGTGCTCGACGACACGTATGAATACAATGCCACTGGGGCCGGCGTGAACGCATACATCCTTGACACCGGCATCCGCACCTCGCACAACGACTTCGGGGGCCGCGCCTCGGTGGGCTTCGATGCCTTTGACGACGGCCAGAACGGCCAGGACTGCGACGGACATGGCACGCATGTGGCCGGCACCGTGGGCGGCTCAGCGTGGGGCATCGCCAAAGACGTAAGCCTCGTCGCCGTGCGCGTGCTCGACTGCCAGGGCAGCGGCACCATCAGCGGCGTGGTCGCCGGCGTCGACTGGGTGACGGCCAACGCAAACAAGCCCGCGGTGGCCAACATGAGCCTCGGCGGCGGCTCGAGCACGACGCTGGATGACGCCGTCCGCAACTCCATCGAGTCTGGCGTGCAGTACGCCATCGCCGCCGGCAACGGGGACTTCCTCGGCCGCGCCCAGGACGCCTGCGACGGCTCGCCTTCCGGCGTGGAAGAGGCCATGACCATCAGCGCGACCGACGACACGGACACCAAAGCGTCGTTCGCCAACTTCGGAAGCTGCGTCGACTTCTTCGCGCCGGGCGTGAGCATCACCTCGGCCTGGATCGGCAGCGATGACGACACGAACACCATCAGCGGCACGTCGATGGCCGCGCCGCACGCTGCGGGCGCCGCCGCCCTGTATCTGGAGAGCAACAGTACGGCCGACGCGCAGACTGTACGGGATGCGCTCTACAGCGCCACGACCAAAGACATTGTCTCCAGCTCGAACACGGCGAATAACCACCTGCTCTACACGCTCGACTTCAGTGGCGATGGCGGCGGGGGCACCACCAACGAGCCGCCCACGGCCAGCTTCACGTACACCTGCACCGACCTGTCGTGCGACTTCGACGGCAGCGGCAGCAGCGACTCGGATGGCTCCATCAGCAGCTATGATTGGGACTTCGGCGATGGAACGACCGCCACCGGCCAGACCGTGAGCCACACCTACGGCGCCGATGGCACCTACACGGTCACGCTGACGGTCACCGATGACGCCGGCGATACCGGATCGGACGCGCAGGACGTGAGCGTCTCCGAGGCCACGACCAACGAGGCGCCCACCGCGGACTTCACGGTCAGCACGACGGATCTGACGGCCGACTTCACCGACCAGAGCAGCGACCCCGACGGCACCGTCGAGAGCTGGAGCTGGGACTTCGGGGACGGCGCCACATCCACCGCGCAGAACCCGTCGCACACCTACGACGCCGACGGCACGTACACCGTGACGCTCACCGTGACCGATGACGCGGGCGCCACCGACACGGCCTCGCAGGACGTGACGGTCAGCAGCCCGGACGATGGCGGCTCCAACGATCCGGCGTTCGACAGCTACTCCGTCTCGACGCGCACCACCGGTCCGTGGCAGCGCGCCAGCACCACCTGGTCCGTTTCCGACGCCGATGGTGACCTGTCGAGCGTGACGAGCGAGCTGCTCGACAGCAGCGGAACTGTGCTCGACGGCGCCAGCACCAGCGTCAGCGGATCGAGCGCCTCGGGCGAGCACAGCCTGCGCACCCGCTCCGGCACGCCCGCCACCGTGCGCATTACCGTGACTGATGCGGCCGGTAACACGGTCTCGGTGGAGCAGGCCTACTAACGGTTCCCTGCGCCGCATCGCCTTCCCTAAACAAAACACGCGCCCGCTTGGGAGCCTCCCGAGCGGGCGTTTTTTTGTGGGTCGCTTTCGTTCGGACGCCGGCGCAGTCCCTCACCGGGCCTGTGCGCAGGGCACTCGGTCGCTCGATCCGAAGCCCGCCGCCCACGCGCCACGAGAATCAGAGACAGCATCTCGTCTGCGCCAAGCCCAGAAACACGAAAACCTCTGCCCGTTTCTCCGGCGTCGCTGAACTCCGTGCTCAAGGTACGACTGCTCTGAAAGCACGGCTCGCCACAACTGGAGGCTCCCGGCCGACGATGGAGGTTCCGCTCGTCCTTAGAACGACGTCGACAGGCCGAACCGCACGTCGCGCCCCGGCGACAGCGCATAGCCTTTGTACGTGTCCAGGAAGTCGCGGTACGTCTCGTCGAGCAGGTTGTCGACCCCCACGGTGAGCGTGAGCGGTGCATGATCGGACCTTCGACTTCTCTGGGGACGCAGACCCATCTGGCCGCATGGCGTTTCATCATCAGCGTGTGTACCCTGGCACACACGCCGAATCACTGTGTACATCATGGAGCGAGAAAGCCGTTCGTTTCTACTTCCCCACCGCCATGAAAAGACTGAACTTCACGCTGGACGAGGATGCCGTTGACCTCCTCAAGTCGCTCGCGGACCGCTACTACCAGGGCAACAAGTCACGCACCGTGCGCGCCGCCC
>CAYFSC010000119.1:4287-9573 GCA_964345695.1 uncultured Rhodothermales bacterium | reverse complement strand
GGGGGACCCACATGCTTGGCCAGTCCTGCTCTCCTAAGAGTCCGGTCCGCACCTTCGGCCGGCGCTACCCGGACGCACTGACGGGCGATACGGTCTTCACTGGGGAAGAAGGGGACGAAGACCGTCTCTCGACGTAGAAAACGCCCGGCCAGCAAGAGGCCGAGCGCAGCGGTTTCTTCGCGTCATGTGCACTTATACCTTACAAAAACCGGCCCCCGGGCTGTCAAGAGGAATCATAACGAAAACGTGATACAGCACTCCTTAACGCTATTTTTACGATTGCAAATCCTCATGGCTGCTGGAGCATGCGGTCTACCTGTCGCGTGTCGTATCGGTGCGTAAGGGCAGGGGCGACCTGCGTACCTGTTAGTGGGGCTCCTTTAGTGGAGCTCCAGTACCGCCCGAGGGCCTCTGCGGTCATCCTGGGGAGGACGGCTCGCGTCCCGGGCGGTAGGCCCGGATGGAGCCAAGAATGCACAGCGACCCTCGGCATTCGGTGTTACCCACGTGCCCGGTCAGCACCTCCACAACGCTCAACCCACATCCTCACCGTGCAACGTCCAAACGGATTCTTACGCTACAACGGCCTCGGCGTCGTCGTCCTCGACCGGGCTCAGGTCGTCCAGGATCCAGGGCATCAGCTCTGAGATTGTCGGGTGCGCCAGCACCACGCTGCGGTACGCGGTACAGGGCTTGCCGCTGTGCATGAAGGCCGTGAACATGTTGATGATCTCGTCGCCGTTGACGCCCAGGATGGCCGCGCCCACGATCTGATCGGTGTCGGCATCGACGAGGAGCTTCACGAACCCGTCCGTCCTGCCCATCTCCTTCGCCCGGCTGATGCGCGACAGGGGCCGCGTGGCCTTCAGCAGGGAGATACCCTCGTCGAGCGCCTGCTGCTCGGTGAGGCCCACGCGTCCGAGCGGCGGGTCGGTGAAGAGCGCGTACGTGGTGATGCGGTCGTCCACGGTGCGCGCACCGCCCGGCACGTCGCCGTCGAAGAGGTGGCTGAGCACAATCTCCGCGTCGTTGACGGCCGTGTGCGTGAAGGCGCCCGGCTGGCTGTTGATGTCGCCCAGCGCGTAGACGCCATCCACGCCGGTCCGCAGCTTCTCGTCGACCACAAGGGAGCCGCGCTCGTCCGTTTGTAGGCCACCCGCGTCGGGATCCAGCCGGTCGGTGTTGGGCACGCGTCCGGCCCCGACGAGCAGGTGCGACCCTTCGACGGTCTGCGTGTCGCCCGGGTCGCGGCCCGCGGTGACGTCGACGGCCACCCCGCCGCCCGCGGTCGCCTGCACGCGGTCCACGTCGGCGTTGAGGACGAACTCGATGCCTTCCCCCTCCAGGATCTCCTGGACGCCGTGGGAGATGTCGGGGGCCTCGCGCGAAATGATGCGCGGCGCGCGCTCCAGGATCGTGACCTCGGCGCCGAACCGGCGGAAGATCTGTCCGAACTCCAGCCCGATGTAGCTGCCCCCGACGATGACGAGGTGGTCGGGGACCGCAGAGAGCTCCAGGATGCGCCGGTTGTCGAGCCAGTCCACGTCGTCGAGCCCTGGAATGTCGGGCACGCGTGCCCGGGCGCCAGCATTGATAAAAACGGTGTCGCCGGTAACCACCGTGTCGCCCACGGCGATCTCTTTCTCGCCCACGAAGCGGCCCCAGCCGTCGAAGAGCGTGACAGCGTCTTCCGACTCCAGCCAGCCGCGCAGGCCGTCCCGGCTTCCGTGACGGATCTTGTTCATGCGCTCCATGACGCGCTCGAAGTCGACCTCGACCGGCCCGGTCTCAACGCCGTATGCGCCGGCGGTGCGGGCGCGGTGGGCGGCCTTGGCGCTGGCAACAAGGGTTTTGGTGGGCGTGCAGCCGACGTTGACGCAGGTTCCGCCGACGGGGCCGCCTTCGATGACGGCAATGGTGCCGCCGCGTTGGAGCAGGTCGCCGAGGAGCGTCGAGGTCGCCTGGCCGGTTCCCAGGAGAATGTAGTCGAAGGTATGCACAGTAGCCGGGTCGTGGCGTGAAAAGAGGGTCGAGCGAGCGAGGTGGGGTCGCTCTGTGCTCGAAGCGTTACGCCTGGGCGTTGCACACGCCACGGGGCACGCGTGGATGAGCGTCCACCATGGAGCGCTCTGCGATCTCAGGCCGTTCTGGCGACATCAACCTGTCGGATCCTGCTTCCGCAGGGATTCCGCTTCCGCAGTTTATGACTTCTGCAGCCTACGATGAAACGTACGGCGAGCCCTGCGAACAAACCAGTGCTGCTGACCTTGCTCCGTCGCCACGTGCCTTCCCCACTCTCGTCATGCACACCCAGTGTCGCCTCCCGCGACGTTCTCATAGACGTCTTCGAATAACACTTGCCGTCGCGATCCTCAGTGCCGGCATCCTCGCTGGCGTCTGCCCGTCCGCTGCGCAGCCGGCGCTGGACGCGGCAGCCGCCGACCGCATCCAGACGCTCATCGAGGACTGGAAGACCGATCGCCGAGGGCCCTATGCGGGCATCCGGTGGTTTTGTCCCGACGGCAGCGTCATTCCGGCGCAGCAGCGCTGCGACGCGCCCGGCGGCATTCAGCACGCGCTCCTCAAGGACGAGGCGCAGCGCCTCCGCGACCGGTACGGGCTGTATCTCGGACAGATCTTGGCCGGGACGGACACGCAGGCGTTTTGGAATGGCAACGGCCGCCATACTCGCCTCAAGCAGTACCAGCTGGGCGCCTACCTGTACCGCGTGGACGACGGCTGGATTTTGCGGCGTGCGCAGCACTACCGCGGCGCCTTCCAGGCCGAGGACGAGGCCGCGTGGGGACGCTCCTTTCTCGTCCAGATGCTGGAGGACGACGACCGTGTGCGCTCGCACTTCTTCCTGCTCCGCCAGGCGGTGCGCGACCTCCCGCACGGCGCAGACGGGACGTCGCCAGACGTGCAGCAGCGGATTCGCGCGACCGCTACGGACATCGCGGAGGCCGTCCCCGCGTTCATGCCCCTCCGCGTAAAGATCCACGGGCAGCCGGGTCCCGAGGATCTGGAGCGTGTGCGCACCTTCCTCGAAACGCATGGGGATACGCTTGATGACGAGGTTGCGGCCTCGCTTGAACGCCTGGAGCAGGACCTGACCGCCGCGTACGAAACCACCGGCGCAGATCGCCTGGCCCGTCCCCTCTCCGCACTGCCCGCCGACCACGACGTGACGCAGGCGGCCCAGGCGCTGGTCGACGCGTGGCCGTCGCTCTCCGCCGCGCAGCGGATCGAGCGGGGCAGTACCGTGCTGCTGCAGCTCCGCCGCACGATTACCACGCTCGCCCCCCCGGATCGGCTGGCCGCCCTCGACCTGTCCCTTGCGCTGGAAACCGAGCTGCTCCGCCGCGCCTCCACCTGGACGCCCCGCACCCGGCGCGCGCTGCTGGCGAAAGGCCGGGCGCTCGCGCGGGCCACCGCCGGGAGCGGGCACATCGAGCTCTGGGAGTGGAACCGCGTGGCGTCCCGACTGCCGTCTCCGTCCGACTCGGTGCTCGATCGCGAGGCGTTTGCCGACCGCGTCAACGTCCTACGGCGCGTGGCCGAGTGGGGCACGGCCATGGTGTCCGCCCATTACCGGCACGTGGTGGAGCGATACGCGACGTTCGAGCCGAAGGCCCGCGGATTCATCGACGCCCGCGTGCGCAGTTCCGTGCTGCTCCCGCTCGGCAAGGTGGCCGGACGCCTCGGAACCCTGCTGGACGCCGTGACGGGACGGCAGCACCGGCTGCTCGATGTGTCGGACACCGGGCGCATCCGCGGGCTCACGCCCGGCGTCGTGGCCGGAACGCTCCGCGTCGTGACGGAAACGCCCCGCGCCGCATCGCTCGAGCACGACGACATCTACGTGCTCCCCGAGGCGCCGCCGGATCTTCCGCCCGTGGCCGGCCTCCTGACGACCGCCGAGAACAACGTGGTGTCGCACGTGCAGCTTCTCGCTCGCAACCTCGGGATCCCGACCGCCTCCCTTCCAGACGATCAGACGGAGGCGCTGGCGTCGTACGACGGCACCCGCGTGTTCTTCGCCGTGTCGCCCGGCGGCACGGTCCGGCTCGTTCCCGCAGGGGACATGACGGACGCGGAGCGGCGGCTCGTTGCCCCCGACACGACGCGCTCCACCGTCCACGTGTCGGTCGACGCCCTCGATCTGTCGCGCCGCACCCTCCCGTCTCTGACAGCCCTGCAGTCCGACGATGGCGGGCGCATCGTCGGCCCGAAAGCGGCCAATCTGGGGCAACTGAAGTCCCTCTTCCCCGATCGCGTCGCCTCCGGGTTTGCCGTTCCGTTCGGCGTCTTCCGCGCGCACATGGACCAGCCGATGCCCGGCACGGACGGGTCGTACTGGGACTACCTTCAGGCAACCTTCGACGCGTCCGCTGGCCCTGCCCTGACGCCGATGATTCGTGCCCGCCTCGACACGCTCCGCCGTGCCATCCGCACGATGCCGCTGAGGCCGTCGTTCCGGTCGGCCCTCCGTGCGACGTTTCAAAAGGCGCTGGGCGCCCCAATGGGAGAAGCCGGCGTCTTTCTCCGCAGCGATACCAACATGGAAGATCTGCCGGGATTCACCGGAGCCGGTCTCAACCTGACGGTGCCAAATGTGGTCGACGCGTCGTCCATCCTCGACGCCATCCGCCGGGTGTGGGCTTCGCCCTACACGGAACGCAGCTACCGGTGGCGGCAGCGTGTCCTCCAGAATCCGGCGCACGTCTACCCGTCCGTGCTGATCCAACGGGCGGTGTCCGTCGAAACGTCCGGCGTTCTTATCACCACCGGCGTCTCGCAGGGGACGCCCGACGCGCTCACCGCGTCCTTCAGCCGGGGTGTGGGCGGGGCCGTCAAGGGCGAGGCCACCGAGGTCACCCTCCTCCAGCCCGACGGCGACGACGTGCTCCTGTCCCCGCTGCGGACCCCCAGGGCCACGGTGCTTCCGCCCGAGGGCGGGACGGCGGAGCAGCCCGTGACGTTTCATCGCCCCGTGCTCACCGCCAGTGACCGGGACACGCTCCGTCGCCTGGCGCGCACGCTGCGCGACCGGCTGCCCTCAGTGCCCGGCGTCGCCTCCGAGGGGCCGTACGACGTGGAGCTCGGCTTTCGGGACGGGCACCTCTGGGTGTTCCAGGTGCGCCCCTTCGTAGAGGCCACGCAGGCGCGCTCCCAGGCCTACTTCCGCCGGCTCGATGCCCAGGCCGAGCCGCAAGACACCGTGGACCTGGCCGCCCCCCGCAACGACTGACGCCGAATTCGCCTGCGAATGTCTCTGTGTACCAA
>CAYFSC010000119.1:0-4187 GCA_964345695.1 uncultured Rhodothermales bacterium | reverse complement strand
CCGCCCCCCGCAACGACTGACGCCGAATTCGCCTGCGAATGTCTCTGTGTACCAACCCCCTCCTCCGAACCTGTGAAGTGCATGTGTCGAGAGCAACCAACGTACGATACCACGTGCTCTCTCCCCCGGCGGGAGAGAGTCAGAGAGAGGGGGTGTTTCCTCACCCTCACCCTATCCCTCTCCCATCGAGGGAGAGGGAACGCATCGCCCATTCGTTGATCAGCGGGACGGCGTGACCGAGGTAGCGCCCGGGATCGCTCGCGTCCCGGGCGGCGGGTCGCCACGACCGCTCTCTTCCCAACACACTCATCCATTTTCCCATGCCCCGACGCACGCTGCTTCCCTGGATCGGCGCCGGCCTCGCGCTCCTACTCGTCGTGGCCGCAAGTCCCTACCCCATCGACGGCTACGAGCGCACGGGCATCCGGCGGCTTCTCTACCTGGAGAAGGTGCAGAAGGGCGAGCTGGAGGGCGACCTTCCGCCCGAAGGCGCCCGGAAGTCCTTGAGCGACATCCGTCTGCACCTCACCGGCGCCGACTCGCTGCGCACCGTGCCGCCCCCCGACGACGAGCTGCAGCGACGCCTCCGCCGCCTCTTCGCCGACCGCGACGACAGCTACGGCATTGCGGTGCTCGACGTCACCCCAGGCGCCCCCATGCGCTACGCCGAGCTTCGCCCCACGAACCGGTACCAGCCCGGCAGCGTCGGGAAGCTGGCCATCGCGACGGGCTTCTTCGCGGAGCTGCAGCGCCTGTTTCCGAACGATCCGCGGGCCCGGCGCATGCTGCTCAAGGAGCACACGGTGCAGGCCGGCGACTGGATCATCTCGGACCACCACACGATCCCCCTCTTCGACCCTGAAACCAACGACTACACCCGGCGGCAGCCGCGACCGAGCGACGTGTTCTCGCTGTACGAGTGGGTCGACTTCATGCTCTCGCCGAGCTCGAATGCCGCCGCCAGCGTCGTGTGGAAGGAAGCCACCCTGATGCGCGCCTTCGGCGACGACTATCCGGTGTCCGACGAGCGCGAGCAGCGCTTCTTCGAGGAGACCACGGCCGACTCGCTGGGCGAAATCGCCTCCAACGTCGTCCACGAGCCCCTTGCCGACGCGGGGATTACGCGTGACCTGTGGCGCCTCGGCAGCTTCTTCACCCACACGGCCAGCCGTCGCATCGACGTGCCCGGCGGAAGCCTGGGTACGCCCCAGGGGCTGATGCGGTGGATGCTCCGCCTCGAACAGGGCGAGATTGTCGACGCGTGGTCGAGCCTGGAACTGAAGCGGCTGATCTACATGACCGGCCGTCGCATCCGTTACGCCTCGGCCCCTACGCTGCGCGACGACGCCGTCTACTTCAAGTCCGGGAGCCTCTACAGCTGCGAAGAGGAGGAGGGCTTCACCTGCGAGGCGTACGCGGGCAACCGCTACAACTACATGAACTCGATCGCCATCGTCGAAACGGCCGACGGGCGCGTCTACATGGTGGCGATGATGTCGAACGTCCTGCGCGTCAACTCGGCCGTGGAGCACCAGTCCCTCGCCACGTTCATCGAGCGGATCGTGGCCGACATCCACGACACGCCGTAGCCTCGTTTCCGAATCAACGTGTGGCTACGGATGGCGACGAGCCCGTCTGGACGTGCTACCGAACGTTGAACGTTCTCACGTTCCGAGGTCGACACTCGCGACGCGTTCACTTTGACGACGCGGACGCCCCGGGTCCTGCAATGCCGAGGGCCGACTCGACGGCCGGCACCAGGTCGCGAATGATGGGTTCGCCGCGGTGGTCGTTCACGAGCGCGACGAGGACGTAGCGCCGCCGTGGGCCCCACACGAGCGCCGAGTCGGCGTGCCAGTGGCGCCAGGAGCCGGACTTGCGGTAGACCTCCGCGTTCGGGGCGCGCTGCTGGAGCGTGTGCACGAACTTGTGATTGAGGCCGGGGTCGGACAGCGCCTCCAGCATCTGCGCGCTGCGGTCTCGGCTGACGAGCTGGCCGGTCGCGACGAGCGTGTAGAAGCGCGCCACCTGGTAGGCCGTGGCAGCGTGCGAGAGGCCCTGGAGCGGGTCCGGCTGGCGCCGGTCGTCGGACGAGAACCGCTTGCCGACCCAGATCCCGCCGCCCTGGTCCGCGTCGTACAGCGACACAGACGGATCGGTTAGGGCCTGGTTGACGGCCTGCAGCCCGCCCACGCGGTCGATCATGCGCGTCGCAGCGGCATTGCTCGACCGCCGGATCATCGCCTCCAGATCGCGCCGCACGGACGACGAGGGAAACAGCGTGCCGGTCTCCATCTGTCGGACCGCCGCATACAAGATCCCGATTTTCGGGAGGCTGGCGGCGTACATCATCTCCCGCCCGTTGACGGCCGCGAATCGCGGAACGCCTGGGGCTGTGAGGTCGACGACACCTACCGCCATGTCGCCGGCGGCGATCAGATCCGACCACACCGGGCGCGCCAGTGCCGTGTCCAGTCGCCGCTGGAGGGTGGAATCGGCGTACGCCGACAGCGGGCGCGTGGCCAGGGGCGCGTTCGGCAGGGGGAGTGCGGGCACGCGTGGCACCGCGTCCGCCGCAACGGCAACGCCGGACGGCACTCCCGATGCATTCTGCGTGGACTGGGCACAGGACGGCCCCGGAAGCAGCACCAGCTGGACCGCGAGAACGACGGGGGCGCACCAATACGGCGTACAGAGCACGGGGCAGCGTCGGGCAGGAGAGGGCACGTAGAACGAGAGGCTTTTATGCCCAGGGACGCGAATCCTTCCGGATCGGCCGGATCCGCGGCGGGCCTGCAGTACGGCTGGAAGAGGCAGCCGATGTACGGGCCGTTCCGCGCCGGCGTCCGTCTGCGAAGGACTCGTTGGACGCAACCGGAGCCGTTCTGTTACACCTGGTCCTGCGTGCGTTCATCGAAGCGAACGCGTACCCGCTCTGATACGACGGTCGGCCCCGAGTCGATCGTGGCGACCACTCCATGCAGAAAACGCATGACGGAAACCGCATGACACGGCCGGCTACCGGTGGGTCCGGTACGTCAGCACCGCATCCACGCGGCGGTCGCCGTCGTAGTCGGTGAGCTCGGCCACAGGGGTGTCGCCGGCACGCACCTGGAGGACGTAGGCCGCGTTGGTGCCGGGAATCCACCGCCCGACGAGCCGGTCGTTTCGATCGTGTTGGTCGTGTCGGTCGTGACGCCGGTGGTCGTTGTGCGTGCGACGGTCCTGCACGTGGCGCAGGCGCCGCATCGTTTCCTCATCGACGAGGCGCCGAAGTTCGTGCGCGTCTAGGGTGTGATACGTCCGACTCGCGCGGTAGAAGCGGGCGTTCCAGTGGCGCCGCGTCCACCGCTGCGCTTCGGCATGACCGCCGAGCGTGACGCGCACCGACGGCGACGACCGATGCCGATCGCGCTCGTCGTGACCGCGGTCGTCATGGCGACGATCGTCGTGGTGGCGGTCATCGTTGCCGGGAAACGGAAACCGAAGGACCAGGCCCGGATCCTCGTCGCGGTGGTGCGTGTCGTCGTCCGTGTGGCGGTCGTGACGGTCCCTCTCGCGGTCGTGGGCCGATCCGTGATGGTAGGGATTTCCCGTGCGTCCGTACGAGGCGTCGCGCGGGGCGGGGACGTCCACGTAGTGCCCGTCGGAGGTATGGAGCGTGCGGTCGTCCAGGACGACGGGAAGCGCCCACGACCACCAGCGGTCGTGGTCCGAGACGGTGTCACCGTACGGGTCGGAGGAAGACGCGTCGTGGTGCGTCTCCTCCGTCCGGTGCGACTGGGCCTGAGTCCACGCCGGTCCTCCAGCCACGACCAGGGCGGTGAGCAAGAGCGCGAGCGTCCAGCGGTGCAGCACGGTTGAGAACATGGCTCGAGTGCTATGTGTCGAGAAGAAAACGTACAGGGTCTGTCGGGATGGCCCTGCACCACGATGGCATCCGAGGGCCGGGCGCCACCGTGCCTGTTCACTTCTACAGACGCGACGCAGTCCGCAGGTCTTACCGCGGAACAGCAACCCACGGAATTAAAACAGCACCGCGCCGTCGCTCCACACGGGATGTACTTCGTCAGCACCGCAAGGGCATGACCTTCGGCCCTCGCTACGCTCGTGTGGAGCCCATCCGACCGACCATTGCAACCGCCCCCCTCGGTCGATCGGCTCTGAATCGAGTTCAGAGCGACGTG
>CAYFSC010000118.1:0-9852 GCA_964345695.1 uncultured Rhodothermales bacterium | reverse complement strand
CCATCGACGAGGCGTCAACCGATCGGGTTTATGTGTGCTCTTCCTACCGATTCGACGAAGTGGTTTGTGCCGCTTTCACCGATACCCTGGAGCGCTCGGGCGACGGGCACGTTCGCATTGACCTACGGGATCTTGACAACATCCGCGTGGTTGAGGACGACCGGTTCGACCGAAGTGACCGGACGGAGGAGGTGTCGTAGCCCCGCCGACGACCCCAAAGGGCATGCCGGATGATCTGCCGAATTACTACGAGCGTCTCGGTGTGTCCCCCTCCGCGTCGCAAACCGACATCGAGCGCGCCTTCCGCCGCCTCGCCAAGGAAACCCATCCCGATCGCAACCCGAACGACCCGCAGGCGAACGCGCACTTCCGGCGGGTGCGCGAGGCGTATGAGGTATTGTCCAGTCCCCAGCGGCGTGCCGACTACGACGCCCGCCGTCGCCGCCTGCAGGCCGCCGTGCCCCCCACGCTGACGGCCACCAGCATCCGTGAGACCGGCTGCATTTCCTACTATCTGCCTCGCGTCGGGGTCGGGCTTCTCGCGGTCCTCGCGTTCCTCATTTTGGAAGCCTTCGACGTGTGGCGCGCCGACGATCCGGAGGCTGTGCTGTGGGGGATCATCGGGGCATCGGGGGTCACCGGCGCGCTGGCCATCATCATCTTTCGGCTGTTTCCAGAGACGAGCGAGGACTACGCCGTTCGCCTTGGGCCGAACGAGGTGCGCGTCTGGTATGAAAACCGGCAGGTCGCGCGTATTCGCTGGGCCGAGGTTGCAGAAGTGCGCGGGCCGCACGGTGAGGCGGTTGTGGACCTGCACCTGTCGCCGGATGCCAGAGCGTCGGTACACCCGGCCCCGCCGGTCATCCCGCAGGTGGCGTCCGACGCTGGCGGCACGCGTGTCCGTCTCGACCTGACGGGAACGGACGTGCGGCCGCCCATCCTCCGCCGTTTCTTGGTTGCCCAACGCGAGCGGTAGGACAAACCGGAGTTCCCGATGCCGCCTGCCATCACCGGCGCGGCAGGTTGAGCGGCGCCTGCGCATCCATGCCCTGGGCCTCTTTCGCTGCCTCGACCAGGGTGCGCACGTCCTCCAGCAGCTCTGAGGCATCGTAGACGATCCCGTCTTTGATGGTGTACGCGATGCCGCCCACCCGCTCCAACTCGCGCGAGTCTTTGTTGAAGTGCAGCGCCCCAGTTCCGTACAGCACCTTCAGGTTTTCCAGCGGATTGCGGTCGACCAAGATGAGATCGGCCTGCTTGCCCACCTCCACCGAGCCGACTTGATCCGCCATCCCGAGCGCCTGTGCGCCCTCCAACGTGGCGGACCGGATGACCTCATGGGGGTTAAAGCCGGCCTCGTGCAGCAATTCCAACTCCCGGATGTAGCCGAACCCATACAGCTTGAAGATGTAGCCGGAGTCGCTGCCGACGCCGACGCGTCCGCCCCGGTTTTTGAAGGTGTTAACGAACTGCATCCAGCGGTCGAAGTGCGTGTCCCAGGCGGCTTCGTCGGTGCTCGACCAGAAGTAATGGTACGACCCGTGGTTCTCGAAGCTAGGGTGGAAGAAGTCCCAGAGGGAGGGCAGCGTGTAGGTGTCGTGCCACTCGGCCGTGCGGCCCCGCATCAGGTCGCGGTTTGCCTCGTAGATGCCAAAGGTGGGGACCATCGTGAAGTCGACGGCCCGCAGCGAGTCGAGCACCCGATTCCACCGGTCGCTGCCGGGACTGGCGGCCTGCTGCCACATGCGGCCGGCTCGGGCAAACCGATCCTCTTCGTCCTGATAGTTGTAGTCGACCGGGTAGTTCTGGATGGTGCGGTCGGTGTAGAGCGCCTCGGGGTAGCCGTAGAAGTGCTCGCCCGTCGTGAGGCCCCAAGCGGCTGTATCGAGGACGTCGTAGCGGGCCGTTCCATTCTGCGCGTGGTGCATGGCCGTGCGGAGACCCTGGGCCTGGGCTTCATCGAGCGCCGCCTCCAGCACGTCCGGCGGTGCCGAGAAAAACTTGATGCCCTGCGCGCTCTGCTCTTTGATGGACTGCACCCAGGCACGGGCCTGCTCCGGCGTGGTGATGGGAGCATCCCGGCCCGATCCGAAGGCGACGTACACCTCCAGCCGGGGGGCCGTGATCGCGTTTTCCGCGCTTCGCGACCGGTGGTCGAGCGTCCACTCGATCCCGTTCCCGGCCGCGACTTCCCGTGCGGTCGTGACGCCGTGTGCCATCCAGAGCTTCAGGACGTACTCGGCTGGGGTGCCCTGCGGCTGCCCGCCGAGATGGGCATGCATGTCGATGAAGCCCGGCAGGACGTACATGCCCGCAGCATCGATCACTCGGTCGCCGCCGTCGGGGCGCGCCGACTCGGAGATCGGTCCGCCGGGCGACCCCACTCCCTCGATGGCCGTGATGCGATCGTTTTCCACGACGATGTCGACCGGCCCCCGCGGCGGACCGCCCGTTCCATCGATGAGGGTGGCTCCGCGGAGAACCAGCCGGTCGTAGGGACCTTCCCCGCGAGATCGATCGGGCGCCTCCTGGAATCCAAACTCTTGAGCCGTGGCGGGCGGCACAAGCGTCAAGGAAAGGCAGACGAAAAGAAGGGAAACAGCGGATACAACGCGGTTCATGGATGTCATCGCCAGCGGGGAAAGCCATGATGGAAACTTGCCCCAACATAGCGCCCAGAGTTGACGATGTCATCTCCCGAAGACTGGGCATCCTGAGACGCAGCGTTTCTGGCATCGGAGTGGCATCCCGGCGTTCCCTGCGGACGTATAAAGGAAATCTTCGATGGCCTTTCTGGACGTTTACGTCTATCATAGACAGCTCTCAAATGCGTGCGAGCTGCACAGGCAGTCGCCTGTAAAGTCTTGGTTTTTCCAGAGTAGCCGGGAGGTTTGCCGGAACACATGAACGCCTTGTCGTTGCGCAGCGCAAGGCGTCCCGGATGGTCAAGCCGTTTCCCCGAGATCCATCGCGGTAAGCCACTTGGAACCTGCCGCACAATTCGTTCCTGTCGTTTTATCCCACCCTCTCTTATGGAGCCGCAGCTGTTAATCGTGCTACTTATTCTGGCCGTCACGATTGTGCTTATTGTGACGGAGTGGGTGCGCATCGACGTGGTGGCCCTCCTGGCGATGCTCGCGCTGACATGGACTGGGAGCATTTCGCCCGAGCAGGCGCGGTCGGGATTCTCTAGCAACGCGGTGTTGGCCATCATCGGGGTGATGATCATGGGACGGGGCCTCTACAAGTCGGGCATCACTGAAACCATCGCCACTTTCATTCTCAACGTGGCCGGACGCGGAAAGCGACGGATTCTGTCGACCGTCTCCGTCACGGTCGGCGTTATGTCGGGGTTCATGCAGAACATCGGCGCCGCCGCCCTTTTTCTTCCGGTGATGATGGGCATCTCGAGGCGAGAGAGGATCCCCATCTCCAGCCTGCTGATGCCCATGGGCTTCGCAGCCCTGTTGGGAGGCACACTCACAATGGTGGGCACCAGCTCGCTGATCATCCTGAACGACCTTCTCTCCAACCGGGGACTGGAGACGTTCGGGCTCTTCAGTGTTACGCCTGTAGGAATCACGCTCCTGTTCACCGGCGTCATCTATTTTTTCGTCCTCGGCGACACGGTTCTCCCGGAGCAGCCTGCCGAGAGTTCGACAGCCTCACCGGCACAAAAGCTCCTCAGCGTCTGGGGCCTGGCCGACACCATCTTCACCTTCCAGATTCCTGCAAGCAGTCCCCTCATCGGGAAGTCGATCGAAGAGTCGGAAATGGGGGCCAACTTCAACGTCAACCTCCTGAAGGTGTACGACGAGGAGACATCGGACCACAACATCTGGGAGGACATTCGCCTCCAGGCGGGGCAGAGCGTTGTGGTGCAGGGTCAGCGCGAGGACGTGAAGAAGCTGGCTGAGAAGTACGCCCTGGAGAAGAAGGAAGAGGACGTAAAGACGATCCGTGATTCGGGAGGGGGCTACCTGGAGGTCGTGATTCCGGCGCGGTCGAACCTCGTAGGAAAAACCATCCGGGATCTCAGCCTGCGAGAGACGCACAATACGCAGGTGGTCCTGTTCTTCAGCAACAGCAAAATTGTGGAGGAGAACGTGACCGACCGAAAAATTCAGTCCGGCGATACCCTGGTGCTCCATGGGGAGCGGGAGAGCCTGCAATTTTTCAAGGAGAGCGAGGACTTCATCACAGTCACGCCGTTCCAGTATGAAGCCAAAAAGCCCGGGAAGGCCCGGCTGGCGGTAGGCAGTTTTGTCGGGGGCATCGCCGCGGTGATGGCGCTGGATCTACCGATCTCCGTCGGCTTTCTCACGGGCGCCCTGGCCATGATTCTGGGCGGCGTGCTCACGATCGAAGAGGCGTACCGGTCAATTGAGTGGAAGGTGATCTTCCTGATCTCCGGGCTCATCCCCATCGGCATCGCGATGGAGACTTCGGGCGCGGCAGCGCTCATCGCTCAGAGCCTCGTCGTCGCCGCCGAGGGCATGCACCCGTATCTGATTCTGCTCGTCCTGGGAGGGCTGACGACCGTGTTCTCGCTCATCATGTCGAACGTAGCCGCGACGGTTTTGCTGGTCCCCCTCGTGCTGAACCTAACCGGCGTGGGCGGCTTGTCCTCGCAGGTACTGGTGCTACAGGTGGGACTGTGTGCCGCCAACTCGTTCATCATCCCGACGCACCACGTCAACGCCCTGCTGATGACGCCCGGGGGCTATCAGGTCTCCGACTACCTGCGAGCTGGAAGCATCCTCTCGGTGATCTTCATCTTCGTCTCTTCGGCCGTACTCTCCCTGTTCTACGTCTGACCCGCTGCGACCCACTCTGCGTCTGGGGGCATGAAGAACTTAGTCTACCGCTAGGCCCTCGCCCTGTGCCACATCGTAGGCCGCCTGCGCAGTGACTTCGATCATGGGACCGAGACCGGCGAAGCGCTCGTCCTGGGTCTGCCCGCGCCGATACCGGATGTAGAGCTGCGCGACGATCACGGTGAGCCGGTACAGGCCGAGCGCGTGGTAGAAGCGAATGTCCGACACGTCCCGGCCGCTCTGCTCGGTATAACGGCGGACAAGGGTGGGGCGGGCCGGGAAGCGCGCGTCGACCGGCATCGTTGCGAACTGGCGAAGTGGTGCCGGATCGTCGGGCTGCACCCAGTACGTGAGCAGGGCACCGAGGTCGCTGAGGGGATCGCCCAGCGTGCACATGTCCCAATCGAAAACGGCCACAGGCTGCCCGGGATCGCTCGGGTCCAGCATCAGGTTGTCGAGCTTGTAATCGTTGTGGACGAGCGTGGCGTCCGGATCGCCAGGCAAATGCTCGCGCAACCAATGGTACACCGCGTCCATGAGAGGGAGGTCCTCGGGCTTGGCCTGCTGCCACCGACGATGCCAGCCCTCAACCTGTCGTTCGATGAATCCCTCTGGCTTTCCGAGGTCTCCAAGCCCGACTTCCGTATAGTCCACGGCGTGAAAGTCGGCAAGGACATCGATCAGCGTCTGGGCCATGCGCTGCGGCGCGTCGTCGATGTCGCCATACGAGGGCGGGAGTTGCTCTCGAACGACCACGCCGTGGCGCCGCTCCATGATAAAAAACTCGCTGCCGATCACGGCCTCATCGTCACAGTACAGATAGGCTTCGGGTGCGAGAGGAAAGGCTTCGTGCAGTCGAGAGAGGACGGTGTATTCCCGCCCCATATCATGGGCAGACTCGGCGACGTCGCCGAGCGGGGGACGGCGCAGCACGTACTCCCGAGAGCCGTAGTCGAGCAAATACGTCAGGTTGGCCTTGCCGCCGCCGAACTGCCGCACCGTCAGCGGGGCATCGCTCCCGGGCAGGCGGCCCTGCAGGAAATCAGCCAGGGCCGCCTCGTCCAACTGCTCGTCGGGTCGAACGTCGATGACCTGCTCGGAAGGATGGGGCACGCGTCCAGGAGGGGATTAACGAATCAGGACGACGAGAAACGGGAGCGGAAGCGACGGCTTTACTCGCCCGGAATCAGGACGACACGGAAGCGAGCCTCGTTGTCGATCATGCGATCGTAGGCCGCCGCAGCGTCGGACAGCGGGTACGTCTCGATCATTGGAGTCACGCCGGTCAAGGCGCTGAAGTCGAGCGTATCCTCGGAGTCGTCGGCGTGCCCGCTGGGCCAGCCCTTCACCGAGCGGCGTCCCATAATCAGTTGCATCGGCGAGACTTTGATCGGCTCGCCGGTTGCGGCCACGACGAGCAGGGTGCCGTCGCGCCCGAGGCCGTCAACGACCGACGTGATGGCGTCCGAGTTCGGGGCCGTGGCCAGGAGGATGTCGACGCCTCCCAGCGCCTGCAGGGCCTCTCCGGGATCGCCGTCGGTGGTGTCAATGAAGTGATCCGCTCCGAGCTCCGCGGCCAGGGCTTCTTTGTCGGTGCCGCGCGAGAGGGCCGTCACTTCACAGCCGAACTTCTTCGCGTACTGCACGCCGAGGTGCCCGAGGCCACCGATGCCCTGCACGGCGACGTGGGCCCCCGGCGAAAAGTCGGCGTTGCGGAGGGCGTTGTACGTCGTGATGCCGGCGCAGAGGAGCGGGGCGGCCTCGTCGAAGTCGAGATCCTCGGGCAGGCGGGCGATGGCCTCTTCGGGCGCCACCATGTACTCGGCATACCCGCCGTCGAAGCTGATGCCGGTCACCTTGGCGTTCTCGCAGTTGACGAAATCGCCATCACGGCAGGCGGCACACGTGAAGCAATGACCGCCGTGCCAGCCGACGCCGACGCGGTCGCCTTCGCTCCACATCTCGACGTCGCTTCCGACCGCTTCGACGACGCCCGTCACCTCGTGGCCGGGCACGCGGGGATACTCGATGCCGGGAAAGGTGCCCTCCTTGACGAAGGCGTCGCTGTGGCAAATCCCGCACGCACGCACCTCGACCCGGACCTCGCCCGCATCGGGCTCGGGCATGGGAAGGTCGGTGGCGTCGAAAGGTCCGCCTGCTTCGTTGACGCGAACAGCTTGCATAAAAGGGAAGGGGAATGTGAGTGGAAGGAGAACAGTGCGACCGTTGCAAAGACACAACCGAGCAACAATACCGGGGTACAGACCGGGAGTTCGACCGATCGGCTGCGGGTTGGAACATGGTAACGATGTCCGGCCGCCGATGCGTCAGGACGGACGGGGCGTGACCGGGGATGCCGCGGTGGCAGATCCATCTCCAGTGGGGGAGGCCGTGCCGGATTCCGTCGAAGCGTCTGTCGCGGAAAGACCCGCCAGGCGGCGAGCTCCTTCGCGCGAGGGGGACCCGATTCGGTTCAGCGGTCGCTCGGCCAAGCGTTCCGCTGCAAACAGCGACCGCTCGTCCTGATCGTGGTCCAGGCACCACTGCGCGTGCCGGGCTGTCAGGAGCAACTCCAGCGCGCGGCCCAGCGTCAAGGCAAAGCGCCGGGCTCCGGCCTGCAGCGCCGACGGCGTCTCGAGGGTGTCGGCTAGCCATGCGGTTGCGGACTCAACGGCCTCGGTGGCGGGTTGTGCGGCTCGGCGGAGACGGTCGTCCTCCAGCGCATCAACGCAGCGCCGAACCTCCTCTCGCAGCGGCGCCGGGCTGCCGATCTTCTTGACGGCTCGCAGGGTGTCGAGGGCCAGTACGTTCGTGGTGCCTTCCCAGATGGGGAGCACCTGCGCGTCGCGATGCAACATGGGCAGGCCGGTGTCCTCGACGTAGCCGGCCCCGCCGAACGCTTCCATCATCTCGCTGGTGACCGCCACTGCCTGCTTTGCGGTGGTCAGCTTCGCGATGGGGGTGAGCAGGCGGAACAGGGCGTCCTCCGCGTCGCTGCTGGACCCGGCCTGCTGGCGACCGAGCAGCTCTGCCAGGCGCATCGAGAGGTGGAACGCGCCCTCGGCCGTGGCCTCTAGGTCGGCCAGCGTCTCCTGGTGGAGCGGATGGTTGATGATAGCGGTGCCGAATGCCTCACGCTTCGTCGCGTAGTCGCGGGCGAGAGCCACACCCCGCCGCATGAAGGCCGAGGCCGTGACCGCATTCCAGGTCCGCGTGATGTTAAGCATTGGGGAGATGTACCGTGTGCCGTGGGCCGGTTCGTCCGAGACGAGCTGCGCGGCTGCGCCGTTCAGACGCAGCTCGGCCGTGGGCAGCTTACGGGTGCCGAGCTTGTCCTTCAGGCGGTTGACGTGGATGCCGTCACGGAGTCCGTCGCCGTCGCGGATCGGGACGTAGAAGAGTGCCAGCCCCTCGCCGCCCTCGGGATTGCCTTCCGGACGCGCGAGAGCGAGAGCCATGTTGGCGGTGATGGCGCTGGTGAACCATTTGCGCCCGTGCAGCCGCCAGGGGCCGCCCTCATGCCGTGCCACTGTGTGGGACCGTCCCACGTCGGAGCCGCCGGCGAGCTCGGTCATCCACTGGCCAGAGGTCCAGGCCTCCGCCGGGTCCCGGCTCGTCAGGCGCGGCACCGCCGCGTCGATCAAGGCCGCGTTGCCGGACTGCAGCAGCGTAAAAGCGGCGCCGTCCGTCATCGCAAGCGGACAGCCGTACATGTCCGTCGACGGGATGAAAAGATACGCGAGTGCGAACTGATGCACCCGGTTCCAGGCCCCATGCTCCTCCTCGTAGCCAGCCGCCACAACGCCGTAGCGGGCCGCAACCTCGGCCGCGCGCTTCCAAACGTCTGTCCCCTCAATCCGGTCGATGCGGCGGCCCCAAGGCCCCCAGCGCGTGAGGGTCGGCTCCGCGCTAAGGTCGGACTGCTGAAGGGCGTAGAGCTCCCCGCCCGAAAGCGCCCCGAGGTCGTGCAGGTCCGGTTCGACGCTTTGCAGCACGGCATCCGGAAGCACGCGGCGCAGATAGCTGGTAAGGACGCGGTCGGTGTCGTATTGGTTGTCGAGCGAAGGGGGCGTCTGCGTAAATCGATCTGGCATGGTGGCGTGTGATGAACGGAGAAGAGGCAGGAGGGAAGGGGGAAATCGGTGCGGGCGAGAGGTCGTGGGAGGGACGCGCCAGCGCTTTCCGTGGGGGGAGAAAGCGGCGATCAGCCGTCGGCCGCATGCCGTCCTACAAATGTATCAATCTGCTCCGTCACGACCTCCGGACGCTCGATGGCAGACGAGTGCCCGGAATCCGGGAGGATGACGAGCTGACTGTTGGGAAGAGCGTCGTTTGCTTTTTCGGAGCACGCGGGCGGAGTGGCCACGTCGTCGGCACCGACGAGGAGCCGTGCTGGGGTGCGTGCCTGGCCGAGCTGATAGAGCACGCTCTCGCGCCGGAAGATGCCCCGGCCCGCCCGGTAGACGCCGGTCCGATCTTGGGCCGTGATGCGGTCGATCCACGTCTGCAGCGCCTCCGGCTGCTCCTCCCGGAAGGCAGGGCCGAAGAGCATCGGCACGACGCGGTCGATCACCGGCTCGTACCCGATTCGCTTCACGGCCTCCAGCATGGCGTAGTATTGCAGCCGGTTGTGCAGGGGCTCCGCCTCGGCCGAAGAGTCCAGCAGCATCGCGGACGCCAGTCGATCGCCATGGTGCGCAAGCAGGTCGAACCCGACGAATCCGCCCATCGACAATCCGACGTAGTGAACCGGGCCGAGGGCGAGCTCGTCGGTCAGCGCCACGACGTCCCGCGCGAGATCCGGCACGTCGTAGCCGTCCTCGGTGACTTCGGATTGCCCCTGCCCCCGCCAGTCGAATGCGATGCACCGATAGCGGTCCGACAGTGCGTCGATTTGATGCTTCCACATCCGGTGCGTCATGAGAAATCCATGGCCGAAGACGATCGCCTCGTCGCCCTCGCCCGTGTCGGTGTAGAAATGGTTGCAGCCGTTTACGGTGACGTGCGGCATTCGCTGTGGGTTTTGCGTTGTGGG
>CAYFSC010000117.1:0-9873 GCA_964345695.1 uncultured Rhodothermales bacterium | reverse complement strand
TTCTTCGCGCAACCCAGCGACGATCCCGACGCCGAGCCCTCCGCGGGCGGAGAAGCCCTGGGCAGTGCGAACGGCATGTACGACTACGCGATCACGGCTCGCGCGTGGGGCGTCGATGCCCAGGTGTACCGGGAGTTCTATATCGAAACGAGCGCCGGGGCCGACTACCGGAACGTGTGGGATGGCCTGTGGGGCGTAAGCCTCGACTGGGCCGATGGGCCGCAACTCGTGGAGCGCGTGCTGTGGGAGCATCTCTATACGAAACGACAGAGTGCCCAAATGGAGAACCCGGACAGCCCGTCGTTCGGAGAGTTCGGCACCGACGTGTACTACAGCAACGGCGTCTACCGAAGCGGCTGGGTGTACCGCGGACGCACCCTCGGGATGCCGCTGATGTTTGCGGACGGCGAGAATCCGGGCGTCGACAACAACATCGTTGTGGCCCACCACCTCGGCCTGCAAGGCACCCTCGCGGACGTGTCGTATCGGCTCTTCGGCACGTGGAGCCGAAACTACGGATCGCGCCGCGTCTGCGTCCAGCCGGACTGTTTAGGATCGGGAGGCACGGAAAGCCAGGTGTACGAGCCGCCGCTCCACCAATGGTCATTTCTTGCTGAGGTGACGGGGTCCCTCTCTACAGAGCTTGGTCTTTCGTACGAGGCCGCTCTTTCCCTTGACTCTGGCGAACTCTACGACGAGCGGTTTGGCGTGCGGCTGGGCCTGTCGTGGTCCGGACGCACCTCGATTCGTTGATGCGGGACCGGCGTCCTTCCCCTCCTCATGGGCGAAGAGACGACGCGCCCGAACGCATCGGGTGCGCACCGGGACGCGATAACCGGAGTGGGTTTTTCCCTTCTTTCTTCCTAGTTTTGCGTTGCGGCTAGAGCCCGCGATCGTGACGTGCGTACTTGTACCTTCCTCCTTCCCCATGGCTGCTCATACCTACGAGACGATTGAAGTCGGCGACTCCCACGAATGGACCAAGGTAGTCACGGCCGAGGATGTAAAGACGTTCGCCCGCATCACCGGCGACGACAATCCGATCCATGTCGACGAAGAATACGCGAAGGAGCACTCGCGCTTCGGTCGGCCCGTCGTGCACGGCGTTCTGCTGCTCGGGCTCATTTCCAAGGTTCTCGGGCGCGACTTTCCGGGACACGGAAGCATTGCCGTCGGCATCTCTTGCCGGTTTCTGCGTCCCGTCCCCGTGGGCTCTGAAGTCAAGGTCGAAATCAAGGTTGCCGAGAAGCTGGAGGTCAACAAGCACGTCAAGGTGAAAGTCTACATCTACCGAGAGGGCAAGATGATCCTCGGCGGCGAGGGACGGGTCATTCCGCCTACCGAGGAAGAGAAGACCCCTGTCATGCCCGGCAAGAAAGAGTCGTAGCGCACCAGCGTCTCACCCGTCGCTCGGCAGCTTCAGCGGGCGCCCGGCCGGCACCCGATCGTCGAGATCGAGCTGGTTGATGATGGCGAGATCCCCGGCCGTCATATCGTCGGGAAGGGCGCGCTCCGGCACGAAGGTTCGGAACGACGCAGCCCGGTTGGCCGGACGGACGGCGAGCCGGGTGGGCCGCACGTCAAGCTTGTCGGGATCGGTGAGCTCCCGGAATCCCTGTACGGTGCGCTCGAAGCGCGGCCGGTACGTGTCGTATGTCGCACCGGCGCTCACCCCCTGGTAGCGATACACGTTGCCGTCGTACTCCAGGAAATAGCCCAGCAGCCGAACCTCTTGTCCTTGCTGCGTTTGGCCGGACACGAGCACCCGCTGGGCCGGGATGCCGTTCACGTCGGTGGTGCTTCGATCAACGACCGTTAGGCCCTGCTGTGAAGCAAAGGCCCGGGCTGCGGCCTCCGGCGAGTCTTCCTGCGCAAAGCCGAAGATGAGGTACGCCTCCTGGTTCGGCGCCACGAGCGCCACCTGGCTCGGCTGGTTCACCACGCGCCATCCAGAGGGCACCGGAAAGCGGAAGCGGAGCTCGGGATGGTAAAACACCTCGTTCTCGACGAAGCCTTGGCGCGGATTCTTCCCCATGACGATGCCGTCCAGCTGCGCGTAGTAGTTCTCCTGCTCCACGGCCCGGGCCGTGCCCGGCACCTTCTGCTCCCAGTTCTGCGCCAGCTCCACGATCGTGTCCTCTCGCCGGCCGGGATCAGGGTGGGTGGACTGCCAGGTCGGGATCGACTGGCCGCTCTGGTCTCGGATCCGCTTCAAGCTGGTAAAAAACTCCGATCCTTCGGCTGCATCGTATCCGGCCTTGGTGGCATACTCCACGCCGAGGCGGTCGGACTCGCGTTCGTTGTCCCGGCTGTAGCTGAGGGACAGAAGCTGTGCAGCCTGCCCGCCGATGCCCAAAATGTTCTCGGCCGCACTGCCGCCGAGGGTTGCCTGTCCGGCCACGGCTCCGGCCAAGAGCAGGCCCTGGGTAAACTGCTGCCGGGCAGCTTGCTGCGAGGCGTGCCGCGCCGCGACGTGCCCAATCTCGTGCCCGAGCACCACCGCCAGCTGCGCCTCGTTGTTCAGGTGCGCCATGAGGCCCCGAGTTACGTACACATAGCCGCCCGGCAGCGCGAACGCATTGATGACCGGGCTGTCGAGAATCCGGAACGTAAACTCGGTGTCGCGGAACCTCGGGGCCGTGTCTTCGCGCCGCATGTGGCTGACGGTCAGCACTTCCTGCGCCACGCGGTCTAGGTACTGCTGCAACTCCTCGTCTTCGTACACCCCGAACTGCTGGCGGATCTGCTGGTCGGCCTGCTCGCCGAGGCGAACCTCTTCCTCCCACGAGTACCCGTAGGCGCGCGTGTTCCCCGAGACCGGGTTGACCCCTGTGGACACACACCCGGTGGTGGACACCGAGACAACCAGCAGCACCACCGGCACCAGCAGACGGAGCGACGACCGGAGCCAAGAGCGAGACGATCCAGCAGAAGCGTTCATTCCAGATGGTGTGTCTTCCAGAGAAAGCAAGAGCCGTTCTGCAAACAGAACGTCGCTTCGGAACGGTCACATGCAGGGATGCAGACTTCGAAACCGTTCGTCCGTTCCGCCGAACGGCACGCGTCAAAGGATCCTTACGGCTCGTCGGCGACGGGCGACGGGTTGGGGGCCGCTTCCGCCGGGGACGATGCTGCGGCGGGCGTCCCTCCGTCGTTCCGCTGCACAGAAGCGGCCCCCTCGTCGCGAGTCACGTGAAAAGCGGCGTGTGCGTTGGCCGTAAAGTCGACCGTGTCTTCGAACGTTGACCGGCGCGTCGCGGTAATCAAGCTTTGTCCGATCACATCCGTCTTCAGCAGTTCCAAAAAGACCTCCGTGCGGCGCGCGTCGAGCTTGCCGAAGGCATCGTCGAGCAAAAGGAGCGGCTGTTCATCCCCTCGATCCCGAAGGTAGAAATACTGCGCCAGCTTGAGCGCCATGCCGAACGTGCGGTGCTGGCCCTGCGAGCCGTAGCGGCGCACTTCCAGGTCATCGAGGCGGAACACCAACTCGTCGCGCTGCGGACCGACGAGCGTGGTGCCCCGATTCTCTTCATGATCGGCCTTCCGCTCCAGCTTCTCGCGGAAGCGTCGTTCGATGGATTCCAGCGACGGATCGGCGCCCAGGTCGTCGATCGTGTCGTACTCGATGGACGGCTCCTCCGCAACGCTTTCGATACGCGTATACGCGTCAGTCAGATCGTCACGGAAGGACTGCAGGAACCGGTGGCGGCGCAGGATGACGCGACTCCCGAGGGTGATGAGCTTCTCGGTCCAGGGCTCTAGCACCTCAGCCGGCGGCGACTGCGGCCGCTTCTTGTACGAGCGCAGGACCTCGTTACGCTGCTTGCGCGCCCGGCGGTACTTCATCAGGTCGTCCATGTACACCGGCCGCGCCTGGCTGAGGATGTTGTTCAGGAACCGCCGCCGCTCGCTCGGCCCGCCCGCAGTGAGCTCGTGGTCCTCGGGCGAGAACACGACGACGGGCAGCCGCCCCACGATGTCGGCCAGGCGGTCGAGCGGCGCACCGTTGACGAAGATCTTCTTCCCGTCGCTGGGCACGTACACCAATCGGACCTTCATCGGCTTGCGGCGCACGCCCTCGAACTGGCCTTCCAGCTCGAAGTACGGCGCGCCCTTCCGCACGGCGTAGTGGTCGCGCGCCGCCGTAAAGCTTTTGGTGAGGCAGAGGTAGTGCACCGCCTCCAGCACGTTGGTCTTACCGACCCCGTTCGGCCCGTGCAGCAGGTTGATCGAGGGCGCAAGCTCCACCTCCGTCGATGCGTGCGCGCGGAAGGATCGGAGGCGCAGAGAGCGAAGGATCATGAAGCAGCGCGGGAACCGTCGGAAGGGCGCGGGAATGTTTCACGTGGAACGTGTGTACGAAAGGCCCGCGGCGTTCGTTCATCTTGGCTGCCGGGTTCCTTCGCCGTCTCGCGCTCTCCCTGCCGAGCCTGTTCTCATGTCCGTTCCGCTTCGCCCGCTCCGCCCCTCCGACACAGCCGTCGTGCTGGAGCTCTGGGCAACCCGGTTTGGGACGGAAGACACGACGGCACGTGCTTGGCTCGATGCGGCGCTGCACCCGGCGCACACCGCTTGTGGGCACGTCGCCGTCGGCTCTTCATCCGATCCATCGGCAATCCTTGGCTTTGGCCTGCTCGACGTGGCCGGCCCCGGTTACACCCGCGACTACCTCGGCCTTCCGTCGCTCGATGTCGACGTCCCGCTCTGCGGCCGCAACGGCATCTTCCACATGTACTGCGTGCGTTCCTGCCACGAGGGCCAGGGCGTAGGCACCGCGCTCTTCAGTCGGCACCTCGACGTTTGCAGGACGGTGGGGGTACGCCGCGCCGTAGGCATCGCCTGGCACCGCCGTCGCCATCGCGATAGCCGGAGCCTGTTCGAAGCGGCCGGATTTCAGCGGCTGGGCACGTTCGAACGCTTCTACACGCGAGCCCATCCACGTTCGCATTGCCCGGACTGCGGTGGGTCCTGTTCGTGCACCGCGTCGCTCTATGCGCGGCACTTTGCCTCCCTATGAACCCGTGAGCGTCTGTTTGGCGGACCGTCTGCGGTCGGCGACGTCGTGGATCGTCGCCCCGTGAAGCTTCTCCGCTCTCCGCCTGGCGTCTTCTCAACGTGCCCGCGGCGACACGAACAGATTCGGTTTTTCCACCGCGCTTTTCTTACCTTCTACGGCGACCCACCCGGAGCACCGGCTCTCCACCGGACACTGTGCTCGGGCATTGTGCTTCACTCCGGGCCGTTGTCTCCGTTGTCGCCGTTGTCGTCCGTGTCGTCGTCCCCCTTTTCGGGATCGCTCGGCTCAGCACCTCCCCCGTCATGATGGCGTGCGTGGCATGTCTGATGATGTGCGGCGGGAAAGCGCATGATGGGGTGCGGATTTGTGTGTGAAAACGTGGCGGACGACAGGCAAGGTAACGGCCTAGACTCGATCCGTCAATCTTTATCGAGGTTGGTCTTCACTGTTGATGGTTGCTTTCGCACTTGGGCTGTTTCTCCTTCTTGTCCCGCCGGCTGATTCGTCCCGAGACGTAAGCCGCTGCGACTCACTCCTGGCCGAGGCTGACGCGCGCTTTCGCGAGTGGACGGACCTGGAGGGACGCTGGTACTCGATGGATGCGGAGACGAAAGCTGCAATGCAGTCCACCATCCCCCTATATCAATCGGCCCGGCGCTGCTACGGAGCCCGCCGCCCGCAGTCGGTCGGGACCACCTACTACCACGAGGCCTTTTTGCAAGCGTCGCTGCGCCAGTTTCCCGATGCGTTTGCTACGTTCGACGCCTTTTTTGAACGCTTTCAGACGGCCCCCACGGCTTCCCCGTCGGCCTTTCCGTCGTCGATGATTCCCTCCGCAGTGCGCATGCATCACGCTCGCGCATACCTGCACTACTGGCTCGGCAACTTGTCCGACTCAATGGCCGACTACATCCAGGCCATCGACATCGTGCCCGACTCGCTGTTTTACCGCAAGGGCTCTCTGATGTATAGCCTGGGGGTGACCTATTTGAAGGTCGAAGACTACGCGAATGCACGGCTGTATCTTGATCGTGCCGAGCAGGTATTTCTGCAGGCCGACACGTCGCGCTCAGACATCCGCGAGTTCCTTGCCCGCATCCACTTCGTGCGAGCCGACCTCCTCGTTGAGCGTGCGGAAAGTGGCTCGTTCGAGAAGCACCTCTTTCGGGAGGCACTCGGCATGCTACGGAAGTCGAAGGCCATCTACGATGATCCCAACACCGCCCAGTCGGTGCGACAGGCCCGAACGACAGGGATCGTCCTCGGCCATCTCGGCGCGTCGGGCGAGGCCTTGGCCCGGCTCGACGATGCGCGCCGCACAGCCTGCCAGATCGGCGACGCCCGGCTCTGTATTCTCACGCAACTCGACCAGGGATACATCCACCTGCTCGGCGCCCGCTGGGACAAGGCCATGCAGCACTTCCAAGCGGTCCTGCCGAAGGCCCGCAGGATCCGCGACAGCGAGTTGGAGCGCCGGACGCTCCGCTACTTGGGCCAGGCCGCCGAAATGCGGCAGAACTGGACCGAGGCCGAGCGCTACTACCGGCAGGGCATGGAGGTCGTCGAGCGGCAACGCGCGGCCATCAGCTCCACACAGTGGGCGCTCACAGCGTTCGACACGTGGCAAGGCGTGCATCGCGGACGCGTTCGGGCCCTGCTGGCCATGAACCGCCCCCGCGACGCCTTCGCCGTACTGGAGCAGACCCGGGCGCGCTACCTTACCGACCTCCGCGTGCAGGCCACGCTCTCAAGCGAGCTTCCTGCTTCGAAACGCGTCCGCTTCGACAGCCTGTCCAACGAGTTGGAGGGGGTCCGCTCGCACCTGGCCAAGGGGGCTCCCGATTCCGCACAGACGCGCCTTCACATGCAAGAGGCGCGCCTCATCGCGGCACGACGCAGTCTGCTGGACGTCGACTCGACCCGCCACCCCCCTTCACTGCCTGCTCTACAGAGCGCCCTCCAGCGCCAGGATCGGGCCCTCGTTTCCTACTTCATCGACGACCCGCACCCGCTCGTGGGCGCGGCGCCCCGGTCGCACGCCTTCGTCGTCACCCCCGACACCCTGCACGCTGTTCCCCTCCCTGGGCTGACCCGCGACTCGGTGCGCGCGTTGATCCACCGTGTGTCTCCGCTGTTCGACCGTGACGAGTCGACCATTTCGCTGAACGCCACCCGCTTCGACCTGAAGGTGCTTCACAAGCTCTACAACGCTGTTCTGGCGCCTGTTGAGCCGCACCTGGCCGCCTCTGCTCGCCCGCTCACCATCGTTCCCGACGGTCCGCTGTTCCAACTGCCCTTCTCGATGTTGGTGACGGCGCCGCCGCCGAACCGTTTCGCCTACGGACGCGCCGAATATTTCCTGGAGAAGCGCCCGACCTCCGTTGAGCTTGCGAGTTCGCTCGTGCCCGACCCCTCGCCTCCAATGGATTCCCTGTCGGCACGGACGGACATCGCCGCCTACGGAGTCTCCCGGTTCGACTCGCTGAGTGCACTCCCCCCGTCGCTTCGCTCCCTGCTGCCGGCCTACACCGATTCGGCCCGCCTCCGACTGCCCGATCTTCCGGGCGTCGCCCGTGAGATCGAGTCGGTGCGCACGCTGTTTGACCATGCGCAAACGGCCCTCAACGACCGCGCCACCGAGGCCGCCCTCCGTCGCTCCCTCTCGGACGCCCAGATTCTCCACCTGGCCTCGCATGCGGTCGCGCATCCTTCCTCGCCCCTCCGCAGCGCTTTCCTGCTGGCCGACGATCGGGACGATCCGAGCGACGACGGGGTGCTGTTCCTCCATGAGCTCAAGACCGAGGCGGCGCGCATTCCGTTTGTGGTTCTCAGTGGATGCAGCACGGCACGGGGAAAGCTGTGGTCGGGTGAGGGCATGGAGGGGCTCCAGTACGCCTTTCGAGCCATGGGCACACACTCTACCATGTCGAACCTGTGGCCGGTGGCGGACGACGCCTCGGTCGCCCTGTCCGAGTCGTTCTACCGGCACCTGCGCAAGGGGGCGCCCAAGGATGTGGCCCTGCAGCGCGCCCAGATGGCGTACCTGAAGAACCATCCGGATCAGCGGAGTCCCTTTTTCTGGGCGTCGACGGTTCTATACGGATCCCCGACTCCGCTTCCCGCCCTCTCAAGCGCGTCCTCGTGGTGGTGGTACGGCGTCGCCATGCTTGTGCTTGCCGGCGGAGCGCTGGCCAGCTACCGGTTTCGGTCGCGGCTCCCCATCCCAGCCGCGTGACGAATTCTCTCCACAGTGCTTCTGGTGATTCCTCCTCTTTATGCCCGACTCCTCCTCGCTCTTTGCAGAGCTTCAGTCTCTCGCCACCGAGCAGCAAAACCCGCACTCCACGCACATCGATACGGCTCCGATCCGGGAGATTCTGGAGGTCATCAACACCGAAGATCATCGCGTGCCGATCGCCGTGCGGCGGGAGATTCCCCATATCGAGGAGGCCGTCCGCATCCTCGTGCGGGCCTTCACGAACGACGGGCGGCTCTTCTACGTGGGTGCCGGGACGAGCGGCCGTCTCGGCGTCGTCGACGCGTCGGAGTGTCCGCCGACCTTTGGGACGGATCCGGGGAGGGTGCAGGGCATCATTGCGGGCGGCAAGGAGGCCGTCTTCCAATCTCAGGAGGGCGCCGAGGACGTGCCGGAGGCCGGGGCCGCAGCGCTCGATGCGCACGGCGTGACGGACAAGGACGTGGTGTGCGGCATCGCGTCGAGCGGGCGGACGCCGTACGTGGTGGGCGCCGTCGAGCACGCCCGCGACGCCATCGGCTGCCCCACGCTGTTCGTGACGACCGTGCCGCGCGACGAGCTCGACGTAGACCCTGACGTGGCGATTTGTCCGGTGGTGGGGCCGGAAGTGATCATGGGCTCGACGCGCATGAAGAGCGGAACCGCGCAGAAGCTCGTCCTCAACATGCTGACGACCGCGTCGATGGTACGCCTCGGAAAGGTCTACAAGAACATGATGGTGGACCTACAGCGGACCAGCGATAAGCTCGTGGAGCGCGGCATCCGCACGGTGATGATGGTGACGGGAGTGGACTACGAGGAGGCCGACGACGTGCTCGACCGGTGCGACGGGCACGTCAAGACTGCGATCGTCATGATCCTGGCGGACGTGGACGCCGACGAGGCCCGCCGTCGCCTGAAAGCGACGGATGGATTTGTGCGTCCGGCGATTGAGAAATAGCCTTCTCAGCCCGTCTCATCGAGAAGTACTTCCGCTCGTCGAACGAACTCTTGCGCATCTTCAAGGCGGGTCCTCACCCGGGAGGGCTCGGGACGGTTCAACTCATAGTCGCACCGCTGGCGATCCGTTCGGAGTTGAGAAAAGGTTTGAAGATCGATTGACGCGTCCCGAAGTCGATAGCCACGTTGATTTTCAATCCCCTTGTGCGTCGCCGGCATTACTTCTCGGGAGGCCAGCAATGCTCGGGCTGCTTCGTAAACGGCGTAGTATGCTCGGCTGACAGCATCGGCAGGGAACCCTTCTTCCAAGAGGAGCGTCGAGGCATCCAGACGCTCTCGGGCAACATCGAATCGTCTCTCAAATCGTTCGGTCACAGCTCGATCCCCTTCTCTTTTGCCCATTCTGCTCGACGCCCCGATTCCGCATCATGGTGCGCGATAATGCGGAGATCCCAATCCGTCTCGTCCATCACTTCGTGCGCGATGCGCGTCACGTCGTCCGTTTCCTCGAAGGGGTCATATGGCTCTCGGAGAACAACGAACACCTCCACGGAGCCCTCCAACTCCCCCTCAGTCGGGGATCGCTCCTCATACGGATCTCTTGGCACTGCGTAGACGCCCGCCAGCCGATCGCCGTAGTGCTCCCGGTAGCGGCGGGAGA
>CAYFSC010000116.1:0-9960 GCA_964345695.1 uncultured Rhodothermales bacterium | reverse complement strand
TACCTGACCACAGGGCGACAGTTTCTTCGGGACAATTCCCTGCCCCCTTCTGCCCATCGGGACTTCGGGCTCCGAATTCATTTTTATTATTCACTTCTACACGGTACACTTATACATACACATCTGAAAACCACTTCTTGGATCGATGCCCTATCTACACATCTGCCTGGGGCTATGGATTGCGTGGGTCACATCGGGAGTCTGCCCTTCGTTTAGTTACGCCCAGTCTTCCTATGATTTACGCGGTCATGCTCGCTCTACCGGGCTGGCCCATGCTACCACGGCGTTGGCATCAGACGTAGGCGTGCATGCCAATCCCGCAGCCCATTCGGCCCGTTCGGACCGCGTGCTCACCCTGTTCTCGCAGCAGTCCTTCGGCATCACGGCGCTGCGATACGGAGCGGCCCACCTGGTACAGCCCACGCGATGGGGCTCCTTCTCGGCTGGGGCCGGCACCTTCGGATTCGACGCCTATCGTGAGGTGCATGTGAACGCCGGCTATGCACGGGCCTTCTCGTTTCGTACGTCCCGCCCCTTGCACGCCGGAATCAACCTACGGTACTACCACACTCGCGTTGACGGGTACGGCCAGGCAGGCGCCCTCGGGATCCACCTGGGGCTTCTCGTGGAGGTGCTGCCAAGGCTCGACTTTGGGGCACACGCCACGAACGTCAACAAACCCGCACTCTCGGACGACACCTCTCTGCCTCAGACGTTGGCCGTGGGGCTGAGCTACGAGGCCGAACGTCGCGTGCGAGTCGTCGCTGACGTCTTTAAGGACATCGCTTTTCCGCTCTCCCTGCGCGGGGGGCTGGAGGTCCAACCGGTCGACATCCTCCGGATTCGTGCCGGTGTGGCTTCCGACCCGACGCGCTTTACGGCTGGCGCCGGGGTGTCGCTGGGGGCGCTGGAGGCCGACGTGGCCGCCGAAAACCACCAGGAGCTTGGATGGTCACCAGCTGCGTCCTTCGGAATCCGGTGGTGACGTGCCCTCCCTGCACGCCCCTTTCCCCTCCCCTGGTCGACGTTGAGCGATGCGTACTCTCTGCTGCTTCCCAATCATCGTTCTGCTGCTCAGTAGATCCCTACTGGCGCAGGATCCCGGTCCGCAGATGCCTCCGGACACAGTGGATGTGGAATCCACTGTCGAATATGCCGTCGATGACCTCGACGCCGAAACCGGCGATCCGACTCAGATCGCTGAACTCCTGGCTGAGCTGGCCGCGCAACCGCGCAACGTGAACACGGCCTCGGCCGAAGACCTGGCACGGATCCCTTCCATCCCTCTTCTGCTTGCCCGCCGGATCGTTAGGCATCGCACGACAAAGGGGCCCTTCGCCTCGCTCGAGGCGCTGCAAGAAGTGGACGGCATGACCGCACGGCGCCTGCTGCGAGCACGCCCGTACCTGCGTGCACTCTCCAGCCCGGACGCGACGCTCCAGAGCGGCGAGACGCCGTATCCTTCGGTGCCCTCGCTGTCGAGTGTCCTGTCAAACCTCGACGGCTATGTGATGCAACGCGTGGAGCGTCGTTTGGACCTGGGACGCGGCTACTCCGACGACACGACCCGAACTCTCTTCGTGGGCTCACCCGTCCGACTCACGACGCGGATCAAGATCCAACATGCGCGTCGGGCCCGCGCCGCGTTGACGCTCGACAAAGACCCCGGCGAAGCGTTTGCCTGGGAGCCGAGCCGGCGCAACTACGGCTTCGATCACGTCTCGGGCTCCGTTGCACTTCGCGACTTTGGGCGGCTCCAGTCGCTGATTATCGGAGACTTTACCGCCGCGTTCGGACAAGGCGTGGCACTGTGGCGAGGCATCGCGTTCGGGAAAAGCCGAACCGTGGTCGGCTTTCTGCCCCGCAGCGGGCCCGGGCTCGTTCCTTTCGCGTCGACAGAAGAGAACCGGTTCTTCCGTGGCCTCGCCACCACGGTTCGGATAACGCCTTCTTTGTCCGTCTCCGGCTTCGGATCGCGACGGACACTGGACGCGACGCTGGGTCCCCCGGACGCCGAATCTTCCGCTTCCGGGGTGCAACCCGCCGTGACGATCGCCGGCAGCGGCCTACACCGCACGCCGTCGGAGATTCGTCGGAAGGACGCGTTGCATGAAACGGTTTGGGGAGGGGCCCTCCAAGGCGTATGGGACGACCTTGAGGTCGGGGGGGCTCTGTACCGAAGCCGGTTCGACCGTCCGGTGCTGCCGGGCGACGCTCCGTATAAACGATTCGACTTTTCGGGCGATTCTGCTTTCATGGCAAGCGTGTTTGCGACGGGGTATCGTGCCCCCTTCACCATGTTCGGGGAGCTTGCACGCGCACCGTCTGGGTCGTACGGCGGCGTGGGGGGCCTCACGCTGGAAACGCCTCGCACAGACGCCGTTGTGGTGGGGCGGATGTACCCGCGCTCATTCGCGAGCCTCCATGGGTATGCGTTCGGAGAACGGAACGGCGCAACGCAGAACGAGCGCGGCGTGTATCTCGGCCTGCAGCAGCGGGTCGCCGAGGACTGGACGGTGGCTGCGTACGTGGATCAGTACCGGTTTCCTTGGCTCCGCTTCGGCGTGCCCCGCCCGTCCGCCGGCATCGACGCCCGGCTGGTTGTGGAGCACACACCTCGTCCCTGGATCGACCACTACGTGCAAGTGCGGACCGAAACGCGGGACGATGGCACCGAGATCGCCGACGCCGGCGGACGGCTCCTCGCAGGCGTGCAATCTGAAACCCGACGGTCGGTTCGCTGGCACGGATCGTTCGCCTTCAGCAATCGGCTGACCGTTCGCACTCGCGTGGAAGCCACCCGCGTCTCGACTCCGACTACGAACTCTGCGGGCGCACTAATCTACCAGGACGTTCGCTACGAACCCACTCCAAGCCTACAACTCGACACGCGGCTTGCCGTCTTCGACACCGACGACTTTTCGGCGCGGGTCTTTGCCTACGAACCGGACCTGCTTTACGCTTTTTCTGTGCCGGCCTTTTTCGGGCAGGGACAGCGCTGGTACGTGCGGGCCCGGTTCCGGCCCCATCGGGCCCTGACTTTGGAGGCCAAGTACAGCGTCACTCGCTTCGACAACGTGACGGCGTTCGGGTCGGGCTTGAACGAAACGCCAGGCGACCGTCTCCGGGAACTGGCGGCTCAACTCCGCTGGCAATTCGGGCGGTGAGCAACGACCCAAACGAAAAACGCGGAGTCCCTTTCGAGACTCCGCGTCGAGATGATGCGAAGAAGAGCGGCCCCGTGTCAGTTGACGCAGGTGGATTTGAGGGTATCGCGGCGATCGGACAGACGATCCTCCCACTCGTCCTCTTCCACGGGCTCGTCGCCCAAGAAGTACTCCCACTCGTCGACGTTCTCATCGTTGACGACGATCGAGTTGGACATGTGCGCCACGCGCTTGAGCACGGGCGACGTTCCCATTTGATGGACAAACGTAATGGTACAATCGCCGCCGGCCGAGGTCTCTTTCACCGTCAGCCAGTTGTCGCCGCACACCTGGCAGCTATAGAATCGAGATTCCTGGTCCTCCCCAATCAGGTCGTCGACGTCATCGTCCTCGTCGAATACGACCTGCATTGGGCGCAGGCTCTCGCAACCACACGTCTTGCAACGGAGTTTTTCCATGCTGGAGATCCCGAGGTCGATGAGCAGTCAATGCTTGGGGTAAACGATGTGGACCACGATTGGTTCGACCTGCGGGGGATCCGACGCAGTGCAGGGGGCGCCACACGTGCCCATTCTTCCGAAAGGTTACGCGTCCTTCGCGTTCTCCCCTCGGTCCGGTCACCGGGTGATGACCTCCACGTCGCCGGGCTCCACCCGGTACGCGATTCCAACCTCAAGGGCAACGTCAAGTACATAGAACAGGCGGAGCTGAACGCCGAGGCCTCCACCTACGGACGATAGCGTCGCCGACGGGTCGTCGACGGGCGCCAGCGTCTGCCCGAAGCCGTATGCGTAGAGCCCTTTCATGTAAACGGGGACCAGAGTCCAGCCGTCATCTACGTACCAGAGCGGCTGCGTGATCTCGGCACCGAGGCGGCCGAAGGTGCCGGACCCGAGGAACGTGTTCTCGTACCCGCGTGGCAGGAAGGAGGCGAGCGAGACGACGGAGCCCGCGTTCTGCGTGACGACGCCCGCCCCGAGGCGGAGGCCCGTGTGATGCTGCAGCGAAACCGGCACGTACACGTCGGCCTCGGTGACCCACGCCCGGCTTGCTGCCACGCCGTCGGTCCACGCGTCGATCTCGGCGTACGAGCGCAGGACGAGTCCTTGGTTGGGCACCAGGTCGCGCGGGTTTTGCTGCAAGCGATAGCCCCATGCAGCCCGCGGAAAGAGCGTCCAGCGGTCCGTCCAGTCGGTGACCTGCGTGGATCGCTGCCGGTCCAGCGTTTCGGCCGCCGTGCCGAACAGGCGCGTCTGGCGGAACTGCCCCGCGAGGGAGGCGATCGCGGAGCTTTGCACGACGTTGGACCGGAGCATCACCGGCAGGCGCACACCGACGGATACGCCCCGCTCTTCCAATCCCACCCGCGCCGGCTGCGGCCCTGTGTCGGCCGGGAGCACGGCAGGCAGCGTCTCGGGCGTATTGAAGACGGTGAGTGAGGGGCGGAGCCGCCAGCGCGCCGTCCGAATCGTGGCATTGCCCCACAGCCGTCCGTTCTGCCAGTAGGTTTCGCCGCGGTACATCCAGCGCTGCAGCGGGTCATTGCCCGCGACGCCCACGCCAGCGCCCACACCGAGCCGCTCGAACCGCGGAGCGTCGGAGACATCCGTTTCGTCGGTGTCGTAGTGCAGCGTCGGGAACGCCATCCGCGGCGCCAGATGCCGCCACGCCCGGTACGGACGGCTGTCGTCGAATGCTGGATCCGGCTGCGCAGGGGCGGCCTCCGGCAGCGGCAGGGCACTCTCCGCCCCGACGAGCACGCGGCCGGTGTCGACCCGGGGCGCGTCGTTCGGGCGGAAGGTCGTGCGCACGAGCTCGTGCCGCTCGTGCTGGTACTCCACGAACGCGAGCATCGTCCCATCCGGCGATAGCGCCGGTTCCAAGGCCCCGAACGGGACGTTCGTGCACTGCGTCACCGTTTGCGTCTCTGTGTCGAACGCAAAGACGTTGGCCCTGCCTGTGAGATCAGAGGCAAAAAGCAGGTAGCGCCCGTCCGGCCCCCAGCTCACGTCATACACGAGGGCGTCCTCGAATCCAAACCAGGGGGTAAGGCGCGGTGTCCCATCCCCGGTGTCGGTGGCGCGGTACACCCGCTGCTGCCCGTCGACATTGACGACGACGGCCGCCTCCCTCCCGTCTGGCGACGGTACCACGTGCTTGAGCCGCGTGCGGTCCAGGGTTGTCACCGCGCGCGTTGACCCCGCCTCGACGACCGCCCACTGCGTGAACGAACCCTCATTCCGAATGGCCCAGACCGTTCCGCTCGCCATCGCAGCCGGTGCAAAGGCGCGTCCGTCGCTCGTGAGACGCGTGGCGATGCCCGACGCCAGCCTGACGCGCTCGACCTCTGCCACCTCCTGCGTGGGCACCCACGGGTCGGGGACGTAGCGCGATACGTAGAGCGCCGACGTGTCGGGCGCCACGGTGTATGCATAGTCCTCGGTAATGGACTGAACGCGGATCGGAGTGCGAGTGCCCGTCGTAGCATCAATGCGGTAGAAGCCGGCGCGCACGTCATAGCCGTGCAGGTAAGCCACGAGCGTCCTTTCCTCGATCCAGTACGGGCGCCGGTAGTTGTGTCCCGTCTGGCCGGCAATCACCGTTCGCTCCGTGAACGGGCGCAGCCGACCGAGCTCGGCCGCGTACCGGTCGCGAAGTCGCGTGCGCAGCGTGTCCTCGAGCCTCCACGGCGGCGTTCCGAGCCCGTGCCAGAGCCCAACGCCAAATCCTAGGAACGGAACCTGATTGTGCAGTTTGGTGGCCTTGTGGAAAAACGCCGTGCTCGTCGTTTCGCCCGCCTCCGTCCACTCCTGGAAGGCGTGCGCCCCACCGATGTAGAAGCGGTTGAACGGCTGGGTGAAGCGCGGAGGCTCCATCATTTGCGTGAGCGACCACGGATCGTCCGACAGCATGGCCGCGCGCATTTTCATGCGGAACAGGGGCGCGTTCAGCCGGCCCGCCCCCGGCTCGAACTGACTCTCGCGGTAGACCGCGATGCCCTCGACGAGGCCGCGCGGGGCCGTCAGGTTGGTGGCGCGCGCGGCGTCGGGGGCAAACCAGCGCACGACCGCCCCGAACCCAAAGCCCACATCCATGGCGCCGTGCATGGCGTGAACGAGCTCGTGCGGTCCAACGAGAGCAGGCCACGATGATGAGCGGGCCACGAGCGCGTCATTCCGGAGGCTGGGGGCCTCGATCTCCTGCTTAAACGGGAACGGCGTCACAAACCCGTTCGACCGATCGGAAAAGGCGTCGACGACCACCGGCATGTGAAGCCGTCCCGGCGTGTTGCCGACGAGCGTGTCGGTACCCGCCAGGCTTTCGGTAAGCGCGCGGCGGATGCGTACGGCGGCGTCCTCGGCCCCCACCTGGTAGATCAGGTCGAAGTGCGTGCCCTCGACCATACGGTAGGACGCCGTGGGCGGGCGGTACGCCACCTGGTACACGTTTGCATTCAGCCGCGTGACACCCTGCGCGTGGCTCGGTGCGACAACGACCAGAGCGATTACCAAAGCGGCGAGGGCGTGCCGCCACATTGCCGGAAGGGGAAGCATTCCATCAGGAGGACAGGTGGGGTGAACCGTGCGGACGGGCGCCAGCGGGCCGCCATCCACAAACATAACAAAACGCCGGAAGAAGGTGGAAACCTGTGGCGTCCGTTTTCGCTACCTATACCCGTCGCCCCCGACACGCTCTATCCCGCCCATGGACCCGAACGCCTCCCTTCGCTTATCCCCTGCGTCGCCCAACGACGCCGCTCCGGAACCAGTCACCGGCTCTCCTCCGGATGAGACGGGCGGCGCGGCGCCGGCCGACGCCGCGGATCCCAACCGCACCGGCGCCACGTTTCTGCCGTCGGTCGTGGTGCAAGACGTGCCCGACGACGCCCCACTCGACCATCCGTCGCTCTTCTTCAACCGCGAGCTGAGCACGATCGACTTCAACTGGCGGGTGCTGCACCAGGCGCTCGACGACCGCACGCCGCTGCTCGAACGCGTCTTCTTCACTGCCATCAGCGCGAGCAACCTCGACGAGTTTTTCCGCAAGCGCGTAGGTGGCCTGAAGCGACAGGCGGCGGCTGGGGTCACGGCCTCCACGCCCGACGGGCGCACCCCGCAGGAGCAACTCACCCTCATCCGAACCGCCGTCGAGCGGCTGTACGGGCGCCTCACCGCGTTCTGGGGGGAGACCCTTGTGCCCCAGCTTCGCGAGAAAGCCGGTGTTCATATTCTCGATTATGAGGTCCTCACAAGCGATCAGCGGGACCACATCGACGCTTACTTTCAGGAGAACGTATTTCCCGTTCTCACCCCGCTGGCGGTCGATCCCGGGCATCCCTTCCCGTTCCTGTCGAACCTCAGCCTCTCGCTCGCGGTGATGCTTTACGACCCGCGCCGCGACACGGAGCAGTTTGCCCGCGTGAAAGTTCCCGTCAATCAAGACCGCTGGGTCCCGCTGCCGGACCCGTACCATTTTGTCCCGCTGGAGCAGGTTATCGCGCACAACCTCGACGACCTGTTTCGCGGCATGGACGTTCGAAGCGTGCATACGTTTCGCGTCACGCGCAACGCCGACATGCGCCGCGACGAAGAAGAGGCCAACGACCTCCTCGAGATGATCTCCGAAGAGCTCCGGGAGCGACGCTTCGCCCCCGTGGTGCGTCTGGAGATCGACCCCGACATGCCGGAAGCGGTCCGCTCGTTGCTCCGAGGGGAGCTGAACATCGGCGAGGAGGACGTCTACGAGACGCGGAGCATCCTCGGCCACGCCGACTGCATGGACCTCGCCCAGCTCGACCTTCCGGAGTACCACTACGAACCGTGGGATCCCGTCATCCCCCCTCGCCTCCGCCGAGAGGGCGACCCGACGACGCTCGTACGCCATGGCAAAACGGCCGACTATCCGGACATCTTCAGCGCCATTCGGGAGAGCGACATCCTGGTGCACCATCCGTACGAGTCGTTTCAGGAGAGCGTGCAGCGCTTCGTCGAGGAAGCCGCAAACGATCCGCAGGTGCTGGCAATCAAGCAGACGCTGTACCGGACTTCCGACGATTCGCCCGTCGTCGGCGCCCTTGTGGACGCCGCCGAACGCGGCAAACAGGTCGCCGTCCTCGTGGAGGTGAAAGCGCGGTTCGACGAGCAAAACAACATCGAGTGGGGCCGCATGCTGGAAGAATCCGGCGTGCACGTGGCCTACGGGCTCGTCGGTCTCAAGACCCACGCGAAGGTCACGCTCGTCATCCGTCAGGAAGAGGACGGGCCGCGCACCTACTGCCACATCGGCACCGGCAACTACAACTCCCACACCGCCAGCCATTACACCGACCTCGGCCTTCTTACCTGCAACGAGGACATCGGCTACGACATCACAAACCTGTTCCACTACCTCACGGGATACGCGCCAGACCAAGACTATCGCGAACTCTTGGTGGCTCCGCAAAACATGCGCACCCGATTTGAGCACCTCATCCAGCGCGAAATCGAGCATGCGCAGGCCGGTCGCCGCGGTCGTATCGTAGCCAAAATGAATCAGCTCAACGACGAGGGTATGATCGAGCACCTGTACCGTGCTTCGCAGCACGGCGTGGACGTGGACCTGATCGTCCGTGGGCACTGCCGCCTCCGCCCCGGCCTGCCTGGATACAGCGAGAACATCCGGGTTCTGTCGATTCTGGGACGTTTCCTCGAGCACACGCGCATCTATTATTTCGGAAACGACGGCGCCCCCGAGGCCTACATGGGCAGCGCAGACTGGATGAGCCGTAACCTGAACGACCGGGTCGAGGCCATCGTGAGAGTCAGTAACCCGGATCTCAAGGCGCGGGTTATCGACATTCTCGATCGAGCGCTCCACGACTCTCGATCTGCCTGGGAACTGCACCCGGACGGCCGCTACGTCCAGCGCGTCCCTGACGCACCCGACGCCCGCGGCCTGCAAGAGCAACTGATGCACCGGGCCCGCCGGCGCACCCGTTGACCCAACCGTTCCCAGATCGGAACGTCGCCTCTCCATCTGCCCATTGTCCCCTGCAACTCCATGGAGCATACCCTGGAGATCCGCTGGTTCATGCCGGGAGCCCCCCCGGCCTCGGTCGTCGATTGGATCACCGCGCTCGGCGCCGGAGAAGAATCGACCCGTACGGACCTGTATCTAGTTTCGAACGATCCGGCGATGAACGTGAAGCTGCGCGAGGGCCAGATCCAGACGAAGCACCGCCTGGCGGAGCCTGCCCTGATGGACCTTGGCGACCGCGTCCAAGGGATCAGAGAACGGTGGGTGAAATGGAACTTCCCAACAAAGACGCCCACCGACGCACTCGACAACGATCCGACCGACCTCTGGCATCCGGTCCACAAGGAACGTTTCAAACTCACGATGAACCCCGATGAGCAGGCGACGCTCCTGGAGGATGAGGAGGCCGCTTCGCCTGCCGATGCCGCCATTGAACTGACCGTCGTGCAGTTGCGCGGAAGAAAGGCGTGGACGATCTGCGTGGAAGCGGAAGGCGAACCCCATGCCCTTTCCGGGACCCTTACCACCATGGGTCGATATTTTTTTGCTCAGGGCCAGCCGCCGGCCCTCGATGCAGACCGGTCGTACGGCTACGCGCAATGGCTCGCTGGTCTCACCCACGACTGAGGGCGGGTTGTGCTGCAAGGGACAGGTTGTGGAGCTCCGAATCACGGTCGAAGCGACGGAGGAGCCTCGGATGATGTCGTTTTGGGGTCTGTTCGTACCTCGCACGCCCGCACAGGCCGTACGGAGAACCATTCCACTGATCTGTGCACTC
>CAYFSC010000115.1:0-10214 GCA_964345695.1 uncultured Rhodothermales bacterium | reverse complement strand
GAGAAGATGCGGACCGCTCGGGGCAGAAAGGGGCCACCCGCCTGTCGCGCCGCATAAAAAATCCCGCTAAGCCTGCAAGGGCCTAGCGGGGAGTCGGTGCGGTCCGGACGGGACTCGAACCCGCGACCTCTGCCGTGACAGGGCAGCATTCTAACCAACTGAACTACCGGACCGTCTGATGATTTCGGTCCCTTTGAAATACCGTCATGAGAACAGGTTCCAGCGGCCCGGAATGTTCACAGAACATCGACGCGAAGCCGGTGCGGTACTGGAGGCGTTCTGTGGCTGTCTGCGGATGGAGCGTCCGTCGCTATTGTCTGTAGCTGCTCTTCTCCAGAACATAAAATCGCACGAGGTCCACCATGCGCGTTTCAAACTCCGTGAGCTCCGCCCGATTCTCGTTTTGGAGCGTCTGGATCAGATTGTTCGCGACGCGGATGACGTCGTCGGCCTGGTCGAGATCCACCTCCAAGGTTTCGGCCGTCTTCCGAATCTGGCTTTTGTGCAGCCACTCCTGCAGGTGCTCCAGCTCCTGCTTCCGCTCGAGGAGGGCGCGCAGGGCAACGTCCTGCCAGCGGCTGCTGGTCGCCGACCCCGTGCCGTTCGGGGTGTGGCTGGCGAGCTTGTTCTGGATGTCTCGAATGTGATCGCGAAGCTCCGAAAGCCGCTGGCGGGCTTCCTGGGGCGAATCGGGAGTATCAAAGGTTACGGGGCCTTTGCACGTATCCTCCATGATGGTGATGCCGAACGTGAAGAGGAGCAGAGGACGGACGATCCCGTGCAGGACGGCCTCGCGCGGTCCAGAGAGGGGACGCGAGCGGGCGCCGCAGCGCCCCACTATGAAGCAGCCAGGGGTCGGACGTGCACGGTACAGAAACGAGACCGCAAAGCACATGCCAGGCCAGAAAGGTCCATGAGGACCGCAGACCAGCATGCGCGCGACCGCTGTCAGAGGGGCGCGAGCGGCGGCAAAACGCCGCACAGCGGGGCGGATGCGACGACAACCAGACCGCTTCAGGCACGCGAAGAGAGCCGGGGGCCGTGCCGGTTGGGGCGAAATGACGCGACGCGAAGGAAGAACGCCCCACGTGGCGGGAAGCGGCGATGCCGCCGGTTCCGGCCGAGAATGGGAGGCGGCCCCGCCCCTTTTACTCGCCCGAGGCAGGAACAACGGTCGTCCACACGTCCAGCGTTGGCAGGTCCGGGCTCTGCTGCTGCGAGGAGGCGGGGGGTTGCTGCCGTCCCTGGCGGGGCGAGCGCCCGCGCTGCGATGTTCCGGTCACCGACGGAATGCCCTGACTCGGGCGGTCTGGACGCTGCATCGACTCGTCTTCCGGCGCCGGCGTTTCCAGTCCCACACCAATGGGGCCGCGCAGCTTCTGGCGAAGGCCGTAGTTCTCGGGCGCACCGGACGCGTCGCCCACCGGGATCGCCAGTTCGTAAATCAGCGCTCCCTGCGACAGGCTCACGTTTGCCCGAAGCCCTGATGAGTGGCGTGCCGGAACGCGCCGGTGGGCCTCCCCGCGGATGATGTCCAATTCGGACAGAGACACGTCCTGAATCGACAGTGAGCGGGAAGATCGAGACGCCGCCGACGGCTCCGGCCCGGACCGCGAGGCGCGCTGCTTGCGAAGGCCGAGCGGATAGTGGATGCCGTAGGTCCGCTGCTCTCCGCCCGTAGGGTCAATCCAGACTCGGAGGCCATTCTTGGCTACCGAGCGCACCAGGCTGCGATCCTGCAGTGCGACAGCGACAACGAGAAGGCTGTCGGTTGGGGCGACGCTCAGCGAGACCGGCTTTTCGCCGACGTACGAGAGGCTTCCGTCCCACTCGTCCAGCGAACCATCCACCGACGGCGCGCCCGAAAGGGTGTGACGTTGGAGGGTTGACGGACTGCTGCAGGCGCCGAGGAGAACCGCGATGAAAACCAGACCCGCGAGTCCCCACGACCCCCCGCAGCGAGAAGCGGAGCAACCGCACATAAGCGGAAGGTGGCGAATTGGAAATCCCGTTCTGTGCAGGCACGGATCCGTCCGGGAGGTGTTCGGTCGCAACGGCGGTGCGCGTCTGCAGTCCCGAGACTGGCAGGCGAGAGGGGCTACCGCAACAGTGTGAAGTTGTTGCTTCGAAGGAAACGCCCCACTCCGAAATGGCAGATTGCTCCGGCATTCGACCCGTGGCCCTTCAGAAAATGACCGCCGGGACTTACTGCGCGGGCTTTCGGAAGATCATGTAGTGCTGGCGCGGGAGCATGTCCTTGGTCGCCACCCACTCAAAGCCGACGGCCTCCATCTCCTTGCGCGCCTGGGCTTCGGTCATGGTGTGCAGCGGCTTGATGGGGACGCTCGGGTCCTCCTTCCGGTACTCCACCAGAAACACACGTCCGCCCGGCACCAGGGCGTCTTTGAGAGACAGCATCATCTCGCGCGGATGCGAGAACTCGTGATAGGCGTCCACCATGAGCGCAGCGTCGATCGAGTCGGACGGCAGGCGAGGATCGGTGACGGTACCGCGGACCGGTGTCACGTTGTTCAAGCCGCGACGCGCCACAGTGTCACGCAGAATGGACAGCATCTCGGGCTGGATGTCGACGGCGAACACCCGGCCCTGGGGAACGCGCGGGGCGATGCGGACGGTGAAGTATCCCGTTCCGGCGCCGATGTCGACCACCCCATCCGTCGGGCGCAGGTTCATGCTGTCGACCACGAGGTCGGGGCGCTCCTTGCGGGCCCGCTCCGGGCGCTCCAGCCACCGAGCTCCGCGGTGGCCCATGACCTTCGAAATCTCCCGGCCCAAGTACACCTTGCCGGTTCCGTCGCGGCTGGGCGACCGCTGGGAGTACACGTCGGTCGTGTCTTGCGCCTGTCCGGTCGCAGGGAAGGCAAGCAGCAGACCGGCCGCAAGTCCCAGAACCAAAAGCCCCGCGCTGAAGAAGGCCGACTGACGAACGGAAGGCGGGACGCAACCGGGGGCAGGAGAAACCATGGAGAGAGGCGTTGAACAAGAGGGAATAGTGCTTTAAAGATCGGAGGGACCGCCCACGAATCTGTTCCCCACCCTGAGATTGCCCGGACAGACGTTACGGAATGCGGAGGGTTGCGGCGCGCTAGAGCGCGTCGTCTGCGGCGGACTCGGTTGGGCGGGGATGCAGAGTCCCGAGTGAGGTCTTTGCCGAGCAGCCTCGTAGGAGCAGGGCAGAAGCGGGGCGGCCGTCAGCCGGAATTGGTGGAGGCTGCGGTCACTGTTACGGTGGTCGTCACATTCGTCTGACTCGCCTGCGGCACGACAATGCGGAGCGTTCCTTCGGTGAACGGCGGGGCCGCGGTGTATGTCGCGTCGAGCGGAACGACGGCCATGGTGCACATGCGCCGCTCGTCCGTGGCGTCCGCGACGAGAGGGCGCAGCGTCAGACGTGATCCGGTGCGCTCCGACGCGATGCGGGCCAGTGTGTAGCATCCGTTTGGCCCCACGGTTCCGTAGAGATGCACGGAAAGGGTGTCGCGCGCTCCGATCTGCGCGGGCGGATCGTGGCCCGTGGTGCGCCCGAGCGTTTCGTGGGCGGCCCAGTCGGGGCGCCACCATCAAGAGCGATCGTACACGTCGTCGATGAACCGTCTGAACCAGGGCGGTCGCGCAATCAGAATGTATGCGGCGATAAAGGGCACGACGGGCACCATAAACAGCGCGAGGTCCACGGCGATCACGCCGGCGGCAATGAGCCACACCTTGTGCTCAGACATGGGCAAACGCAAGCAAGAAGCAGGGAGGCGGACGAATCCGGTGCTGCGGTACGATGCGCGGTACGATGCAACGATGCGCAACGGTGTACGGGACCGCATAGAAGAAGTCGGACGCCAGGGTCATGGGGCTGTTTCAGGAACTTGGGCGCTCCGCGGATGATTCGGCAGCGGGACAGCGACGGACGGGGCGCTTGCGTGCCCGAGTCTGTCGCCGCGCCGCGCCGCCGCTCCGGAAACAATGCGTCGGATCCGGCGGTTGCCGACCTCTCCTCACGAGCGGATGCCTTCCGGGCCGAGGCCAGTGCGTGCGGAGGGCTTCCAGCCCGCACAGTAAGAGTCTGCACGCCCGGTAACGGTCCGGCTCCTTCGCGCACCCTCACTCTCCCCAATTGCAGCCCGCCTCCCATATGGACTTTATCGCCCTGGGCGACACGGAAGACGTCGCAGCAAGCTGTCACTTCCTCGACATCCGGGGCACAGGCATTGTGCTGGACGCCGGTGTCGACCCGCGCCACGAAGGAAAGGCGTCGCTGCCACGGTTCGATCTGATCCACGACGCGCCGGAGCGGTACGTCGACCACGCGCTCGTCACTCATGCGCATCACGACCACATCGGGGCGCTCCCGGTACTGCTGCGCGAGTTTCCGCACGTGCTGGCGCACATGAGCAGCGCGACGAAGCGGCTCGTCGAGTTTCTCCTGCCGGCGTCGGCGCGGCTCCAGAAGCGCAAGCTGGAGGAGGGGACAACCGACGCGCAGCCGCTCTTCACAGAGGACGATCTCGGCTTTGCGAGTCATATTTACCTCACACATGAACTCGGCACCCCATTTGACGTGACCCGCTCGGGCCACGGACACGACGTCTCGGCGCAGTTCTATCCGGCCGGGCACATCCTTGGCTCGGTCGGGGCTGAACTTTCCTTCGAGGAAAACGGCACCCAGCGGCGCGTCTTCTACACGAGCGACACCAATCTGCAGCCGCAGTCCATCCTTCCCGGCGGCGAGTACCCGGACGCGACCGACGTGCTCATCCTGGAGTCGACCCTCGGGGCCGACGAAGAGGCCGCCCAGACGAGTCGTGCGGAGGAAACCGAGAAGTTTGCGGCCGTGCTGCAGGAGACCCTTGCACAGGGCGGGACCGCCCTGATCCCCGTCTTCGTGATGGGCCGGGCCCAGGAAACCTTGGCGTTGCTTGATGGCCTCAAGAAGCAGGGCGCCATCCCGGACGACGTGCCCATCTACACCGCGGGTTCGATGCGGGCCATCGCCAACCTCTACGATCAGACCCGCGAAACCACCCCGCGGCTTGATCCCGAGTTTCGGGTGTTCGATGTCGATCAGCGCCGCGTGCCCCGGAGCCGCGAGGGAAAGCGGGAGGCCTTCGAGGGGCCCACGATCTGTGTCGTGAGCAGCGGCATGATGTTCGAACCCACGCTGTCCAACATCCTGGCGCGGCAGATGGTGGAGAACGAGAACAACGCCATTCTGCTTGTCGGCTACGTCAAGGAAGGCACGCCGGCGCATCGTCTGCAGGTGGCCGCCGCGCAGGGGCCGGGATCGGGCGTGATGCTGGCCGACGGCGAGGGGCCGCAGCCCGTGCATTGCACCGTCGAGAGCTTCCGGTTTACGGGGCACTCCGACCGCCGCGACCTGCTCACGCTCGTCGATCGCATGGATCCGGAGCAGGTGATTCTCGTGCACGGTGAGACCGAGGCCCGCGCCTGGATGGCAGAAAACATCCGCACGTTCCATCCCGAGATCGAGGTCCACGTTCCCGCCGGGGGGGAGGTGCTGACGGTGTGACGCGGGAAGACGGCGGACCGCCGACCGGCATCGTAGCCGACCGTAACATGGAGGGCCCGTGCATTCGTATAATGCCATGGAGATCTTGCTTTCCGTGGTCGTCTTGTGCCCTCTGATCGTCTTGTGCCCTTTCATCTGAGCCCCGCGTCCTCATGATTGCCTCCTCTCTGCGCAGGTCCCTCCAAACATCGGTTGCCGCTCTCCTCGCCGCGGTTCTGCTCGTGCCCGCGGCAATCGCGCAAGACCGACCCGACGTGACGGGCACGTGGCAAGACACCTTGAGCGTGCAGGGCATGCAACTGCGGCTCGTCTTCCACATCCAGGAGAAGGGCGACTCCCTGACGGCCACGATGGACAGTCCCGACCAGGGCGCACGAGGAATCCCAACGAGCGGTCTTCGAGTGACGGACGATTCCCTGACGATCGAAGTGGCCTCCATCGCCGGACAATTCGACGGCAGGATTCAGGCCAACGGAACGCAGATCGAGGGCGCCTGGTCGCAGGGCGGGCGCTCGTTTCCGATCACGCTGGAGCAGGTGTCGGAGGGTGCCGAGGTGGAGTCCCCGGAGCGTCCGCAGGAGCCGGAGCCGCCGTTTCCGTACACGACGACGGACATCACCTTTCGCAACGTGCAGGACGACGTGACGCTGGCCGGGACGCTGTCGATCCCCGAGGGCGAGGGACCGCATCCGGGCGTGGTGCTCGTCTCGGGCTCCGGGCCGCAGAACCGCGACGCCGAGGTGATGGGGCACAAGCTGTTCCTCGTCCTGGCCGATTATCTGACGCGGCAGGGCATCGCGGTGCTCCGGTTTGACGAGCGTGGCGTGGGCGAATCCACGGGATCGCGAGACAGCCTCACGACCGAAACCATCGCGCGCGACGCGGAGTCCGCCGTCGATCTGCTGGCAAACCGGCCGGAGGTCGACCGTGATCGCATTGGCGTGTACGGCCACAGCGAGGGCGGATGGATCGCGCCCATGGTGGGCAACCGGTACGATGAGGTGGATTTCCTCGTGCTGGTGGCGCCGGCGGGCGTTCCGGGGAGCGAGATCGTGGTGGAGCAGACCGTCCGCATGGCGGAAGCGCAGGGCGCCGATCCCGCGGCGCTGGACAGCATCCGGTCGTTTCGGTCGCGCCTGATGGAGGCCATCACGCCCGAGGCCGACTCCGCCACGATTGCCCGCCGCCTCCAGCGCATCGTGCAGAATGCGGGCGGGTCCTCGTCGACCGCGCAGTCGCTCGTGCAGGGCTACACCTCGCCCTGGTTCCGCTACTTTGCCACGTACGACCCCGCGCCGATGTATCGGAATGTCGACGTGCCGGTGCTCGCGCTGTTCGGCAGCAAAGACCTGCAGGTGCCGCCTGCGCAGAACCTGGAGCCCGTGCGCTCGGCCCTGCAGGCCAGCGACAGCCCGGATGTGACGGTCAAGGAGCTGGGAGGCCTGAACCATCTCATGCAACCTGCCGACACCGGCCTCCCCGGCGAGTACCGGCAGATCGAGACGACGATGGCCCCAGAAGCCATGGAAGCCATCGCGGAGTGGGTCCGTAGCCGGGAAGCAGAAAAGTAACGATTCGCGCACAGGCTGGGGTCAAACAGCGAGGGGCGTTGGTCAGTAGATGCTGGTGCATCGGTCGCAGGGCGCTGGTCAAAAAGCCATGCCAGTCGCGTTCTCTGAGGATCGACGAGTGCCCGAACTTCTACGCTAGATTCGCTTCCTCATGGCCCCGGCTGTTTCGTCCCATCCCCACCAGGCACTGCGAGATGCTCTGGCGCCGCGCGTTGACGGCGACCTGCGCACCGACGACATGTCCCGCGCGCTCTACGCAACGGACGCCAGCATGTACGCAATGGAGCCCATCGCCGTGCTGGTCCCGAGGCACGCCGGCGACGTGCAGGCGGCGCTGGCGGTGGCGGCCGAGCAGAACGTGCCCGTGCTGCCGCGCGGCGGCGGCTCCTCGCTGGCCGGGCAGGGCGTCAACGCCGCGCTGGTCATCGACTTCACGAAGCACCTCAACGCCGTTCTCGACATCGACCCGGAGGCGCAGACGGCCACGGTGGAGGCGGGCGTCACGCTCGATGTCCTGAACGCGGCGGCCGCCGAGCACGGCCTCATGGTGGGGCCCGATCCCGCCAGCAGCAGCCGCGCAACCCTTGGCGGCATGCTCGCCAACAACTCGACCGGCACCCACTCCATCCGGTACGGCACCTTCATCCACCACGTCCGCCGCGTCGAAGGATTTCTGGCGGACGGCTCACCGGTTGCCTTCGGGCCGCTCGACCACGGCGGCTGGCAGCAGAAGATGCGCGCCGAAGGGCTGGAGGGCAACATCTACCGCGGCCTCGAAGCCATGCTCGCCAACGGCGGGCGCGACGTCATCGAGGAAGACACGCCCTCCCACTGGCGGCGCAACAACGGGTACCGCCTCGAAGCCCTGCTGGAGGACGAGCGCAACCTTGCCCGGCTTCTGTGTGGCAGCGAAGGCACGCTCGCCGTCGCCACCGAGATCACGCTCGACCTCGTGGAGAAACCGGCGCGTACGGCCCTCGGCATCGCCCACTTCGAAACGCGCGACGACGCCCTCCGCGCCGTAACGACGGTGCTGGAGACGGACCCCGCCGCCGTCGAGTTGCTGGACGGCGTCGTCATCGAGCGCACCCGCAACACGCCGGGCTTCGCCGAGCGACTCACGTTTATCGAAGGCGACCCGGGCGGCGCGCTCATCACCGAGTACTTCGGCGATACCGATGCAGAGCTGCAGGCCAAGCTCAATGAGCTGGACGCAGCGCTGAGCGACTCCGAGCGGGGCTTCTCCGTCGTGCGCGTCACCAATCCGGACGCCATCAAGAACGTGTGGTCGATCCGCAAGGAAGGGCTCGGCCTGATTATGGGCGTGGACGGCGAGTACAAGCCGTGGGCGTTCATCGAAGACGCGTCGGTGCCCGTGGAGAACCTGGCCGATTACATCCAAGAACTCGCCGCGTTCATTGACGAGACGGACACGCGCGCCGCCTATTACGCGCACGCCTCCGCCGGGACACTCCACGTGCGGCCGTTCGTCAACACCACGGACCCGGCGGGTGTGCGCACCATGCGCGAGATCGCGGAGACCTCGCTCGACCTCGTTAAGAAGTACAGCGGCGTCGTGTCGTCGGAGCACGGCGACGGCATTGTGCGCGGCTGGGCGAATCCGGAGATTCTGGGCGACGACCTGTACGCCCTGTGCCGCGAGACGAAGCAGATCTTCGATCCGCAAAACGTCCTCAACCCGGGCAAGATCGTCGATGCGCCGTCCATGACCGATCATCTGCGGATGGGGCCGGAGTACCAGACGCGGCCGTTCCGCACCGAGCTCGACTGGTCGGAGGAAGGCGGCTTCGCAGCGGCCATCGAGAAGTGCAATGGCAACGGCGCCTGCCGCAAGCTCGACAGCGGCACGATGTGCCCGAGCTTCATGGCCACCCGTGAGGAGGAGGACTCGACCCGCGGCCGAGCCAACGCGCTCCGCATGGCGCTTTCGGGCGGCCTCGATACCGAGGCCATGACGAGCGACCGCATGCACGACGTCATGGACCTCTGCATTCAGTGCAAGGCGTGCAAGACGGAGTGCCCGTCGAACGTGGACATGGCCAAGATGAAAACGGAGTGGCTGAATCAGTACTGGCAGGACCACTCGATGCCGCTCCGCACGCGTCTTTTTGCCAATCAGCCCAAGCTGGCACGGCTCATCAGTGGAACGCCGCTGGCGTCGCTCGTGAACCGGCTGAGCGAGCAGTCCCTGCTGCGCGCGATGGGCGAGACGCTGATCGGCGTCAGCGCCGAGCGCGACGTGCCCCCGTTCGCGCGGCAGACGTTCCGCCAGTGGTTCCGCGAGCAGGCGTGGGACGCTGAGGGACCGCGCGTCGTCCTCTTCGCTGACACCTTTAACACCTACCACACGCCGCCGCCATTGCAGGCCGCCGCGCAGGTGCTGCGTGCGACCGGGCACGCCGTGGAGGTTCCGCAGGCGAAGGTCTGCTGCGGGCGCACCTACCTCTCGAAGGGCGACATTGACGAGGCCCAGAAGCAAGCCCGTCGCACCGTCGAGGCGCTGTACCCGTACGCCGAGCAGGGCCTCCCCATCGTGGGGGTCGAGCCGAGCTGCATCCTGACGCTTCGCGACGAGTTCCTCGACCTGCTTCCAGGCGAGCCGCGGGCGGAGGCCGTGGCCGAACAGGCGATGACGTTCAGCGATTACGTGGCCCGGCGCGCCTCCGACGGCGGCCTCGACGATACCGCCTGGCGCACGAACGGCACGCACGATGTGCTTTTCCACGGCCACTGCCACCAGAAGGCACTCGACGGCACGTCCGACACCGAGCAGGCGCTGTCGCTGCCGGGCTACGCGGTCAACGCCATCGACGCGGGCTGCTGCGGGATGGCGGGCGCGTTCGGCTACGAGGCCGAGCACCTCGACGTGTCGAAGCAAATGGCGGAGCTGCGTCTCGCCCCGGCGGTGCGCGCCACGAATGGCGACACGGCCATCGCCGCGACCGGCTTCTCGTGCCGCTCCCAAATCAAAGATGTCACCGGACGCCGCGCGCGCCATCCTGCCGAACTGCTGTGGGAGGCACTGCGCGAGCCGTGACGACGCGGAACGTTTGGGTCGCCACGGGGTGACGTTCACGTCG
>CAYFSC010000114.1:5444-10268 GCA_964345695.1 uncultured Rhodothermales bacterium | reverse complement strand
TACAGCGTGCCTTTCGTGGAGGCGACGGCATCCTGCTCCGCGTCGCGGCGGACAGCCATACGGACGGCGCGCGCTACGGCCTTGAACATCGCCTCGATCTTGTGGTGCGCGTTGCTGCCGTACAGCACCGTCACGTGGAGGTTGCAACGCACGTGCTCGGCGAACGACGTCCAGAAGTGCGGCACCATCTCGGTCGACAGATCGCCCACCTTCTCCCGGTCGAAGGAGACGTCGACATGACCGTAGATGCGGCCCGAGAGGTCGACGACAGCACGGGCCAGCGTCTCGTCCATCGGGACATATGCGTGGCCGTAGCGCGCGATGTAGGCCTTCTCGCCCAGCGCCTCGTCGAACGCTTGCCCCAGCGTAATCGCGATGTCCTCCACGGTGTGATGCTCGTCGACGTGCAAGTCGCCGTCGCAGTGCACGCGCAGCCCGAACCCTCCGTGCTTGGCGAAGAGGTCGAGCATGTGGTCGAGAAAGCCGACGCCCGTGTCGTTCTCGTAATCGGTGTCGTCGTCCAGCGCGAGGTGGACCGAGACGGAAGTTTCGGAGGTGGTCCGTTCGACGGAGGCCGTACGCGGTTCGAAGTCAGGCATAAGTGGCGTGGGAGGAGAACGGAACCGGTCGTTTCAGCGGGAAGGTCAGCTGACATTGGAAGAAACGAACGGCACAGCAGATCCGAAACCCACCACGCGCAATTCGAAATTCGCGTCCGAACGTGACAGAAGGGGGGCCGTTAGCTATATTCTTGCGATGCCGTGTCGCTCCCGACGCGCGCATCCCGTTGGTTCCCCTGTCGAAACGTTCCCGCTTCTATGGCTGACGCCTCTTCCGACGCCCACGCCGAGCGCCTGCTCGTGACCTCTGCGTTGCCGTACGCGAACGGACCCATCCATATCGGGCACCTGGCCGGGGCCTACCTGCCGGCCGATCTGTACGTGCGCTACCAGCGGCTGAAGGGCGAGGACGTCGTGTACATCTGCGGCTCCGACGAGATGGGCGTCGCCATCTTGATGCGGGCGCTGGGCGAAGACACCGACCCGCAGGAGATCGTGGACCGGTACCATCCCCAGATCAAGGAGAGCTTCGAGCGCTTCGGGATGAGCTTCGACTACTACGGGCGCACGAGCTCCGACCTCCACGCCGTCACGACGCAGGATTTCTTCCGCACGCTTGACGCGAAGGATGTCTTCAACCTCAAAACGGAAAAGCAGCTCTATGACCCGGAGGCGGAGATGTTTTTGGCGGATCGGTTTGTCGTCGGCACCTGCCCGAACTGCGGCTACGAGGAGGCCTACGGCGATCAATGCGAGCAGTGCGGCACGTCGCTGAGCCCGACGGAGCTCGGGAATCCCCGTTCGACGCTCACCGACGCGGAGCCGGTCCTCAAGGAGACGACGCACTGGTACCTCCCGCTGGAAGACATGCAGCCGGCGCTGGAGGACTGGATCGACACGCATCCCGAGTGGAAGAACAACGTGCTCGGTCAGATCCGGAGCTGGTTCAACGAAGGGCTGCAGGATCGCGCCATCACGCGCGACGTGCCCTGGGGCGTGCCGGTGCCCGAAGACGTGGCGGCCGCGCACGGATTGGAGGCCGAGGGGAAGGTCATTTACGTCTGGTTCGACGCGCCCATCGGCTACATCTCCGCCACCAAGGAGTGGGCCATCGAGCAGAACGAGCCGGAACGGTGGCGCACCTACTGGCAGGACGAGGACACGAAGCTCGTCCACTTCGTCGGCAAGGACAACATCGTCTTCCACTGTCTCATGTTTCCGGCCACGCTGCAGGCGCACGGCGACTACGTGCTGCCGGAGAACGTGCCCGCCAACGAGTTTCTGAACCTCGAAGGCAAGAAGCTGTCTACCAGCCGCGGATGGGCCGTCTGGCTCCACGAGTACCTCGACGACTTCGGCGACGAGCGCGGCCCGGATCTCCTCCGCTACGCGCTGGCCACGACGCTCCCGGAGACGAAGGACGCCGATTTCAGCTGGGAAGGCTTTCAGCACCGCGTGAACGGCGAGCTCGCCGACGTGCTCGGCAACTTCGTCAACCGCACGATGACGTTTGCCGAGCGCTTCTTCGACGGGCGCGTGCCGCCGCTGGAGCAGCCGGGAGACGAGGACCGCGCCGTGCTGGAGGCGCTTCGGGAGGCGCCCGACACCATTGCCGCGGCGTACGAACACTACCGGATGCGCGATGCCGTCTTCGAGACGATGAGCGTCGCGCGCCTCGGCAACAAGTATTTCAACGACACCGAGCCGTGGCATACGCGCGAGTCCGACCCCCAGGCGTGCGCCAATACCGTGCACGTCTGCCTGCAGCTCTGCGCGTCGCTCTCGATCCTCATGGAGCCGGTGCTTCCGGATGCCGCCCAGCGCCTCCGCGACATGCTTCAGTTCCACAATGTGCGGTCGAGCACGCCGGGTGAGGACCCGGAAGACGCTGCGGGATGGGACGACGCCGCACGTCCACTCCTGGCCGTCGGGCATGCGCTCGGCGAGCCGGAAATCCTCTTCGAAAAGGTCGAGGATCAGATCATCGAAGCCCAGATCGACAAGCTGGGCACCGACGCCGTTTCCACCGAACAACCCGAACCCACCGATACCAGCATGAGCGACGAACCGTACGCCGACCTCAAGAGCGCGATCACCTTCGACGACTTCATGGACCTCGACCTGCGCGTCGGGACGATCACCGACGTGGGTCCCGTGCCGGACGCCGACAAGCTGCTCCGCCTGGAGGTCGACCTCGGCTTCGAGGAGCGGCAGATTCTCGCGGGCGTCGCGCAGCACATGGAGCGGGACGAACTCCTCGGCCAAAACGTGGTCGTCGTCGCCAATCTTGAGCCGAAGGAGATGTTCGGCCTCGAAAGCCAGGGCATGGTCCTCATGGCCGAAGACCGCGACGGCGCGCTCTCGCTCCTCACGACGGACGGAGAGAAAGGCGCGGTGGTGCGGTGAGCGTTTCGAGTTTCGCGTTGTGCGTTGTGCGTTGTGGGTTGTGAATTGGAGTGCGTTCGGAGGCAGAAGGATGCCTCCCGGGCAGCTGTGCCCACGTTCTTGTCCTCCCACGCATCCAGAGCGTCCGTAGCGTCCAGAGCATCCAAAGCGGTTATGTCGTCGAAATACATCGCCATCATCCGGAGGCTGGCCGTCACCCTTTTGCTCTTGCAAACCGCCTGCCGCTCCACGCCGGCGCAGGACTCGGGCGGGGCGCTCCTGTCGCAGCAGGCGGCGTACGACGTGACGTTCTACGACCTGGAGATCGCGGTGCATCCGGAGACAAAGCGCATCCGAGGCACGCTAACGGCCCACGCGGTCGTCGCGCAGCCGCTGGAGCATTTCGTGCTGCATCTGGACCGTCGGCTGACGGTCGAGACGGCGGATGTTCTGCCGGGGAGCGACGATGTGCCGGTGGAGCGGCGCGCGGACAGCAATCAGGTGTGGGTCGAGCTGCCCGAGGTGGCCCGGCCCGGCGATTCACTGCGCGTCGCCGTCACGTACAGCGGCACGCCCCGCGTGGCGCCCCAGCCGCCGTGGGACGGGGGTTTCACGTGGGACCAGACGCCGGGCGGCGCGCCCTGGATCGCAACCTCCGGACAAACGGAAGGGGCCGATCTGTGGTGGCCGGTGAAAGACCATCCGTCCGATGAGCCGGATTCGATGGGCATCGCCGTCACCGTGCCCGACACGCTCATCGCCGCCTCGAACGGGGTGCTCCGCAGTGTCGAACGGTCGAGCGACTCGACGCGCACCTTCCGCTGGCACGTCTCCACGCCGATCAACACGTACGGCGTCGCGCTCAACATCGCGCCGTACGCCGTCATCGACACGACGTACGCCAGCACGAGCGGGATGGACGTGCCGGTTTCGTTCTACGCGGTGCCCACAGACAGCAGCCGCGCGCGCTCGGCGCTGCCGCATTTCCTCGATCAGATGCGCTTCCTCGAAGAGACGCTCGGTCCCTATCCGTTCCGCGCAGACAAGTACGGCATCGCGCAGACGCCCTTCCTGGGGATGGAGCATCAGACAATCATCGCGTACGGCAACGACTTCAACCGCTCCGGTGGACTCGGCTACGACGCGGGGTTCGACGCGCTCCACTTCCACGAGCTTGCCCACGAGTGGTACGGCAACTGCCTCACGGTGCGCGACTGGAAGGACTTCTGGCTCCACGAGGGGTTCGCCACCTACCTCGAAGCCCTGTATGCCGAGTCGCTGCGGGGGATGGACGGCTATCGCGAGACGACGCGGTATTTCCGGGGCGAGATCTCCGGCGGAACCCAAATCGCGCGCCACGAAGCCACGACGGCCGAGTCCATCTACGGACGCGACGTCTACTACAAAGGCGCGCTGGTGCTGCACACGCTCCGCTCCGTCATCGGCGAGGAGGCGCTGCGCACGGTCCTCCGCCGCTTCGTCTACCCGACGGAGGAAGCCGCGGAAAGCGTCGATGGTAGCCCGTGCCGGCACGTCACGACCGCCGATTTCGTGCAGCTCGCCGAAGAGGTGTCCGGCCAGCAACTCGACGGCTTCTTTATGGTCTACCTGTATCAATCCGAGCTCCCGCGCCTCGAAACCACGCGCGACGGTGACACACTCACGCTCCGTTGGACGAACACCGGCGACGCGCCCTTCCCCGTTCCCGTGCCGGTCTCCGTTGACGGCGAGACTCGGCGTGTCGACATGTCCGGCGGCGCGGCTACGCTGGAGGTGGGGCGGAACGCGGAGGTCGTTGTGGATCCGGACGGGTGGATTCTTCGTGCCGAGGAATAGCTGCAGATTCAGACCATGGCGGATCCAACAGTGCTCATCGTGG
>CAYFSC010000114.1:0-5344 GCA_964345695.1 uncultured Rhodothermales bacterium | reverse complement strand
GCGCGGAGTGGCACGCTGTATTTTGAGCTGCCGGACGGGACGATCACGCAGGACGATCCCTTCGTCGAGGACGACGCGTCTACGCAGACGTAGCGTTCCATTTCGACGACGAGAGGAAGCACGCCATCAGAAAAGCAGCGAGCGTGATGGGTCCGACGAGGATCGGGAAGGCGTCCGGCCACAGATACAGCTTGCCGATGGTGCTGGCGAGTCCAACCCCACGGCCGCGAGCACGCCCGCCCCTGCTGTTCTGCGCCAGAGAACGGGAAACGCAAGGGGCAGCCCGAGCGTCGCCCCAAGCCCGACGAAGGCCACCTCCGAGATGGCGATGGACCACGTTCCCGCGTTTCGCCCTGCCAGCATGTAGTCGGCGAGGTGCTTCGTCTCCGTTCGCGGGAAGAAGTACACCCCGATCGCGACGAGCAGAAGAACGTAGAGCCCGTACGTCAGCACTGGCAGCACAACGACGCCGGCGAGGGCGATGGCGGAGCCAAGGGGAAGCCAAGGAGGGTCACGGGAGACGGCCGATTGGTGGGGCAAGCAGCACTACAAGCAGCACTGTAGGAGCAGCGCTACAGGAGAGGAACGGGGCTTGTCCAGCCTGAAGCTGGATCTGGTGTGAGGAGCAAAACAAACGGCACCCCTCTCCGTCGAGAGCGGTGCCGCTGAAACGCCGAACGCAGAACGCGCAGCGTCAAGCTTACATGTTGATCGGCTGACCGTAGGCCACCCGCGTCGCTTCCATGATCGTTTCGGAGAGCGTCGGGTGCGGATGCATCGACTCCATGATCTCGTGGCCGGTCGTCTCCAGCTTGCGGGACGTCACGACCTCGGCGATCAGCTCCGTGGCATCGTGGCCGATGATGTGGCAGCCGAGGAATTCGCCGTACTTTTCGTCGTAAATGGTCTTGACGAAGCCCTCTTGGTGGCCGAGTGCGGCCGCCTTGCCGTTCGCCTTGAACGGAAATTTGCCCACCTTCACGTCGTAGCCGGCTTCTTCGGCCTCTTCCTCGGTATACCCGACGGACGCGATCTGCGGCTGGCAGTAGGTGCACCCCGGCACGTCGTTCATGTCGATGGGCCGTACATCGTGGCCCGCAATCTTCTCGATGCACAGAATGCCTTCGTGGCTGGCCTTGTGCGCAAGCCACGGGGCGCCGGTCACGTCGCCGATGGCGTACACGCCGTCGACATTCGTGCGGTAGAAGTCGTCAACCACGATGTCGTTGCCGTCCGTCTCGACGCCGACGGTTTCGAGGCCGATGTCTTCGACGTTGCCCACCACGCCAACAGCGCTAAGCACCTGATCGCACTCGACGTATTCGGTGCCGTCGTCCGTTTCGACCTCCACCTGCAGCGGCGTATCGCTCGTATCGACGCCCTGCACCCGCGCGCCGGTCATGGTGGTGATGCCCTGGTTCTCGAACGAGCGCCCCAATTGCTTCGACACCTCCTTGTCCTCGTTCGGGACAAGGCGGTCCATCACCTCGATGATGGTGACGTCAGTGCCCATGTGGTTGTAGAAGTAGCCGAACTCGACCCCAATGGCACCGGCGCCCACGATCACGAGGCGCTCCGGACGGTCACTCTGAAGCATCGCGCCCTCGTAGGTGACGATGTTCTCGCCGTCGATGGGCAGCGGCGGAATCTCGCGGGGGCGGGCCCCCGTGGCGATAATGACGTGATCGGCCGTGACCGTCGTGGCTTCCCCGATTTCCTCGCCGTCCATATTGACCGACGGCTCCACCTCCACGGTGTCCGGCGCCGTGAGGCGGCCGTAGCCGTAGATGACGTCGATGTCGTTCTTGTTCATGAGGTACTTGACGCCCCGGTTCATCTGGTTGGCCGCCCCCCGGCTTCGCTCGATGACCTTCGGAAAGTTGGGCGTGACTGATCCCTCCAGTTCGAGACCGAAATCCGACATGTGCGAAGATTCGGCCATAACCTCGGCACTCTTGAGCAGGGCCTTGGTCGGGATGCAGCCGATATTCAGGCAGACACCGCCCAGTTTGTTCTTCTCAACAATCGCCGTCTTCATGCCCAGTTGGGTGGCGCGGATGGCGGTTTCGTACCCGCCCGGTCCGCTTCCGAGAACGACGCAATCATACTGTGTAGCCATGGAGTTGAAAAGTCCGTTGGTGGAAGCGACGAGTAAGAGTGAGGGCTTAGTGTCAGCCGGAAGACATAAGATACACGGCGCGAAAGGCCGTTCCTACCGATCAGGGGCTGAGGGGCCGAAAGCTTCTGTGAATCCGTGCCTGTGAGGAGGACGACGGCCCGAGTCCACCCCTTCACGGCGGACTCCGCTATGGAGATATGGATGATGAAATCCGAGTCAAGCGATCAATTTAGGCAAATAATAGGGGCAAAAAGGACAGTTCGCCAAATTAATTCTGGAAAATACTTGATTTTGCGCAAGCGAATCTCGATTCTCCGGTCGTCGCAGAATTCGCTCCTCACCTTGTGTTGTTCATGCCTTGCTCGTCGGCTCGCGTGTCCCCGTCTCCTGATTCCTCCGCTTCGCCGCCGTCTGCCGACATCGTGGCGCAAAACGTGCAACGGGCTGCCCGCCATCTTCGCCTGTCGCCCGAGCGCCTGGACCGTCTGCGCATGCCAGAGCGGACGATGACGCTGAAGGTGCCGTACACTACCGCCGACGGCCGGCCGACGGCCGTTCGTGGATATCGCGTGCAGCACAGTACGGCGCGTGGACCGGCCAAGGGCGGGCTCCGCTACCATCCGGAGATGTCGCTCGATGAGGTGAAGGCTCTGGCCGAACTCATGAGCTACAAGACGGCGCTCGTGGGAGTGCCGTTTGGCGGAGCCAAAGGCGGCGTGGCCGTCGACCCTCGGGCCTGCGGCGACGCCGAGCGGGAGGCCATCACACGCAGCTTTGCCCGTCGGCTCGCGCCCATCGTGGGACCGCGGCGCGACGTTCCGGCTCCCGACGCGGGCACCGATGCTCAGACCATGGCGTGGTTTGCCGACGAGTACGGGCGCCAGGCGACGCCGACGCCGGCGATCGTGACTGGCAAGCCGCTGGAACAGGGCGGGACGGCCGGCCGCGACGAGGCCACGGGCCGGGGCGTGTGCGTCGTGACGCAGGCAGTACTTGCCGACCACGGCGTCGATATCGCCGGAGCCCGGATCGTGATTCAGGGGTTGGGTAACGTGGGAAGTCACGCTGCCCGCTGCCTTTCTCACGCCGGGGCCACCATCGTGGGGGTCGCCGACGCAACCGCCGCTCTGCACGCGCCTGACGGGATCGATGTGGAAGCCGTGTGTCGCCACGTGGCCTCGACGGGGCGGCTCCGCGGGTACGCTGCACCGGGGGTACGGCCGATCCGCGGTCCCGAAACGCTAGCCCTCAACTGTGACGTGCTGATTCCTGCTGCCCTCGGCGGAGTGCTGCACGCAGGCACGGCACCCAGCGTGCAGGCGCGATTCGTTATCGAAGGTGCCAACCTGCCGACAACCCCCGCCGCCGACGACCGGCTGGCCCAGCGAGGCGTCACGGTCGTGCCCGATCTTCTCGTCAATGCCGGCGGCGTTACAGCGTCCTTTTTTGAGTGGGAGGGCAACCTGGACGGGCCGGTGCGGACCCTCGCCGAAACCCGGTCCGATCTCACTGGCACGCTGCAACAGGCGTATCACACGGTCCGTGACACGGCTGCTGAGTATGGCGTCTCCATGCGCACCGCGGCATACCTTGTTGGCATGCGGCGCGTCCTTGCTGCGATGGACGCGGGATGAGGGCCGGCCGATCAGGTGGATGCACAGGGCGTCATCGCGCCGCTAGCCAGTCGAGGGGGTCGACGGAGGTGCTTTTGCTGGTGTCGAACACAGCGAAAAACACCCCGGCCCCACGGGGCTCGCTCTGCGTGCCGGACTCGCCGAGTCGCTGCCCGGTTTCGACGCGTTGCCCGGTGCTCACGCGTACCGACGAAAAGTTGCTGTATACCGACAGGTAATCGCCGTGCTGGATGACGAGATAGGTGCCGTACCCCGGAACGAAGTCGATGCCGGTCACCTCCCCGCGGAAGACCGCACGGACGGGACTGGCAGGGTTCGTGGCGATGAGGACGCCAGGATGATACGTAGAGGTGCCGTAATCGGACACATGATCGCCGAAGGATTCTGTGATCACCCCGTCGGCGGGCCAGGGCAGGCTGCCGCGATTGTCCTCGAACGAAGCCGATAAGGAGGCGTACGCGGCGGTGGAGGCAGCCTGCTCGGCGGCAGGTTGGCCCTCGGCCTCGCGCCGAGATCGGGCGGCGATTTCACGGATGCGCTGCTCCAATTGCTGCGCCTGCTCGCGCTTCCTCTGAAGCTGGGCCTGCAACTCCGACTCCCGCTCCTGCAGGGTGCTGACGAGGCGCCGTCGTTCCGCCTGGAGTGTCCGGAGATTCTCCTGCTCGGCCCGTGCATCGGCGAGGAGCGATTCGGTCTGCTCACGCTTCTGGGCGAGGGTCTCTCGGCGAGCCGCCACCTCCTGCGCCGCTGCCCGCACCGCCTGCTGCTTGTCCCGCCGCTGCTGTGCAAACCGGCGCAGGTAGCGGACGCGAATGAGCATCTGGTTGACGGAGCGGGAGGCCAGGATGAGGGCGAGATCGTGCATGCGGCCATACTTATAGGCATGAACGACCCGGTTGCGGTATTCAGACCGAAGGTCGTCGAGGCGTGTCTGCATGCGCTGCAGCGTGTCACGCAGGGCCGCCTGCTCGCGCTTCAGCTCGCGGATCCGGCGGTTGCGCGTCCTGACAAGGTCCTCCCGCAGCGCAATTTCGCGCTTGAGATTCTCGAGAGTCTCTAGCGAGGCTTGCGTCTTCTCTTGGGTCTCCGCCAGCCGCGACTCGTCGCGCGCGATCTGCTCCTGAAGGGCTTCCAGCCGCTCCTTGGGGGCCTGCCGTGCGGTCGAGGAATCCTGCGCAGACGCCACCGAACCGCTCGCCCACAGCACAAGGCACAGTCCGACCACCGTGCAACGTGCAACGCACACCGAAGGAACGGACAAAGAGAGCGCGCGCAGCATGGGATAGAGAGCGTTCGTGAAGGCAAAAGGGACGGTTCGGAGGCCGGCTCGGTTCGGCCCTTCCCGCAGGCGCTACCGCGGCGAAAACCGGGGCGTAACGCGGGGCACGTTGCCGTCCACGTTCAGCGCGAACGACAGGTCGTCGGGATTCAGCCGAAGAGAGCGGTACCGCAGCATGACCATGGTTGAGTGGGCGGGACGGCGGAAGATGACGCGCCGGGGCAGCGCCACGCCGTTGACGGTCTCGAAGTCAGAGAACAGCCGCTCTTCGAGCGTGGACCCGTCGGCATCCTCGACGGCGTAGCGAACGAC
>CAYFSC010000113.1:0-10339 GCA_964345695.1 uncultured Rhodothermales bacterium | reverse complement strand
TCGCGCGTCTGGTTCAGCATGAAGCGCTTCATGGGCGTGGCGGCCCGGCCGAAAGCCTGTTGCTGCGTGATTTCGCCGTCCATGTACGGCCGCAGGGCCTGCTGGTGGACGGTCTGGAGCACAGGCTGCATGATGAAGAGGGACAGAAACAGCGACAGGCCGATGATGACCTGGCGCGGGGGCGACTGCTGCATCCCCAGGGCCGTACGCAGGATGCTGAACACGACCACCAGCCGCGTGAAGCTGGTCATGAGGATGATGATCGCCGGCGCCAGCGAGAGAACGGTGAGCAGCAGCAGAAGCTGGATCGGCAGCTCGTATCCGTCCTCGGCGGGCACGAGGTCGACCTGTGGCAACGTCCCTTGGCCGAGTTGGGTGGTGTCGGGCGCGGCGGCTTGGGCGGCGGCCTCCTGCAGCGGAGCCAGAGCGGGCGCGGCGCCGAGCAGCACGGCAGCCAGCAGCGCGACGCATCCGGTGCGGCGAAGCAGGGCAAGCAAGGGAATGGCGGAAACGGGGTAGCGCAACGAAGGAGGCGGTTGGTCAGGCGGAAGCGTCCTGGCGGAGCACGCGGTTCAACACGTCGGAGAAGCCGGCGGGCATCGAGGCCGCGTGCTGCTGCGGAACGCGCGCGCTGTCGTCGGCCGAGGCAGGGGCGGGGACCGCGTCGAAGGCGCTCAGCGGATACGTTTTGAGCAGCGTCACCTCATCGTCGGTCACGGCCAGCAGCAGCACCTCTCCGCCGCAGGCCACCAGGCGAAGCTGCTGGGAGGGGCCCATCGAGAGCTGGCCCATCGGGCGGAACGCCGAGGGAGCGGACGGGGCGGCGCCGCGACGGTGCAGGTACAATGCGTAGCCGCCCCCGGCGAGCAGCAGAAGCACCGCGGCGGCGTGTCCCCACGTGAAAAGAGGAATGGCAGGGCGCGGCGATGCGGTCGAGGAGGCCGCCGTGCGCTCTGCATTGGCCTCCGACTGCTGCGCCGAAGCGCGGGTCGACGGCACGAGGGCGGTGGCCTGCACCAGCACCCAGAGGCCGAGCAGGGCGCCGCCGAGAAGGAGGGCCCGTCGCAGCAGGGGCGGCCATGCAGAGAAGGAGGCCTGAAGGCGAGGCAGCAAGGAAAGCATCGACACGCGGAACGAGGGCGGAAACGATCGGGCGACGAGCCGATCGCCCGGCCCGCTCACGTCTGCAGAGAGCGCGAAAACAGTGCCAGGGGGCAGGGGCCGTGAGCACGGCGATGCCTGTCGGGTGCAGGAGAGCGGACGCGGGACCTCGTCGGCAGAATTGAGGGGGACCGACAGGAAAACGATTCCGGACCGCCCGTCCGAAACGGAAGAGGCGAGTCGAAAAGGCAGAGCGGGCCCCTGCCGGCTGTTCCGGTCAGACCGATCAGGGCCAGGCTGCGCGGCCGATCGGTTCGAAATGCGGAGCCGAGCGGCTAGAAAAAGGCCTTGTCGCGTCGGCTCTTGGAGGCGAGGCTGGTGATGCGAACGCCGAACTGCTCGTCGATCACCACCGCCTCGCCCTCGGCAATGAGCCGACCGTTCGCGTACACCGAGAGCGGCTCGCCGACCAGTTTTTCGAGCTCGACGACGCTTCCGGTGGTGAGCTTCAGCACGTCGGCCAGCGGAAGGCGTCGCCGCCCCAGCTCCACGGTCACCTCCAGCTTCACCTCGGCCAGGAGCTCAAAGTTATCGGGGCCTCCGCCATCGCCGCCGCTCCCTACGTTTTCACTGCCCAGGTCGGCGAAGGAGGCAGGGGCCACGTCGACGCTGCCGGACGACGCGTCTGCGCTGTTCGGCGGCTCGGATGGCCCGGCGGATGGGGCGGCCGAGGCCGGTGCGGACGCGGTCTCGGACGACGGGGCTGGGGCGTCGGCCTCGGTCGCCGTCTCGGCGGGGAGAAGCGCGAACCCGTACAGGGAGGGGTCGTCTTGCTGGACGGCGAACGGAATGCGCCAGTACGGGCCGTCCAGCGACGCCACGGCTTCGCCGGGCTCCGCGGCCGCAAACCGGAGGGCGGGCAGTTCCACCCCGTCTTCGGCGAGGGCCGTTTGCACGACGCCAAACCCCTGTGCGGCCACTTCCTGCATCAGGTCGGCGGCGCCGTCGTCGGGGGCCTGCATCGGCTCGCCCAGCATGGCTTCGGACAAGAGCGGCACCCAGCCGGGGGTGAGTGCCACGGTCACATTCGCCTCTGCCGCGTGCAAGGCAAAGCCCGACGTGACATTGTCCTGGGCGTCAGCGGCTTCCACGCGCTCAGGGGCCGATGCGTCGAGCGGAAGCTCACGGCCCGTCAGGTTGCGAAGCAGGTCCTTCAGCGCCGTTTGCGCCGTCTGTACGTGCGTCGTGAGCGTGCTCTGCGTCATGGGAGTTGGGGTCGGGATTCAGGATGGAACGTCGGGGGTCGGGCTCGGGCTCTTTGACCGAGGTGATCTTCAGCGCGCGCTGCTGGCCGGAGCGCCCGGCCACGGCCTTGAATTTGGGCTTGTCGCTGATGTACACCTGCATCGGGTCGGACGTCTTGCTGTTCAGCGGAATGACGTCGCCCTCCTCAAGCTGCATCAGCTCGGTGACGGGCAGGATGGCGCGCCCGAGTTCGGCACTCAGCGTCACGTCCGTCGTGCGCAGCGCCTCCTCGTAGCGCTCGCGCACCTCGGGCGGCGAGGGGCTTGTGGAGCTTGAGATCCACTGCTTCATGCCCGCCCGGCCCAGCATCTTTTCGAGCATCAGGTACGGATAGCAGATGTTGACGAACGAGGGCTCGTCGTAGATGCGGACCTCGAACGACGCATTCAGCGCCGGCTCAGCCGCGGGGATGATCTGCACAAACTCGGCATTGGACTCGAACGCCACGTCGTTCACCGACAGGTCGTAGGCCTTCTGCCAGGCCTGTTCAAGCTCGCGGAAGGCCCGCTGCATCACGCGGCTCATGATGCGCTGCTCGATGGGCGAGATCTCTCGGGCCTCGTCCAGAAACTCGCCCTGGCCGCCGAAGAGCTTTTCGATGGTGTAGATGACGAGACGCGGGTCGATCTCGAAGATGCATTTGTGTCCCAGGTCCTCGTCTTCCAGCACGTAGAGCGCCGAGGGGGGCGCGCTGGACATCACAAATTCGGAGTAGAGCACCTGGTCGACCGCCGTCAGCGAGATGTCGACGATGGTGCGAAGCTGAGCAGACAGGTACACCGACAGGTCGCGCGCGAACGACTCGTGGACGTAGTTGATGATGCGCGTCTGCGCTTGGGAAAAGAGGCGAGGCCGCTTAAAATTGTACGGCTGGGCCTGCTCATCCTCGGGGGCGCTGGCGTCGGGAAGGCCCTCCTCGGCCGTGCGTGCGGGGCGGTCTTCTCCCTCCGCCTCCTTGTTCAGGAGAACATCGATTTCCTCTTGGCTCAGCGGCTTTGACATGCAACGGGGCAAAGCAACGGAAAAGGACGGCGAACGGGCACGGCGGTCGCGCTACTGAAGCACGAACTGCGTGAAGTACAATCGGTCGACGGCGCCGCTGGTCAGAAGCTGATTCGTGCGGCCCCGCAGGGTGTCCTTCAGGGCCGTGCGCCGGTCGGGGTTGCTCAGCTCGGTCGCGGTGTGCTCCGACAACAGGTTCAGCATGGCGTCGCGCACGACCACCTCCTTGTTCTTGATCTCCTGCATGGCGCTGGAGGACGACGACTCGAACGCGAGGCTGACGGCCAGGTAGCGCGTGCCGTCCGACCCGGCCGGGTTCACGATAAGGCCCTCCATCTCCGTGAACGAGCCGTACTCGCCCGGCGGCGAGGTGGCGCTGGTGTCTTCGGCCGGCGGCTCCGACGCCTGAATGAAGGGGAGAGCGGCCGCCGTCTCCGCGATCCGGCCGTACTGCAGGTAGGTGACCCCGATCCCACCGACGGCCGCGAGCAGCACGGTGGCAACGAGGATCGTTCGGAAGTGGCGTTCAAAGACCCCCCTGTCATCCTCAGTTACGGTGTCGTCGGTTCCGCCTTCACCGTCGGCAGCCGACGGGGCGGTGGTTTCGTTGGGTCGTTCCATGAGCGCAGGTCAAACAGAATTTCGACGCGGCGATTTTGAGCGCGTCCGGCGCGCGTCTCGTTGGTGGCACGCGGGCGGTGCGAGCCGTACCCGACGGCCGCGTACCGGGACGGGTCCAGTTCAGGGGCATTCTGTTGCAGAAAGCGTACCGACGATGCCGCGCGGGCTGTGGACAGCTCCCAGTTGGACGGAAATCGACCGGTCTGAATGGGCCGGTTGTCGGTGTGGCCTTCCACGACGACGGAGGCCACTTTTTTGTCGAGGATCCGGGACAGCATGCGAAGGATGGTGCGCGACGGCTCGATCAGACGTGCCTTGCCGGTGCGGAACATTACCGAGTCGGCAATGACAACGTGGATGCCGGTTTCGGTGCGGTTGGCCTGGACCTTGTCTTCGAGGCCGTTCTCCTCGAGATACTTCAAGAAGCGCTGGTACTGGACCTCCTGCTGCATATCGTGGCGCACCGTGGGGGTCATGGAATGCCGCGATGGCATCACCGACGTGTTTTCCGTAAGTATGCTCGGGTGCCCCTGAAAGTGGCTCAGGGCCTCCTTGAACTTCGCGACCTCGACTTCCGACATAGACACGATCATGACGAAGAACGTCATCAGGATCGTCATCATGTCGCTGAAAGTGGTCATCCAGAACGGGGCCGACGGTGCATCGTCGTCAGACTCGCCGTTCTCGGATTCATCGAAGGGGTCGCTCATAACCGGTCCGGATCAGAAGGAACGGAATCGGTGCGGTCTGCCGCGGCCTATGCCATGGCTGCGGCGGTTCGGGCCTTGGCGGGCTCCTGGGCGGTCTCTTCCTCGACGGCCTCCGGGGCTTCGTCCATGGCAAAGAAGCCCAGCCGCTGCTCGATCATACGGGGGCTGTCGCCGCGCGCAATCGCCAGAGTCCCCTCGCGCACCACGTGGCGGACCTTGGCCGTGCGCTGGTTCTGGGCCTTTGCCTTCGCGCTGAGCGGCAGAAACACGAGGTTAGCCAGGAGCGCGCCGTAGAAGGTGGTAACCATGGCCGTGGCCATCCCAGCGCCGATTTGCGTCGGATCGTCCAGGTTCTGAAGCATCTGGATGAGGCCAATGAGCGTGCCGACCATGCCAAACGCCGGGGCGAACGTGCCGGCTGTGGTGAAGAACTTCGGGATGATCCGCTGCCGACGGGTGCGCTCTGCAATGCGCTGGTCGAGCATCTCGCTGATTTCGTCTTCATCCATGCCGTCGACGGCCATTTCGAGGCCGTGGCGAAGCAGTTCGTCGTCGAGCTCGTCCAGGCGCCGATCCAGGGCCAGCAGGCCCTCGCGCCGCGCCACGCCCGAAAGGTCGGACAGCAGGTCAATGCGACGGGTGATGGACGGGGGCGAAAACTGGAAGATGCCCACAGTCCCTTCCGGAACGCGGCGCAGGTCGGCCAGCGAGTAGTTCACGACGAGGGCGGCAGCCGTTCCGCCGATGACCAGAAGCAGCGAGGCCGGGTCGAAGAACGTCTTCCAGCCGCTGCCCAGAAAAATGGCTCCGTAAATGAGCGCAAAGCCGGCGATCAAACCGATCGGAGTCGATTTTTCCATGAGCTTCTGACAGTTCAGCGAAGGGGGGAAGGAAAATCATGCGACGGCAAAATTGAGGGGACTCCGCACGGAAAATTGTGCCGCTCTCCGGGCGGAGGCCTCGCTCCGTCAACTGGGGCGCTACGCCTCAGCCTGGGACGCCGTCCCCGGACGAGGGCGGCATGGTGGGCCGGGAGGCGTCGGGGGTGGAGGACGCAACGGCCGGGGGGGCGGGCGCAGCCGGGCTGGAATCAGGCACGGCCCCGTCGGCCGGTGCCCCGTCCGGGCCGTCGTTCAGGATAAACTGGTCGATCAGGCGGCCGAGGTGTACGGTCTGCTCCTTCATGCCGGCGACGGCGTCGGCAATGTGATGCACATCCTGGGCGGCCTCCTGCGAAACCACCGAAATGCTCTGCACGCTCTGCGCGATTTGCTCGCTCGTGGCGGACTGCTGCTCGGTGGCCGTCGCGATCTCGCTGACCGTGTCGGCGGTCTCGGTCGTGCCGTCGACAATTTCGTCGAGGGCGTCTCCGGTCTCGTCCGCCAGCGTGATGCCCTCGCGGACCTGCTTCTTGCCCCGCCGCATGGCCGCGACCGCATCGCCGGTCTTTGCCTGGATCTCCTCGACCATCGTGGAAATGTTGCTGGTCGCCTCGGTGGTGCGCTCGGCGAGCTGGCGCACCTCGTCGGCCACCACAGCGAAGCCTTTGCCGTGCTCGCCAGCGCGGGCGGCCTCGATGGCGGCATTGAGGGCCAGCAGGTTCGTCTGGTCGGCGATCTCGTTGATGATCGAAACGATTTCCTCGATCTCCTCGCTCGACTCCCCGAGCTCGCGCACCGTCTCGCTCGACTCCTGCACGACATCGGCGATCTCCCGCATCTTCTGCACCGTGTCGCCCACGATGCAGGCGCTCTGCTCGGCCTGCTGGCCGTTCTGTCGCGCCGTCTCTGCAGCGCGTGTCACGCTGCCGGCATTGGCGCTGATGGTGTGGCTCATCTCCTCGACGGCCGCGGCCACCTCGTTGGCCTGGGCGCTCTGCTCCTCGGCGCCGGCCGAGAGCTGCTCGGTCGACGAGCCCACTTGGTGCACCGCCGTCGTCGTCTCGTCGACCACCGCGTCCACCTCCGACAGCACCGCGCGCACCTCGGCGACGGTCTTATTGAAGCCATGGCCGAGCTGGGCGACGAGCTGCTCGGTGTCGGCGTCGGCGGCCGCGCTGCTCTGGGCGTCGAACTGGACGGTCAGGTCGCCGTCGGCCAGTTGGCGCATCGCCGCGAGCAGGCGCTCCACCTCCGACTCCAGGTAGGTCCGCTCGGCCTCCGACTGCTCGGCCAGCTGGGCGGCCTGCCGCTGCTTCGCCTCGGCGTCCTTCTTGGCCTGCTCCAGATCCTGCAGCAGAGCGTCCATCTCCTCGTTTTTCGCCTCGGCCTCGATCTCTTTGGCGGCCCGGCGCCGGTACACGCGCACCGCCTGCACGCAGGCAAACGCCAGGAAGCCCACCTCGAAGAGGGCCCACGCGGCGTGCTCGACGGTGCGCCACGGGCTGGCCGTGAGCACCCCGTAGATCGACTGCGGCCACAGAACGCCGCGCACAAGGTGGTCGATGGCGGTCACTGTCAGGCCCGTCAGCAGCACGCGCCAGTCGTGGTACAGCGACAGGAAAGCCAGCGAGACGAACACGTGGAAGTGCGTCTCGATGCGCCCGCCCGACAGATGGATGAGCAGGCCGGACATCAGCAGCTGGCTGGCTGCGATGAGGTGGCGGGTCGTGGCGGTGCCGGGCCGAAACCAGGCCAACAGCGCCGGCGGCGCACTGATGAGGCCGCCCAGAAAAATGGCGGCATACACGTGCACGTGGGTCGCGCTCTCGGCCCCGGCCCAGGTGTTCGGTGAGATGACGAGCGCAGCGATGACGGCCGCGGCCCACTGCACCGTCATGAGAACGGCGAAGCGGCGGTCCACGTCCTCGTAGTTGGCCTTCAGGTACGAGAGCAGTCGCTGGAGCACCTGCTCATCGCGCCGCGACGCACTGTCGTCGGAAGCGTGGGGTGCTGAAATAGGCATGGGAGTGAACGTGGGGCGGAATGAGTGGGAGAGCGTACTTCAACGTGGGCATCGGCCTGTCGCGCACGCACCGCCGGCGTGCTCATGCAGCGGGCAGCCGAAAACGAAGGTCTCGGTGCGGGCGGGCGTCGTGCCGGTCAGGAGCGAGCGGAGAGCCGTGCGGCCCGCGTTGGCGCCTTCGTGGCCGCGGCTTCCCGTGATGCCGCCCTGAAAGCGCAGGGCGCCGGTCGTGTCGTAGAGCAGCACCTGTCCGGAGGTAGCGGCCCCAAACCGGTCGGTTTCACGTCCTGCGCGGTCGCGCCAGACGCGGACGCCGGAGATGGACGCGGCGTCGTGCCACAGCGAGGCCTCGGTCCAGGCGTCCGCCATCTCGCGCGGCTGGGTGAACACAGCGTGCACCTGCACCCGGCCGGCCACGTGGCGCATCAGGCGCCGGAGCTCGCCCATCGTTGCCTCGGTGCAGGGACATCGCGGATGCGCAAACACGAGCAGCGTTGGAACGTCCGGTGCGTGCGGAAGCGTGCTGGCCGCCGGCCACGACGCGGGCGCTTGTGCAGGGGCACCCGGGGCGTTTTGGTACTCCGTGAGGGCGACAACCCCGCCCCCAATCATGAGAACCCAGGCCACGACCGCCGCCGCCTTCAGAAGCCGGGAAGTCGAGAAGCGCAAGGTGAACATGTCGGCGCGGCGGAAGCCAGCGAGAAGCGAACGTCTTGAATACAATCACGGGTCTGTTCCTGATTATCGGCAGCGTCCCGCAGACGTTAAGCGCGCCGCGGCCTCCTGTCCCCGGCAACCGGGGGGCGCGTCGGGACGCCGGGAACTCCACGCCGCGGTCGTCCGGAACGAAGGCATCACATGTTGCACACATGTTTTACGCTTTCTATGTTGGGGCTGCGCGCCGATCTCACTCCCCACACCCCACTGCCTGTGCCCACCCTTGCCATCGATGTCCGACCCGTCCGGCCCCGCACGCACTGCCCGCGTCCGCTCTACCTCAGTCGCGTGCAGGCCGGATTTCCCTCGCCCGCCGACGACTACGTGGAGACGGGCCTCGACCTGAACGAGCACCTGATTCAGCGGCCCGCGTCCACGTTTTTCGTGCGCGTGCAGGGCGACTCGATGGAGGCCGCTGGCATCTACGACGGGTCGGTTCTCATCGTGGATCGGGCCGACGAGGCCACCGACGGAGACATCGTCGTGGCCGCCGTGGACGGCGAGTTGACGGTAAAGCGACTGCGGGTGGCCCGCGACCGCTGCTGGCTGATGCCCGAGCATGAGCAGTACGCCGCCATTGAGGTCACCGGCGAGCGAGAGATGGTGATCTGGGGCGTCGTGCAGCACGTCATCCGCAGTGTTGGATAGCCGGATCCCGCTCTCTCCCCGCAGAGCCTCTGCTTCCCGTGGACTTCGTCTTCGCCCTCGTTGATTGCCAGAACTTCTACGTGTCGTGCGAACGGGTTTTTGACCCGTCGCTGCGGGAGCGGCCCGTGGTTGTGCTGTCCAACAACGACGGGTGCATCATCGCCCGCTCCGAAACAGCAAAAGCAGAGGGCGTGCCCATGGGCGCGCCCGTCTTTCAGTGGCGCGAGGCCCTGGAACGCATGGACGCGGCGGTTCTCTCCAGCAACTACACGCTCTACGGCGACATGAGCCGGCGGGTGCAATCCATCCTGGAAGCGGAAGCCCTCGCGGTGGAGCCGTACTCGATCGACGAGGCGTTTCTCGCGCTCCCCGCCCTCGACCGGGCCAGACTGGCCGCACTGGGAGAGACGATCCGGCGGCGCGTGCTCCGGGAGGTCGGAATCCCGATTCGTGTCGGCATCGGCCCCACGAAAACGCTCGCAAAGATCGCCGACGAGAACGCCAAGGCGCGCAAGCGAGCCGGGACGGGCACGGGCGTGTACGTGTGCCCGTCGGAACCGGAGCGAGAGCGCCTGCTGGACTGCGTTCCGGTGGGAGACATCTGGGGGATCGGCCCCGCGTATCAGAAGAAGCTGCGGGCCAACGGCGTGACGACGGCCGCCGGCTTTCGGGCCCTACCCAACCGCTGGATCCGGCAGACGATGACCGTCGTGGGCCTGCGCACGGCGCTGGAACTGCGCGGGCGCTCCTGCCTGGACCTGGAGCGTGTGCGTCCGGACCGCAAGACGCTGGTCCGCTCCCGGTCGTTCGGACAGCGGGTGGAGGCGAAGGACGCCCTTCGGCAGGCCCTCGCCAAGCATGCGCAGCGGGCCGCCGAGAAGCTCCGCACCGAAGGGCGTGTGGCACGCGGCATCCGGGTGTTTATCACGACGAAGCGGTTCGGCCCGCCGCCCCACTACGCCAACGCCGCTGCCGGCACGCTCGGGGAACACACGGCCGCCCCGGGCCCCTTTTCGCATGCTTCCCAGCGGCTGCTCGAGGCCATCTACCGCGAGGGACCGGGATACAAGAAGGCGGGAGTGATGCTGTACGACATCCGCCCGGAACGGCCGAAGCAGGAAAGCCTGTTTGGGCAATGCACCGAGGCGGACGAGGCGCTCATGGACGCAGTCGACCGCATCAACGACGCCTACGGACGGGGCACGATCGGCCTCGCCTCCGCCGGGTGCCGCGGGAACCGAACCTGGACGATGAGGCGGGAGAACCGCTCGCCGCGGTACACGACGCGGTGGGACGAACTGCCCATCGTGCATGCGTAGCATCAGCCGCCG
>CAYFSC010000112.1:0-10373 GCA_964345695.1 uncultured Rhodothermales bacterium | reverse complement strand
GCATGCAGATCGCCTACGACCACGGCGTCAACTTCTTCGACAACGCCGAGGCGTACGCCGGCGGCCAGTCGGAAATCATGATGGGCGAGATCATCCGTGACAAAGGCTGGGACCGCACCGACCTGATCGTGTCGACCAAGATTTTCTGGGGCGGCGACGGGCCGAACGACACCGGCCTCTCCCGCAAGCACGTCATCGAGGGCACCGAGGCCGCACTGGGCCGCCTGCAGATGGACTACGTGGACCTGGTGTTTTGTCATCGCCCGGACGTCGAGACGCCCATCGAGGAGACGGTACGTGCGATGAGCCATCTGGTCGATCAGGGGTACGCGTTCTACTGGGGCACGAGCGAGTGGAGCGCCGAGCAGATCCGCCACGCCTGCGAGGTGGCTCGCCGCCAGCATCTCGTGCCGCCCACCATGGAGCAGCCGCAGTACAACATGTTCCACCGCGACCGGGTGGAGCGCGAGTACGCCCCGCTGTACGACGATGTCGGCCTCGGCACCACCATCTGGAGCCCGCTGGCGAGCGGCCTCCTCACGGGCAAGTACAACGACGGGGTTCCGGATGACAGTCGCCTCGCCACCGAGGGCTACGAGTGGCTGCGCGACGCGGTGCTCCGCGAGGAACGCCTCGACACGGTCCGCCGGCTCACGTCCGTGGCCGAGCGCCTGAACTGCACCACGGCGCAGCTTGCCCTGGCGTGGTGCCTCAAGAACCCGTACGTGAGCACCGTCATCACCGGCGCGTCGAAGCCGCATCAGGTGGAGGAGAACATGCAGGCGCTGGAGGTGGCTCCACAGCTCACACCCGACGTCATCGAGGCGATCGAGTCGATCCTCGACAACAAGCCCGAGCCGCCCCGCAACTGGCGCCACCACTGATCTCTCCGCACCCGGCAGTCGGGATGCGTCAGGCGTCGGCCGTGATGCGATAGGCGTCGGCCCGGCGGCTCAGCGACAGGCGCCGCCGGTGAAAGCGGGCGATGACCAGCGCGTTGGTGCGCGTGTGCCCCGTGGGCGTTCCCGTGATGATGGTGCCTCCACCCAGCACAAGCGGAATCAGCAGTTGGTCGGCCAGGTAGGGCCCGACCGGAACGCCGGAGCGCAGAAACGACTCGCCGGCCGCGGCCACCTCGCGGGCGACCTCCTCGGCAGGCTTTCCTTTCTCCCCCCGCCCCGTCACCGCCGCCGTCACGTGCTCGAAGGCGAACAGCAGTGCCAGGGCGTTGCCCGGACTGTGAGCGTTCGGCGTACGGACGGCTCGGTCGGAGACACCGCCCGGCAGGTGCTCGTGCAGGGTCAGCACCTCGCGCTCCCCGATGTGCCGCGGCAGGTTGGCCACGAGCGCAATGGCGCGGCGCCCTCGCTCCGCCCCTCGTTCGGTCAGGTGGAGGGGGTGAAGGGTCTCGGTCGGCTCGATGCGGAGATGCAGCCGACCGCCGCCAGCCGGGTAGAAGCCCGGGCGCTCCAGACGTGCCGTCACCCGCGGTCCCATCCGGTTGATGACGGGAAGAAAAGCGTGCTCCAGAAACTCGAACGGGGGCGCCTGTGGATTGTGGGTGCCGCCCTCGACCGTTACGGTAGATGCGTCCTCTGCCGTCAGAAGCGGAAACAGCACGGTTTGCGCGACAAGCGTAGCACTGCCCGCTGTTCCCACGTCGAACGCGTACGTGCCCCCTTCGAGACCAGACGGCTCGAACGTAAGCGCCTGCGTGCCGACCTCGGCCTCACTGACCCGGGCGGCACTGATGGCCGCGGCAGCGCGCACGGCGGTGACGTGCTGCGGACGGAGCCCCGGCTGGCGCCGATTGGCGCGAATGTTGGCGATGCGGAACGGACGCTGCATCAGCACCGAGAGCGACAGGGCCGACCGCAGGATCTGGCCGCCGCCTTCTCCCATGGATCCGTCGAGCTGAACGTAGGCGTCCGTCGGCATGCCTCTTGTCTCAACATTGTGACTCGGATACAGAGACTGTCGATCGGCCCTGGTGAAATCGGCCCTCGTGAAATCAGGATCTACTCTGACAGGGGCATTGGTCCGATCGCCTTCCATTCAGTAGGCTGTAGTATGGCCTTCCTATGCTGATCGGACTTCCTCCTATGGCTGACACCCTTCCCGTCTGGTTTGCCAATCAATCGCCCCTCCTCCAGTCGTTTCTGGCGGGATGCTTCACCTGGGGCATCACGGCGCTGGGTGCGGCCGTCGTGTTCGTGACGCGGCGTGTGAACCGACGTCTGCTCGACGCCATGATGGGCTTTGCGGCTGGTGTGATGATCGCGGCGAGCTTCTGGTCGCTGCTGGCTCCGTCGATCGACATGGCGGAGGCCCAGGGAATCACACCCTGGATCCCGGCGGTCGTCGGATTTCTCGTGGGTGGGATCTTTCTTCGGGTTGCCGACGCCGTCCTGCCGCACCTGCACCCCGGTGCCCGAATGAAAGACGCCGAGGGCATTCCCACGTCCTGGCGGCGGGCCACGCTGCTCGTCATGGCCATCACGCTGCACAACATCCCGGAAGGGCTGGCGGTGGGAGTCACCTTCGGCGCGGCGGCCATCCAGATGAACGTGGCCACCGGTGCCACCCTTGCCGCCGCCATCGCCCTGGCCATCGGCATCGGGCTCCAGAACTTTCCAGAAGGGGTCGCGGTCTCCATGCCGCTGCGCGGGGAGGGGATTTCCGCCGGCAGGAGCTTTTGGTACGGCCAGCTGTCCGGCGTCGTGGAGCCGATCTCCGCCGTGATCGGCGCGGGGGCGGTGCTCGCGATCCGTCCGATCCTGCCGTATGCGCTCGCCTTTGCCGCCGGGGCGATGATCTACGTGGTCGTCGAGGAGCTTATCCCCGAGTCGCAGCGCCACGGCAACACCGACCTCGCCACGATGGGCGCCATGGGCGGCTTCGCCGTCATGATGCTGCTGGACGTGGCCCTCGGCTGAGTTCCGCGTTCCGGGTTCGGCGTTCCGGGTTCAGGATTCGGCGATACGCCCCTGGAGACCGAAAACGCCTCCCACAACGCACAACCCACAATCCACAACCCACAACGCACCTTACAGACTCGCCAGCCGCTCGGCGTTTTCCTGGGCACGAAGGGCGTCGATGATGGGGTCGAGGTTGCCGTCGATGATGCGCTGCAGCGGGTGATCCTTGTCGTCGCCCTCCAGCCGGTGGTCGGTTACGCGGTCCTGCGGGAAGTTGTACGTGCGGATCTTCGCGGATCGGTCGCCGCTCCCCACCATGGACCGGCGCGCCGCATCCCGCTCCTGACGCTGCTTCTCCAGCTTCTTCTCGTAGAGGCGGGAGCGCAGCACCCGCATGGCCTTGCTCTTGTTTTTGTGCTGGCTCTTCTCGTCCTGGCACGACACGGTCACCTTCGTGGGCATGTGCGTGATGCGCACCGCCGAGTCGGTCGTGTTCACGGACTGCCCTCCGGGCCCGGTGGCCCGAAACGTGTCGACCTTCAGGTCGCTCGGGTTGATGTCGATGTCGACCTCTTCGGCTTCGGGAAGGACGGCCACCGTCGCCGCTGAGGTGTGGATGCGCCCGCTCGATTCGGTTTCAGGCACGCGCTGGACGCGGTGGACCCCGCTCTCGTACTTGAACGTGCCGAAGGCCCCCTTGCCCTGAATGCCAAACACGATCTCCTTGTAGCCGCCATGGGAGCCGTGCGAGACATCCATGATTTCGTACGGCCAGCCCTTGCTTTCGGCGTACTTCGTGTAGAGCCGAAACAAGTCGCCCGCAAAGAGCGCCGCCTCGTCGCCGCCCGTTCCGGCGCGAATCTCGACGATGGCGTTCTTCTTGTCCTCCGGGTCCTTGGGAATGAGCTTCATCTTGAGCTCTTTCTCCACCACCGGAATCCGCGCCCGCACGTCATCCAACTCATCCTGGGCCAAGTCTTTCATCTCGCCCTCTTCCGTGCGTACCATTTCCTGGAGGTCCTCGCGCTCCTGCAGGAGGTTCTCGTACCGCCGGATCGTCTCGACGACGTCCTTCAGCTCGCCATGCTCCTTGCCCAGCTCCCGCATCTGCTCCGGATCGCTGGCGACCTCGGGGTCGGCCATCATCGCCTCGATCTCGTCATAGCGGTTCTTGATCTTCTCCAGTTTCTCCAGCTCGATCATGGACAGCCCGGCTCGTTGCGATGTGAAAGCGATGCAGGCGGGCTGTACGAAGGGCGCCCCCTCAGGTTCGGAACGCCGAGCGGGACGCGCCGGTGCAGGTCCCGTTCTACATTTCTGCGTTCTGCGGTGCTACTCTACCGTCACGCTCTTGGCGAGGTTGCGCGGCTGGTCGACGTGGCATCCGCGCATGACGGCGATGTGGTAGGACAGCAGCTGCAGCGGAATGGCCGTGAGCAGCGGCGTGAGGAACTCCTCGGTGTGCGGGATGCGGAGGACGTACTCGCAGAGCTCGTCGAGATCACCGTTGCCTACGTCGGTAATGGCGATGACCGACCCGTCGCGTGCGGCGACCTCTTCGATGTTGGATACGACCTTGTCGTAGGTACTGTCTTTCATGGCGATGACCACCACCGGCATGAAGCGGTCGATGAGGGCGATGGGCCCGTGCTTCATCTCGGCAGCCGGGTAGCCTTCGGCATGGATGTACGAGATCTCCTTCAGCTTCAGTGCGCCCTCCAGCGCCACCGGAAAGTTGTAGCCGCGTCCCATGTAGAGGAAATTGGACGCGTACCGGTAGACGCTCGCCATCTCGCGGATCTCGTCGTTCATGTCGAGGACCTGCCGCACCTTGTCGGGCACCGCCGCCAGCGCGCGGATGTTGTCCGCCATCTCGGCTGTGGAGAGGGTACGCCCCTCCGCGAGCTTTAGGGCGATCATGGCGAGGACCGTCACCTGCGCCGTGAACGCCTTCGTCGACGCCACGCCGATCTCCGGGCCGGCGTGCAGGTAGACGCCGGCGTCCGTCTCGCGCGCAATGGTTGAGCCAACGACGTTGCAGATGCCCAGACACAAAATGCCTTTGCTCTGCGCCTCGCGCACCGCGGCCAGGGTGTCGGCCGTCTCGCCGCTCTGGGAGATCACGAGCACCACGTCACCGTCGCGCAAGATGGGTTTGCGGTAGCGGAACTCGCTGGCATACTCCACCTCCACCGGCACACGGGCAAACGACTCGATCAGGTACTCGCCCACGAGCCCGGCGTGCCAGGAGGTGCCGCAGGCCGCGATGATGATGCGATCGGCGTCGCGGAGTTGGTCCATGACGGCGTACAGACCGCCCAGGACGATCTCGTTGTCCTCCACCACGGCGCGTCCCCGCATCGCGTCCTCCAGCGCTTCGGGCTGCTCCATGATCTCCTTGAGCATGAAGTGGTCGTAGCCGCCTTTCTCGATTTCCTCCAGGTCCCACTCCAATTCGTGCACCTCTTTTTCGAGCTGCACGTTGTCGATCGTCTTCACGTTGTACCCGCTGCGGCGCACGGTCACGATCTCGCCGTCGCTCAGGTACACGACCTGCCGCGTGTGCTCGACGAGCGGCGCGGCGTCGGATCCGATAAAGTACTCGCCGTCCCCTACGCCTAGGATGAGCGGGCTTCCCTTGCGGGCAGCGATCAGCAGGTCGGGATCTTCCTCCGACACCACGGCGATGCCGTAGGTCCCCTCCACCTGCGTGAGCGCCTGGCGCACCGCCTCTTCAAGAGGCAAGTCCGTCTCGCGGCGCACCTGTTCGATGAGGTGAACCAGCGCCTCGGTGTCGGTATCGCTCCGGAACGTGTAGCCGTCTCCTTTCAGCTTCTCGCGGATCGCCCCGTAGTTCTCGATGATGCCGTTGTGCACCAGCGCAAAATCGCCCGATTCGCTCGTGTGCGGGTGGGCGTTGCGGTCGTTCGGCGCGCCGTGCGTCGCCCACCGCGTATGACCGACGCCCAGGCTGCCCTGCATTGGCTGGCCGTCGATGGCCTTCCGGAGGTCGTCGACTTTGCCCTTTTTCTTCTGCAGATCCAGACGCCCGTCACCGACGACGGCCATGCCGGCCGAGTCGTACCCGCGGTATTCCAGTCGCTTCAGACCGGTCAAGATGATATCTTCGGCCTGCTGGTGTCCGATGTAGCCAACAATTCCACACATGCGGGATGCGTTCGAGGTCTGTATGAGAAAAGATGCGCGTGGTGCGGGGCCCGCCCGAGACGAGAGACGCACGTGGATTTTCCATTACGGAAAGCGACGTGCAGGCGTCCCACTCCCAAGGTAAGGATCACAAAGACCAAGCCAACGGCGCAGGAGTGAAGTGGGTACCGCGGCTACGACTGATACCGCTCCAACGTAAACTTCTCGCCGAGATATCGCTTCCGGACCTCCGGATCGGCCGCCAGTTCCTCCGCCGTGCCTTGCATGAGAATTTTGCCCTCGTAAAGCAAGTACGCGCGGTCGGTAATTGCAAGGGTCTCGTGCACATTGTGATCAGTGATTAACACACCGATGCCTCGTTCCTGCAGGCCGGCGACAATGTTCTGGATGTCTTCGACAGCAATCGGGTCGACGCCGGCAAACGGCTCGTCGAGCAGAAAAAAGTTGGGGCGAGTGGACAGCGCACGGGCGATCTCGGTTCGACGCCGCTCTCCGCCCGAGAGCGCGTATCCCTTGGAGTAGCGCACGTGCTCCAGGCCAAACTCGTCGATGAGGCTCTCGACGCGCTCCTCTCGCGCCGGCGCGGGAAGATCCTGGAATTCGAGAACGGCGTGGAGGTTGTCCTCCACCGTGAGCTCTCGAAAGACGGAGGTTTCCTGAGCCAGATACCCGATGCCGCGGCGCGCCCGCTTGTACATGGGCAGGCGCGTGATGTCCTCCGCGTCGAGGTAGATGCGTCCATCGTTAGGCCGCACCATGCCGACGATCATGTGGAACGTGGTGGTCTTGCCCGCGCCGTTGGGGCCGAGGAGCCCAACGATCTCTCCCTGCTCTACAGACAGGTTTACGTCGTCGACGACGGCGCGCTTGTTGTAGCGCTTCGTGAGGTGGCGCGCCGAGAGCGTATGGGACTTTTCTCCGGATTTAGGGGTTGCTGGCTCGGACGCGGCAGAGGACGAAGCCGTGCTCATGGCTGAAATCGCAAGGGGATGTGCAACGGATAGGGGGGATGCAACGGATGAAGCGAGGGGCGGCGGCCTCCAGATCCGTTCTCATTCGACGAACGCCCCGAGCCGACCCGCGATCCGGGTCGGGGCGAGCGGGTGCGCGCGGTGTCGCGCGGCGCTGTCGGAACGGTCCGAAGGGTGTCGTTCGGCACTCGGTCGGACGCCGGCGCGGTGGAGTCTGCCCGCGAGCGCTTGTCGGCCACGGGGGGACGCCCGAACGCCGGGAGGTGCCTCCGCACGCGCGTCTGCCGCAGGAACTCGCCCTGGGTAGGACGCTGCTGCGGCTGCCATCGGAGTCCTTGCAGCGACAGGTTCTCCGGCACCTGCTTGCCCTTCCACGAGCTGAGCTGGACCCCTCCGTACACGCGCGCTTCCTTCAGCTTCCCGTCGCGAAACGCCATCACCACGCGATCGCCGGAGGTCTTGCCGGCGCCGTCGAGTTCGCCCGCGCCGTTGGTGCGGAAGTAGATGGTCTGCGCGTTGGGACGGGCCACGAGGCGGCGCAGCGAGTCGTTGCGGAACGAGGCGATCATGCCACGGCCCTTCAGCTGCTGGATCCGCTGCGACGCGGTGTCGAGCTGCGCGGCGAAGGCGTCGGACTCCACGTAGACGCTGTCAATCGACCGGTTGCGCACCACCACGCGGATGGTGTCACCCGTGACCTGAGTCTGCTCAAACCACGTGATCGGCCCCTGGTAGAGGCGGGTTTCTTCGTACGGAGGCGCCTCGGTCTGCGCGGTATCGGATGCAGGAGTCCGGTCGTACACGGCAGAGTCGGACGCCGCGGCGATGTCGGACTGCCAGATGCGCACGGAGTCGACCGCCACGAGGCGGCGCAGGGTGTCGGTGCGTGTTGCCTCCATCTGCTGCGACGACACCATGAGCGTGTCACTGGGCGCTCCAGCCGAGTCGGCGCGCACCTGGATTAAGAGCGCGTTTCCGCTGACGCGACTGTAGTCCCGGTTCTGCTCCATGCGAGCCCGCTGGCCAAACAGGTACGTCCGGTCCCCCTCTTCGGTGGCGGAGCCGGGGCGCTGGGGCCCGCGCTCGATGAACACGTCGCCGTAGGCCAGCGACACCTTGTCCTCGCGGTAGTACGTCAGCGAGTCGGCCTCGATCGCCGTGCTCTCGTCCAGCAGGCGGACATTTCTGTAGAACTCAGCGCGCTTGTCGTTGGAAAAGTACTCGCCGGTCGAGGCCCGCAGCGTACGACTGCTGTCCACGAGCGTGATGGTGTCCGGAAAGACGGTGTACTTCTCGCGGTTGTAGTAGTCGGCCCGAGGGGCCAGCACGGTGATGTCGCCGTCGGTGAGGCGCACGTTGCCCCGGGCGTATCCGATCTTGCGCCGCTGGTCGTAGCGCACGGTATCGGCCCAGAGGGTGTCGCCGCGTTCTACGATGCGCACGCGCTCGGTGAAGACGGTTTCGTCGCGCTGCAGGTAGCGAAGGGCGCGGGCCGAGCGCAGGCGCGTGCTGTCCTGTCGCACGAACACGTCGCCCATGAGCTCCTGCAGACGCTCGCCGTTGCGCGTAAAGGCGCTGAGCGAATCGGCATCCACGAAGGCGCGGGTGTCGGTGACGGTGTCGGCACCGGCCGGGGGGCGACGCGGAGGGATCCCAGGCCTCTGACCGGCCTGCCGGGGCCGCCGGAGCGTGTCGGCACCGGGGCGCCGAAGGGGGGCGGGCGGCAGCCGTTCGAGGCGGATGGAGTCGCGTTCCCCCATCAACACCGAGGCGTCGAGCGAAGCCGGCACATCGGTCGTGTCCAGACGCGGCGTCGGTGCGTCGCCCGCGGGGCCTGTCGTGGAGCAGCCCAGCAGGAGAACGCCTCCCACCAGCGCAAGGGCTACCCAGCTCCCTGTCGTACGAGACACACGGCAATTCATCGGCGGCGGTGCAAGGGGTCGAGGCAGGATCGATGCCGATCCAGAACGTCCTTTGCACCACCACGCGACGACGTGGTTCACTCTTCAGACTCGTCGTCGACCTCTACCTCGGCCTGCAAGGGGCCGATGCGGTACGTGTCCAGGTCTTCGTCGGCCACCAGTCCGTTGCCGCGCACCACCTCCGAAGGAGTCACGATGCGCACGAAGCGCCGGGTGCGGATCTCGCGCTCGGCCTGGCGCCACGTCAGGTGCTCGCTGGACAGGCGCTTGCCGCTTTCGGTGGTGACGACCACGTCGCCGTAGGCCTCGAACCGCCCCTCGTCGTCGAACAGAAGCACGCGATTGGCGGTGATCGTGGCCGAGGAGTCGCCCTCGGAATCAAAAACGAAGGTGCGCACCCGTGTCGAGTCGGAGGCGCGGTGGAGGACGGAGTAGGTGCTGTCCTCCGTTTCGAATTGCTCCATGCGTCCGGCGGTAAAAATCGCTCGCCGCTGTCCGTCTTTCAGCATGGTGAAGCGGACGTCCCAGCTCACCTGGGTGGGCGCGGGCGGGCCGGTGGAGTCGGGCGCTGTCTGAGTCGGTCCGCGCGTGCGGTGCTCGCAGCCCAGCCCCACACCGCCGAGGACCAGAGCGGCTACCCCGGTGAGGAGAACGCACGTGGTGAACGAGAGGCGGGCCATGCGGCGCGGCGCAGAGCAATGACGGGGCCGACGTGGGAGTCTGTACCCACCGAGGGCGCGTTTGATGCGCGGCTCGGGCCTTTTTCGTCATCCGATCGTGGCCTCCTGCAGGGAAAACGACGCGTCGGTCCGGGCATCGTCGAGGCCAGGCTCCTCGGACTGCGACCGATATTCGCCTTCCAGCATCGCGTAGTTGTGCTTGTCCCAGTACTGCCCGTCGCGGTAGAGGTACTCGCGGGCCGTGCCTTCCTTGGTGAACCCCATGCCCTCGACGAGCTCTCGCCAGGCCGTGTTGTATTCAAACGTCTCGGCGCTAACCCGGTGTAGACCGACCTCGTCGAAGCAATAGTCGAGCAGCAGACGCAGCGATTCGCGGCCATAGCCGGCCCCCCAATAGTCGCGGTTGCCAATCGTGATGCCGATCAGCGCGTGCCGGTGGTGCTCGCTGATCCCCGCGATGTAGGCCACGCCGATGAGCGTTCCCTCCTGGGTGTGAATCTCGAAGTCCCGATGGGACGGCGGGGGCGAATAGCACATTTTCTCGAACCGCTTCTTAAACGTCCCGAGCGACTCTTCTTCGTACGGCGTTTCGCTGTCCAGCCGGTTCAGCTCCGGGTCGTTGTTCCACCGGAAGTGTTTGTAAATGTTGTCGATCTGGAGAGGAGTAAAGCGGATGCGTCCGCGTTCAAGTGGGGTAACGTCGTGCGTCGGAAG
>CAYFSC010000111.1:0-10415 GCA_964345695.1 uncultured Rhodothermales bacterium | reverse complement strand
CCGCGCTCGTCGGGTGAGAGAAACGCGACCGGGAGAGGACGGAGGCTCTCAGAACCGGACCGAATACGTCAGCTTGGAGGCGATCTCACTGTTGACGGGTGAGAAGCGGTCGTCGGTGTGGCGCCAGTTGCGCGTGACGACGAGAAACAGGTCGCTGCCAGGCCGGGTGATCCAGCGGAGGCGGGCGAACAGGCCGAGGCGATCGCTCAGGTTGTCGAACTGGATGCGGGTGGAGACCGACAGATCGGGCGTGGGCGAGAACGTGCCGTTGAAGCGCACAACGTGCGTGTCGAAGCGTCCTTGGTCGAGGTTCGCGTCGGTGAATTCCCAGTCGGCACTCAGGCGGAGGCCCGTCACAGGCCGAGCGGTCAGCCCTGTTTCCAGTTCCGTCCGCGTGCCGGACCAGAAGCCGCCGTACGCGACCTCAAGGTCGGCAGACAGGGGGCGGAAGTCGGCCGTCCGCAGTTCGGCGCTGCCAGTGTAGGTTGTGTAGGTTTGTGCCGGAAGCACGATGCTCCCGTCGCCCAAAATATCGAACGCGCGGTTGAGGCGTTCGAAGCGGCGATCGATGTCCACCTCGAAGGAGTCGCCGCTGTCCAGATTGAGGCCGAACGGCTGCACGCCGATCTGCACGGTCAGGGGTTCCAGAGCAAGGTCCGTCAGATACTCGAAGCGGGTGCCGAACTCCAGACTCCGAATCCACGGGTGGTTTTCGAGGAACGGCTCGTAGCCGATGCTGGGCTGCAGCCGCCGAAACCCGCGCCGCGCGACGAACCCGACGGCCGGGTCGTACGCGTTTCCGAACTCGCGATACGAGACGTTGCCGGACCACGGGTCGTTCGGGTAGTTGAGACGCAGGCCGCGTGTCGAGCGGTGGCCGAAGCTCGACGTGTCGGCCTGCAGCGGCGCATTGTGACCCACGAAGAAGGCCTGGAATTGAAAATTCTTGTCGCCAAAGAGCCGCGAAGTGCCCAGTTCCAGATCGGCCCCGACGGTGTGGCGGGGCTGGAACCGGTCGAAGAAGGCGCCCTCGTCCGCGTGGGTGGCCCGCCGCGTGTAGATCACGCCGACCCGGCTCTCGCTGCCGAGATTGCGTACTACGCGACCGGCGGTGAAGTCTTCGGCCGGAAGCGTAAGCGAGTCGGCCGGGATGCCGGCGGTCTCGCGCGTCCGCACCTGAAAGAAGCCGACACTGTAATCACCGAGGCGCCCGTTCAGCCGGGCGCCCGCAAGGATCGGCACCGTTTCTCCGCCCACCAGCCCGATCCGCCGGCTGAAGAAAGGGTTCTGATTGCTGCGCGGCGCGAACTCGAAGACGTTCGACGACTCCAGAAAAAAGTCCCGCTTCTCGGGGAAGAAGAGGGGAAACCGGGTCAGGTTGACGCGTCGCCGATCGACCTCAACCTCCGCAAAGTCGGTATTAACCGTCAGGGCTGTTTGCAGCGTCGGAGTGATGGAGTAGTTGATCTCGCCACCCGCATCGAAGGTCGGGTCGGTGTCGACGCCCGATGCGTTCCACGTCCGGTTGGCCTTGGCGAGGCCATACGGGGTGACCTCCAGCCCCAGTCCCTTCGAGATGCCTGACAGGCCGCGCAGCTCGCCGCTGAACCGCGGGCGGAAGATGCCCTGGTTCCGCCGGTAGCCCGTCCACAGGATTTCTTCGTTGCGGACGCGGAGGGTGCGCTGAATATTGATGCCCCAGGTAGACCGGTCGGGATCAAACTGCAATGTGCGGAACGGAATCCGAATCTCGGCCGACCACCCGAACGAGCCGCGGTGCGTTTCCACGTCCCAGATGCCGTCCCAGGACTTGTTCAGGTTGAAGCCCTGGCCGCTCGTCAGCAGTCCATCGCCACGAAGCCCTTCCGGGTTCGTCTCAAAAAAATAGGCGGTCCGGCCGTCGTTGTAGGGGTCGAGCGTCCACATCAGGCGGTCGTCGGAGTCCAGGGATGCGTCGCGCTGTCGCTTGTTGACCGAGATGTTCTTCGCGTCGGCGTAGTGCAGCACCGCCCCGATGTAGAGGTGCGACTCGGTGTGCACGACGCGGATCTCGGTGCGCTGCGACGGCGTGCCCCCCTCAACCGGCTCCTGCTGGGTGAAGTCGGACGCGACCGGCGCCTCAGACCAGGCTGCCTCGCGCAGGCGTCCGTCCAGCACAATGGAATCCTCGGCCAGCCGATGGGCGTGCATCACCCGGCCCTGCAGCGAGGCCGAGCGGGGGGCGGACTGCGCAGCACTGCGCGACGGGACAAGCAGAAGACCAGCGCAAAGACAGAAAGCCAGGACGCGCATACCGGTCGGTGCACGAGCGGTGGGGAAACGGGTGCAAATCCCCAACATAACCGCTTGCGAACCCACCGTCGAGACCGGCCGGGAGGAAGAGGCCGACCTTTGCGCAAATTTGGCGGCTCAGGCCATGGCCGTGTGGGCGGCATTCAGGGCGCGGTCCAGCAGAAGCTGAAACCATATGGTGAAGGCATCCGGCCGCGCATCGATCTCGGCCTGCAGCGACGACAGTGGCGTCCAGCGCCAGTCCGCAACCTCGTCGGGATGCGGATGGACCGTGGGGCGCCGGTCGGTGCATCCGATGAAGACGTGGTCGTACTCATGCTCCATAAGATCGTCGGCGACGCTGGCTTCGTATTGGAAGCCAAAGGCGCGCTGCACACTGCAGGAAAAGCCCATCTCCTCCTGCAGGCGGCGCGTGGCGGCATCAGCCAGTGCCTCGCCGGGGCGTGGATGACTGCAGCAGGTGTTCGACCAGAGGCCGCCCGAGTGGTACTTGTCGGCGTGGCGCTTCTGGAGCAGCAGGTGCCCATCGGCGTCGAAGACGAGCACCGAGAAGGCACGGTGGAGCCAGCCCTCAGCGTGAGCCCGCAGCTTCTCCGCCGTGCCGAGCGGGCGGTCGGACGGATCAACAAGAACAACACGCTCGGTCATGGGGCGTACACGAGGGAAAAGACAGCCGATCATTGAGACACCCGTAACTAAACGCCATATAGTGTCTGAAATCGCGACCAAAATCGCGAACTGGAGATGTTACGTTTCAGATTGATCCGGCACCCCCGCACCGTGCATCCCGAAAATCGGGAGGATTCCTTAACGAGTCTCCCAGCACGTTGACTTGCTTCGGGCTGCTTCGTCTTTTCAAGAGATACTTGCAGGAATGATCGTGAATCTCACGCACCAAACCGCATTCGCGTAGCATGCACAACGTGACCATTGAGGGGGAAGGCACTTTCGAGGTGGAAAACGGAACGCGCCTCGTGAAGGCCATCGAAGACAGCGGCATCGACATCAGTCATCGCTGCGGCGGCCATGCGAGCTGCACGACGTGCCGCGTGCAGTTTTCGGAGGGGGAGCCCGACGTCATGACGGAGGCCGAATACACCAAGCTTAAGGACATCGATCAGTTCGGGGACTTCCGCCTCGCGTGCCAGATCGTGGTGGACCGCGACATGACGGTGACGCCGCTGATGCGTGTGCAGGACGAGAACTGGAACGATGCGGGGCACGATGTGGCCATCACGGTGGAACCCGAAACCGAGTGGTTTCCCATCAAGACCCTGGAGGCGAAGGCCGACGCGGACGCCGACGACGAGTAACGGAGATCAAATGGAGTCCGAACCGTGGCACACGGAATCTGCCGTTGCGTCGAGCTCCGGCGTCCGGATCCGGCCGTACCGAGACGACGACGTGTCGGCTCTGCATGAAGCCGTGCAGAGATCGACCAAAGCGCTGTCGGCGTGGCTGGTGTGGGCGCAGGGCGGTTGCGACCGCACGGACGTTCGCGCCTGGGTGGCGTCTCGCACCGAGGCCTGGCAAGCCGGCGATGCGTACAGTTTCGTGGTCGAAGCCACCTCCGACGGCCGGTTCCTCGGGGGCGTAGGGCTGAACCAAGTGCGAACGACGGTGCGCATGGCAAATCTCGGCTACTGGGTCCGCACCGACGCGACCGGCAACGGCATTGCCACCACGGCCGCCCGACTTGCCGCCGACTTTGGGTTCAGCGAGCTCGGCCTCCAGCGAATCGAACTCCCCGTCCCGGTTGGAAACGCAGCCGGTGCCCGTGTTGCGGAGAAGCTTGGCGCTCGGCGGGAGGGGGTTCTTCGCAACCGCCTCCGCCTGCACGGCGAGCCCGTCGGCGCTGTTCTCTATGGGCTCCTTCCATCGGACCTGTAAAGTCTTGCCCCGGCCGGGCGCTCGCCCCCCTCGACGACCGCACAGCGCGCTGTTAGGGGGCCATCCACCGACAATGTGCGGCCTGCGGTCGAACCCGGTGCCGCGTTATGCATTGGATACCTTGCGGTCCTAGAGCCTGCTCAGTCGGGTCTCGTTCGTGCGGCCACGCACGGGTCCTCTGTTGTTGTTTTCCCTCACGAATCGAGCGTTTATCATGTCTCTCCTCCGGTCGAGCCGCACCGTGCAGGTCCTCCTGCTAGTGTTGGGGCTCGCATTGACCGCGGTTCTCATATCGCCCGGCCTGTTTGTCGAGTACCTGTGGTTGGGTGAGCTCGGCTATGAAGGCGTGTTTTGGACGATCTTGAGCACCCGCGCCGTACTGTTTGTTCTGATGCTCGTCATCAGTGCCGCCTACTTCGGTGTCAACTTCCGGATGCTCCTCAACCGCATCCCACCGCTGTGGGCGTCGCAGTGGGCGCAGGAGGGGGAGGCGCCCGACGTCGGCGGCGAGCCGCTCACGCGCGACCGCCTACGCCGCCTCTCGTACGTCGTGGCCGGCATCCTCAGCCTGCTGTTCGCGACCGGATTTGCGGGGCGCTGGGACGAGCTGCTGCGCTTCTGGTACGGCGGCGACTACGGCCAGACGGACCCGATCTTCAGCCACGACCTCGGCTTCTACATGCTCGATCTGCCGTTCATCCAGTCGCTGCAGAGCGCCTGGGTCGGGCTGGTGTTTCTGGGCCTGCTCGTGCTCGTGGCCGGTTACGTCATCGCCGGCCAGATCGGCGTGCAGAACAACCAGTTCCAGGTCGACGAAGGCGCACTGAAGCACCTCGGGTGGAACGTGATTCTGTTGCTTGTCGGCTGGGCGTGGGGGTTTTATCTCGACCGTTACGAGCTGCTGCAGGAAGGGGGCGGAGCGGTCTTCGGGGCCGGCTACACGGACGTAAACGTGATGCTCCCGGGTCTGTGGGTGATGCTTTTCGCCACGCTCGGCCTGGCGGTGGCTGTGGGCGTCAATCTGTTTCGCGTGCGGATCCGCCTGCTGGGCGCCAGCATCGCGGCCTACGTGCTGCTGCTGGTGGCCACGCTCGTAATCGCGCCGAGCGTCGTCGACCAGGTGACGGTGACGCCGAACGAGCTGCAGGTGGAACGTCCGTATCTCGAGAACAACATCCGTCTCACCCGCGAGGCGTTCGCCCTCAACAAGGTGCAGGAGCGGTCCTATCCGGCCCGCACGGATCTGACCCGGCAGGACATCACGAACAACCGGGAGACCATCAAGAACGTGCGGCTGTGGGATCCGCGGCTGCTCATCGACACGTACAGCCAGCTTCAGCAGATTCGGCTTTACTACCAGTTCTACGACGTCGACGTGGACCGGTACATGGTGAACGGCGAGTACCGGCAGGTGATGCTGTCGGCCCGCGAGCTCACGCAGCAGCTCCCCGAAGGCTCCAACAACTGGGTGAACCGCCACCTCCAGTTCACGCACGGCTACGGCTCGGTGTCCAACTTGGTAGCGCGCGAAGGGTCGAGTGGATCGCCCGAGTTTCTGGTGAAGGACCTTCCCCCGGTGGCCACGGATTCGTCACTGGCCGTCGGCGAGCCGGCCATCTACTACGGCGAGCAAATCCCCACATACCGCCTCGTCAACACGGGGGCGCAGGAGCTTGATTACCCGAGAGGCGATCAAAACGTCTACACGAACTACGCCGGGAACGGAGGCGTTCGCCTGGACAGCTTTTGGAAGGAGCTGCTGTTTGCCTACTACATGGGCGACTACAACATCATCCTGTCCGGCTACCTCAGTAACGAGAGCCGCATCCAGTTCTGGAATCGGGTGCCGGAGCGCATCCGCCGCATTGCCCCGTTCCTGCGGCTCGACAAGGACCCCTACTTCGTGCTGAGCGACAAGCGCCAGTATTGGATTCAGGACGCGTACACCACGACGACTTCGTTCCCCTACTCCGAGCCGATCCGCGGCCAGCAGGGCTATCAGGGCGTGCAGTACATCCGAAACTCCGTCAAGGCAGTGACGGATGCCTACGACGGCGACGTCACCTTTTACGTCAGCGACGCCGAGGACCCGGTGCTCCAAACGTACCGCCGGGCGTTTCCCTCGCTGTTTAAGCCGCTGGAGGACATGCCGGACCCGCTGCAGGAGCACGTCCGCTACCCGCAGGATCTGTTCGAGATGCAGATGGAGCGATACCGTCGCTATCACATGACGGAGCCGCAGGTCTTCTACAACAACGAGGACCTCTGGACGCGCCCCATCGAGCAGTATCAGGGGCGCCAACAGGTGATGGAGCCGTACTACATCCTGTCGAAGCTGCCCGACGAGGATAAGCTGCAGTTCCTGTTGATGACGCCGATGACGCCGGACAACCGTGACAACATGATTGCCTGGATGGCGGCCAAGAACGATCCGCCCAACTACGGCGAGCTGGTCGTCTACAAACTGCCGAAGGAGAAGCTGATCTACGGGCCGAACCAGGTCGAGTCGCGCATCGACCAGGACACCGAGATCTCGCGGCAGCTCTCACTCTGGGACCAACGCGGCTCCAACGTGGTGCGCGGGAATCTCATCGTCGTTCCCATCGAGGAATCGTTCCTGTATGTGGAGCCGATCTATCTGATCGCGCAAAACATTAAGATTCCGCAGCTGCAGCGCGTGATTGTTTCCTACGGCGAGCAGGTGGCTATGCAGCGTACGCTCGAAGCGTCCCTCAACGCGGTGTTCGGCGAACAGGTGGTGGAGGCCGAGCAGGCCATTGCCGAAGTCGAAGAAGCCGCTCAGCAGGGGTCAGGCACGGTGCCGCCCCAGCTGCGACAGAGCATCGACCGGGCGCGAACGCTCCTTCAGGAGGCTCGCCAGGCGCTCCAGGACGGAGACTTCGGCACGTTCGGCCAGCGCCTCAACGAGCTGGAAAACGAGCTGAGTGTAGACACAACGCCCACGCGTCCTGACACCACCCAGACCGTGGGCGCCCCGTCCGATCGATAGAATCTGCACCGAGCGCACACAGGGCCGGGCGCACCGGCGCTCAGGCCCGGGAAGATGCGAAGTGGTCGCGGTTGCGGAAGAACAACAGGCCGGCGTGCAGTCCCACCCAAAAGATCGAGCGGCCCACCCGCAGGGTCGTTTCAATCGCTGACGAACCCGCGTGCAGAACGGCAGCAAGATCGATGGTCCACGCCGCCCCGAAGGCCAGCCCGCCGTAGTAGAGGCCGATGAGCCCCATGAGCCCGTACCGCGCCCATCGGGTTCCGTACCAGGCATCGTTGGCGGTCCAGATGATCCCGGCGCTTAGCAGCAAGCTGCCGAACACCATCAGGATTGAGCCGCGCACCTCTGGTGGCGCGCTGAAGTGCTGAAAGAGAACAAGCGCGCCCGGGATGACCCCCACCATGAAAATGTCGTAGTAGGTGAGCAGCGTCAGGGCAAGAGGTGGACGCTCCAGTGTTCGGGACCGAGCGCCAGAACGAAAAAGAAAGCCGTTCGGCATGATTCGGGAGGCGAGAGCAAAAGGGCAGGTGGACATCCCGTGACTGCCAAAACCGTGCCTCTTGCAGCCGATTTGTTGCGGACGCCCACTGCAGTGCATGCATGACGCTCATTGCAACGCATGCATCCCGTGGACGGCCCGGCATCCGGGGAACTGCGCGAGATCGCTCGGAGAAGACACGGCAGCCCCGTCTCCTCGTCCGCGTGAGAGAAGGCCGGGTGCCCACTGGATCAGACACCGGTGTCTGCTTTCGTTCGCATCGGTACGCCCCTCGCCGCGGGTCTCGGGCCTGCCGTCCTGTCGAGATATGTCGTGGTGGGGACGATGCAAGCGGCAGTTATAGCCTTGCGGCTCCGAAGCGTCTCCGTGCGATGGACCGTTCGGACACGGCGTTCGGTTGGGCCTCGCACGAAACGCGTCAATATCCGACGTTGGACGTGCTCACGTTCCGAGCGGTACTCGTCGTGACAGCCAGAGAGGGTTTTCTCTGGTGCGGCGACACGTCCATTCTGAAACCCTATCAGTAGAACAGTTCGCCCATTTCCTCGTCGGCATCCTCTGGAGTGCTAGCGGTGCCGTCCCCGCCGGTGACAGCCGGGTGGTTGCGCAGCGCGTCGTAGAAGTCCTGATCGTAGGTGCGCGTCTTGACGACGATGGGCATCGGCACGGCGTGACCGAGGAGGAGGGCCTGCTGCTTCTGATCAAGCGAAGCGAGGATCGAGCGGAGGGAGGAAGCGTCGCTCGTGCCCACCAGCGCCGAGCCGATGTCCTTGTCGTCGTTCAGCTTGGCGACCATCTTCGTGCCGATCTGGCTGAGCACCTCGTCGTCGATGGCGCTCGGGCGCTGGTCCACCACCAGGAGGCTCACGAAGTATTTCCGCATCTCGCGCGCAATCTTGCCGAACGGCGTCTCGTGCGCGATGCTCGGCGTCAGGAATTTGTGCGCCTCCTCGATTGTGATGATGAGCTGGTTCGGCTTGTCGCTCTCGTTTTTCGTCTGCCGGTAGCGGTTCGTTTTCTTCTCGTAAATCTGACGGAGCCGGCGCGTAATGACGTTCGCGACGAGCAGGTACACCTTGAGATCGTCGTAGCGTCCGAACTCGAACACGATCGACGTGCCGCGGTCAATCGTCTCCATTAAGGCGTCGATGACGTCGTAGTCGTCCGGCGACGGGCGGGTGGTGAAGAAATCGTACGCCTGGAACGGGGCCAGTTTGCGCCGGAGCGCGGAAACGGACTGCGGGTGCGCGCCGCACGCCTCGGCCAGGTCGTCGAGCGCCTCGCCCTGCGCGTCGAGCAGACGCTTCAGCCAGTTCTTTCCGTAGGCGTTCTTCAGCAGGTACGCGCTTTCGGCGGCCGTTTCGTTCAGGTTCAGCGTGTCGCGCAGCGGGAGAATGTCGGCCGGCTGGATCTGGTCGGCGTGGAGGTGCACCTCATGATCGGGCGTGCGCTTGTTTTCGCGGGCCGTCTTCGGGTCGAGCGAGAAGATGTTGACTTTGCTCGGAAAAAGGTCGCGGAGGCCCTTCACGAACGTGGCCTGTCCGTCCTCCGTCTCGGCCCGGTCGCCGTAGCCGTACTCCGAGTGCATGTCGAACACGAGGTTGACGGCACGATCGGTGCGGATCGTTCCGCAGAGCAGGAGCCGCGTGAGGAACGTCTTGCCGGTGCCCGTCTTCCCGAAGACGGCGTTCGAGCGCTCGACGAACTTGGCGAGATCGAGGCACACGGGGCTGTCTTCCATGTCGATGGGATGCCCGATATGGAAGTAGCGCGTGCCGTCTTCCCACGTTTCATGTCCGAAAACCCGCGCAACGTCGTCGCTGTCGGCGCGAGCCACGCGCGAGAAGTGGGAGGGGATGGTCTTGACGGAGCGCGGCTCGGCGTCGGACAGCTCCGGGTGCTCGCGGTTCGGCATCATGAGCATCGGCTTGAGCTGCACGGTCGCGTACGTGCCGGACCCGCGCAGCACGTCAAGAAGCAGGTCGTCGTTCGGATCGGGCGGGTTCAGAAGGATTTGCTCGTTGGCTGCCTCGATCTCGACGTCCGTAATCATGGCGAAGAAGTCGAATCGCTCCCCCTCGATGACGACGAACGTGCCGGCCATCACCTTTTCGACGGAGGCTGCGGCGTCGAGCTTCATCTCGATGCCTTCGTTCAGCGAGCCGTGGGTGATGACGCCGAATGCTTCATCTCGAAAGCTTCTGCCTTCAATCATAACGAGGTAGGGAGTGAGTGCGACAGTGCAAGATGCGGGCCCGGATGCAACAGGATCAGCCTTCGTTTGCGGGGGGCGATCGGTCCGGGCGGGAGGCGGCACGATCCGTGAGGAGAAGGGTCGCAGCAACGATGAGAATCTCCCCGACGATGCCCACGATCAACCGCTTCGTGGCGGACTTGAAGACACGGGGCAGAAACCGGACGAGGGCATACAGCCCAAGCAGACTGAGAAGTCCCTGAAGAAGACGGGTAAATAAGGAGTCGCTGGCGAAACTGTTCTTCATGGGAGCGGGCGGAAGCCCAGGCGATTCTGGAGGGGAGGATGAAGAGACTCTAATTGAAACGGGGTCTGTCAGAGTTCCCTAGAATCGAGGCATCCGCGTCCGGCGAGCAGCAACCCGGCAAGGGATAGAAGACGAGGCCCTCACGCGTCACTCTTCGAGGAGTACGTGATGCCGTGCGGATCGAGCTGCTCCTCACCTTCCTCGGGCGGGGGCTCCCCGG
>CAYFSC010000110.1:0-10495 GCA_964345695.1 uncultured Rhodothermales bacterium | reverse complement strand
GCCGAGGGAGACGAGGATGTCGATGAGGAGGTGGACGACGCAGACGAAGACCTTGCTGAAGAGGAAGACGAGGAGGAAAAGTCCTCATCCCACCGCGTCACCATCGAGGAGCTGCTGAAGGCCGGTACGCACTTCGGGCACCTTACGAGCCGATGGAGCCCGCGCATGGAGAAATACATCTTCATGGAGCGGAACAACATCCACATCATTGACCTGATGCAGACACAGGTCATGCTCGACCGCGCAGCCGATGCGGCCAAGCGGTTCGCCCGTCGCGGCACGAAGATTCTCTTTGCCGGCACCAAGAAGCAGGCGCAGGAAATCGTCCGCGAGCACGCCGAGTCGTGCGGTATGCCGCACATGGTGGAGCGCTGGATGGGCGGCACGATGACCAACTTCCAGACAATCCGCCGCTCGATTCGCCGCATGGAAGAGATCGAGCGCATGGAGCGCGACGGCACGCTCGACAAGCTCAAGAAGAAGGAGAAGCTCATGCGGCTCCGCGAGCACGAGAAGCTGGAGAGCACGCTCGGCGGCATCCGCGAGCTGGCCAACCTGCCCGGTGCGATCTACATCGTCGACGTGGAGCGGGAAGACATCGCCGTCAGCGAGGCGCAGAAGCTGGGCATTCCCATCATCGCCATGGTCGACACCAACGGCGACCCCGGCGACATCGACTACCCGATTCCGGCGAACGATGACGCGCTCAGTTCCATCGAGCTCGTGACCTCCACCATCACCGAGGCCATCCAGGAAGGCCTCCACGAGCGCAAGATGAAGAAGGAGGCGAAGAAGAAGCAAAACGCCTAGCGGTTGTTCGGGCCGGGCCTCACAAGGGTCCGGCCTTTTTTCCGTCCCCTCCCCCGAATTATTCAGCATCGAGCCCGACCTGTAGACCCATGAGCATTTCTGCCCAAGACGTAAAGAAGCTGCGCGACGCCACCGGCGTTGGCATGATGGATTGCAAGAACGCCCTGCAGGAAGCCGACGGCGACTTTGACGAGGCCGTGGACATCCTGCGCAAGAAAGGCCAGAAGGTGGCGGCCAAACGCGCCGAGAAGGAGGCTGACGAGGGCCTCGTCGTCACCGCGATTTCTGACGATGGCTCTGTGGGCGCCATCGTCGAGGTCAACTGCGAAACCGACTTCGTGGCGCGAAACGACGACTTCCGCTCGTTCGCTGAAACCGTGGCCGCGACGGTCCTGGCCGAGCGGCCCGAGGACCTCGACGCGCTCGAGTCCCTTCCGTACAACGAGGAGGCCTCCATCGAGGAGGAACTCGCGGCCATCACGGGACGCATCGGTGAGAAGATCGCCATCCGCCGCTTCAACATTCTGGAGAGCGACGACGGGAAGATTATCTCGTACGTGCACCCGGGCTCGAAGCTGGGGGTCCTTGTGGAAGTGACCGGCGACGGCGACGTGGAGGACGCCGGGCGCGACGTGGCCATGCAGGTGGCAGCGCTCGATCCCATCTCCGTCCACCGCGAGGAGGTCCCCGAAGAGGTGCAAGAGAAAGAGAAGGAGATTGCCCGCGAGGCGGCCATCAGCGAGGGCAAGCCCGAGCACGTCCTCGACCAGATCGTAAACGGCAAGCTGGAGCGCTTCTTCGAGGACAACGTGCTGCTGGAGCAGGCCTTCGTGAAGGACTCCTCGCAGTCCGTACAAGAGATGCTGGATGACGCCGGCATCTCAGTGGAGCGGTTCACACGCTACGCTCTCGGCGACTGATGCTCCGCGCTTCCCGCGCGACGCCCCTGCTTCCCCAACTTCTGCGATGGACGACGAGCGGACGATGACCGCGACCTCCGAAGACGAACGCGTTACGGCGGGCGAACCGAGCCCCGACCTCACGTACCGGCGTGTGCTGGTTAAGCTCAGCGGCGAAGCATTGCTGGGCGCCGACCGTTCCTTCGGGATCGACGAAGACGTGTTGCGCGCCTACGCCGACGAAGTCCGCGCTGCCGTGGAGCTCGGCGCCGAAATCGCCATCGTCATCGGCGGGGGCAACATCTTCCGCGGCGTGCAGAACGCCATGAAGGGCATGACACGCGCCCATGCCGATTACATGGGCATGCTGGCGACGATGATCAACGCCATGGCCTTGCAGGACGCGCTGGAGCAAGTAGACCTGCAAACCCGCCTGCAGTCGAGCATCAAGATGGAAGAGATTGCCGAGCCGTTCATCCGACGGCGGGCCATCCGGCATCTCGAGAAGGGGCGCGTCGTCATCTTTGGCGCAGGCACGGGCAACCCGTACTTCACGACGGATACCGCCGCGGCCCTGCGCGGCCTGGAGATCGACGCCGAGGTCATCCTCAAAGGCACCCGCGTCGACGGCGTCTTTACGGACGATCCCGAGGAGAACCCAGACGCCCGGCGCTTCCAATCCATCTACGGGCAGGAAATCATCCATCGAAACCTGCGCGTAATGGACATGACGGCGTTCACGCTGTGCCAGGAGTCGAAAATGCCCATTCGCGTTTTTAACATGGGCAGTGAAGGCAACTTGCGCCGCGTGCTCTGCGGTGAAGAAACCGTGGGCACACATGTTCATTGGGACGAGGCAGATACCGTCGTGGAGTACGCCGACGACTGACCGGTTCCTCCGTCGTTTCCAACCAATCCCGCAAGACGATGTCCGACGATCCCATCCAAGACATTCTGGACGACGCCGAGGAGCGCATGCACGAATCGGTGTCGTACCTGCGCTCCGAGCTTAAGTCCATTCGCGCCGGTCGGGCCACGCCAGCCATGCTCGACAACGTGAAGGTCGACTACTACGGAAGCCAGACGCCGCTCAACCAGGTGGCCAGCGTAAGCGCCCCACAGCCCGACCTGCTGGTCGTCCAGCCCTTCGACCGGAACGTCATCGACGACATCGAGCGGGGCATTATGAAGGCCGACCTTGGCCTCAATCCGAACAACGACGGTGAGAAGATCCGCGTCCCCGTGCCGCCGCTCTCCCAGGAGCGCCGCGAGGAGCTGGCTGACACGGTCAGAGAGAAGTCCGAAGACACCCGGATCTCGATTCGAAACATCCGGCGCGACGTCAAGGACGAAATCCAACAGTCCGTCGAAAAGCACAACTTCTCTGAGGACGTGCTCTACGGCGCCGAAGAAGACCTGCAGGAAGTTACCGACGAGTACACGGCCAAAGTCGATAAGCTGCAGGAAAAGAAGCGGGAGGAGTTGATGCAGGTGTAGACACTTTGGCTGACGGACGTCGAATTTCGAGGGAGGAGGCATGACGGCGGATCCTCGCCGATCCTCCATCCATTCGACCCTCGACGTTTGTCATAGTCTGGAGGGGTGCCCGAGCGGTCGAAGGGGCTCGCCTGGAAAGCGAGTGTGCCGCCATGCGGTACCGGGGGTTCGAATCCCTCCCCCTCCGCAGTGGACGTTTCGCGGACCGCATCGCAGAACGGTCCGAGCGAGCAGAACGGCCCGAGCAAGATTGGTCGTGGCCCGCGCGAGACGCGCTCCTGAGCCGAGTCGCCGTACCGGGGCTCGGCTCTTTTGCGTTGCGGCGAGGTCGGTTGTCGGCCGGCTCGTCTTCTGCCCGCACGACGATGCGGATGTGTTCCTACGACTCCCAACAAATCAGGATGGCCCCATGATTGCAAGCATGACCGGCTTCGGGCAGGGCACGGACACTCGGGGCGAGACGACGGCCCGGGTGGAGATCCGCTCCGTCAACAAGCGGCACATCGACCTTTCAATCCGCGCCGATGCGCTGCCGGCCGACCTGGAGGCGCGTATCGAATCGCGCCTCAAGGACGCGTTCGAGCGGGGACGGTTTACCGTGTCGATCGCCGTGGATGCGCCTCGGCAGGAGGTGCTGGACATTGAGGTCGACACGCAGGCAGCGCTCGCGTACCGCGACCTGTTGGACCGCCTGCGCACTGCTGCCCAGATCCAGGAGCCCGTGCGCCTCGATCACCTCCTGGCTTTCGAGGACGAGGTTCTCACCGCCGCCGAAACGGCCGACGAGTTCAGCGAGGCCACGGAAGATGCCGTCCTCGGGGCGCTCGACACCGCCATCGATGCGCTACGCACCATGCGCCGTCAGGAGGGCGACGCGCTGCGCACCGACCTGATGGAGCGTGTGGACGCCATCGAGACGCATCTGGACGCCGTCGTCGAGCGGGCGCCTACCCGGGTCGAAGAGCGGCAGGCGCGCCTGCAGGAGCGCCTCACCGAGCTTGTAGACAGCGACCGCGTCGACCCCGACCGCCTCGAAACGGAACTCGCCATCGTGGCCGACAAGCTCGACGTAACCGAGGAATGCGTGCGGCTCCGCTCGCACCTCGATATGTTTCGCGAGGCTTGCAACGACGACGAGCCGACGGGCCGCCGTCTCAAGTTCATCACGCAGGAGATCCACCGCGAGGTAAACACCATCGGCGCGAAGGCCAACGACGAAACCATCTCGCGCCACGGCGTGCAGATGAAGGAGGAGGTCGAGAAAATCCGCGAGCAGATTCGCAACGTGGAGTAGGTTCAGCGTTGGCAGGAGCAGCCCTCGCCCCCCAAGCGCGGCGCTTCTCAAAACACCTCGTTCAGCCGGAGCTGGGCCCCGACCGAAATGGTAACCCGCTGGTAGTCGTATCCCACGTCGCCGCCGAGCGGCACGGCCAGGCTCGATTGCACGCCGAACACGATGGGATCCGGTCCCGCCCGGATGGTGAGGGCCGGCTCCCAGAAAAGGTGACCCCGGTCTTCGGCCCGCGCGCCATTGGCCTCGAAGGCCGAAAAGCGAACGTGCGACAAGCGGGACGCATGGGCCACCTGCAGCGCTCCACGGTCGAAAAACACGCCGGGCTGGACGAAGAATCGTTGGTAGTGGCCCTCGGCGCTCTCTTCGTGACCGCCGGTGCGCTCATGATGGGTGATGGTCTCGGCCCATCCTCGCCCGTACCCCGCATGAACCGCGCCATGAAGGCCCGACGACGCGTGGATCGATTGCTGGTACCCAACGCCAACCTCACCGAACCGATGGCGCCGGCGGTCGTCGGGCACCTCAGCGCAGTCGGCCCCTATGGGCGCGCTGCACCGCGACTGCTCGGCCTCGCCCTGCGCATACCCGCCGATGACGCTCAGGCGGTCGGTGAGGGCCACGGCGGCGTGCGCATCCAGGCCGCTCGTCGTGGCAAAGCCGCCTACCTGAACGGCTCCGCCCTCGCGCAGCATCGGCGTATGCACGGTCGTAGGATGGTACACCGGCGCACAGCCGCCCCCGAGCGTGAACACCACGATTAGCACGACGAGGAGCGCTGCGCTCCCAGCTAGCGAGGCCTGCGGCGTGCCGCGGCCTGCCTGAACGCTCTGTCTTTCACAGTTCATGGATCGATGTGTGACTTCCAACGCGGACACGCAACCCCCCTTCGGCTCGGCGATGGGTGATAGAAAAGATGGTGTGACAGGTGCGATAAGAGGGCCGCTCCGAGCCTGTAGATCGTAACAAATTCTTGTTTGCCTTGGCGCGCGGCGTTGATGTTTCTTCGGTCTGCCGCGAGGTTGAATGTCTTCTGTTTTTCTGACCATACTCGCCGCCGATGCCCGACCTCCACATCATCGTTCTCACGGCCCCCAGTGGAGCCGGAAAAACGACCATCGCGCACCGCGTGCTGCAGGCGCTTCCCGAGATGCAATTTTCGGTGTCGGCCACGACGCGCCCGGCTCGCGAGGACGAGGAGCACGGCGAGGACTATTTCTTCCTGTCCGAGCAGGCCTTTCGGGAACGCATCGCATCGAGTGATCTTCTAGAGTACGAGGAGGTATATCCCGGCCAGTTCTACGGGACGCTGCGGTCCGAGGTCGAGCAAAAGGCCGAGCGCGGCCCGGTGCTGCTCGATATCGACGTGCGCGGCGCCGTCAACGTGAAGGAGATTTACGGCGACGAAGCCCTCGTCCTCTTTATCGCCCCGCCATCGCTTGAGGCGCTGCACGAACGCTTAACGGGCCGCGGCACCGAGTCGTCCGACTCTCTCCGCGACCGACTCGAACGCGCCTCGATGGAACTGGACTACGCCGACCGTTGCGATGCGGTTGTAGTGAATGACGAACTGGACGCGGCCGTCGAGGAAACCTTGCGGCACATCCGCCAGTTTTTAGAAAGATAACCCGTCATTTTGCGCGCAGAGTCTCATATTCGCATGGCTATTAAAACGCTCAACGTCGAAGAGCTGGCGAGCCGCACCGGCAATCTCTACGAAACCGTGGCGATCCTGTCCAAGCGATCGCGGCAGGTGTCCTCGGACATGAAGTCGGAGCTGGACGACAAACTGTCCTACTTCGAGGGCTTCGGCCCCGAGATGGAGGACGTGCGCATGCAAGAAGAGCAGGAGCAGGTCTCCATCGAGTTCGAGGAGAAGCCCGAACCCACCGAGATCGCCATCGACGACTTTATGCAGGATAAGATTTACTACCGGAGGCCGGACGAAGAGTGACGGCACCCGGCCCTCTTCCTCCTCCGACGATGCAAAATCCGGCTGGCTGGACGGCGAGCCGCCCCGCTCTTGTAGTGCGGCGCTCGACCTGGCCGACCGGATTTTCGCGTTTCATCGGCCCTCTCATCCCCCATGCCCGACGCCGACCGCCCGGACCTGGATCGCCGCCGGCTTCTGCTCGGCGTGACCGGAAGCATTGCGGCCTACAAGACCGCCACGCTCGTCCGCGGATTCAAAAAGGCAGACGCCGCGGTGCAGGTCCTGATGACAGACGATGCCGAGCGGTTCATCCCGCCGCTCACCCTCGGCACGCTGTCGGAGCGTGAGGTGCTATCGGACATCTTTCCGGAGAACGAAGAAGGAAGCTGGACCAAGCACGTCACCCTCGGCCTCTGGGCCGATCTGTTCGTCATCGCGCCCGCCACGGCGCAAACCATCGCCAAGCTGGCGCACGGCTTTAGCGACAACATGTTGACGGCCACGGCGCTGTCGGCCCGGTGTCCCGTACTCGTGTGCCCGGCGATGGACCGCGACATGTACCAGCACCCGGCCACACAGGCGAACCTCGACCGGCTCCGCGCCTTCGGCTACGACGTAATGCCAGCCGCGCATGGCGAACTGGCCAGCGGACTCGTCGGGCAGGGGCGGATGCCCGAGCCCGATGCTATCGTCGGCCGCGTTGCTCGTCGTTTGGAGGACCAGCCCTACGCCGCCGACCGTGCGGCGACAGACGCGACCTCCCACTCGACCTCGGCAGCCGCGTCCCTTGCGGGCACCAACGTTCTCGTCACGGCCGGCCCGACGCAGGAACCCATCGATCCGGTGCGCATGCTCACAAACCCGTCGACGGGGGCCATGGGCTACGCTCTCGCTGCGGCTGCCGCCGAACGAGGCGGCGCCGTGACCCTCGTCTCAGGTCCAAGCGCCCTCGATCCGCCGGACGATGTCGAAGTCGTTTCCGTGCAAACCGCCGAGGAAATGAACGACGCGGTGCAGCGGCGCCGGGACACGACCGACCTGGTACTCATGGCGGCCGCCGTTGCCGACTACACACCGGCCTCCCCGTCCGACACGAAGCAGAAGAAGCAGGAGGGCGAGATGACCTTGCACCTTCGCCGGACGCCTGATATTCTACGGACGTTGGGTTCCCACAAACGCCCCGACCAAGTACTTGTCGGCTTTGCACTCGAGACGGACAACGGACTCGATAACGCACGTCGGAAGCTCAAGCGGAAAAACCTCGACTGGATCGTTCTCAACAATCCGACCGAGCGTGGCGCCGGATTTGGGCCTGACACGAACCGCGTGACGATCCTTGGTGCCGACGGCTCTGTGGAGTCGCTTCCGCTCCTGCCGAAGCGCGCCGTGGCCAATGCGGTGCTTGACTGCGTGTGTGCACCGCGCTCTCAGGACACGGCCCGTTCCGCCTCCGCAGAGTGACCCTGCCCCCTGCTTCTGGACGCGACGCCCCATGCGAGAGCTTCTCCGCGACCTCCGACACATCCTGGAGCACGAACGCAGGCTGCACGGCTCTTTCCTCCCTGTCGCTCCTCCTGAAGACGCCTCACCCTCTCCTGACGCCTCCAACTCCTCTTCCATGGCCAATTACGACCTGTTCGGCAACCAAGTGGACCCGACTGAGGACCCGTCGCTCCCGCCTTGGGAGCGCATCGAAGCGTTGATTCCGGACGATGCGCCTTACAAGGACGCAACGACACTGGAGAAGGTGGAAGCTTACATGGCCGACAACGTCCTCGTACCCATCGACGAGGACCGCCAGAATCCCGTCTTCGGCGTGGGCGATCCCGAGGCCGACCTCATCATTATTGGAGAAGCCCCAGGGCGCGACGAGGACAAAAAGGGCGAGCCGTTCGTGGGACGGGCCGGACAGCTCCTCGACAAAATTCTCGACGCCATTCATTTCGAGCGCGAGGACGTCTACATCACAAACATTCTGAAGAGCCGTCCGCCGCGCAATCGGGATCCGAAGCAGGAAGAGGTCGACGCTCATCTGCCCATCCTGTACAAGCAGATTGCGTTGATCAAGCCGGAGATCCTGCTCTGTGTGGGCAAAGTGGCGGGCAACACGATGCTCGACCGCAGTTCCTCGCTGAAGTCGCTCCGGCAAAAGGAGCATGACTTCTACGGGATCCCCATGATTGTGACGTATCATCCCGCGGCGCTTCTCCGTAATTCCCAGTGGAAGCGCCCGACATGGGAAGACGTCAAACTGCTTCGCACGCGGTACGACGAGCTGACCGAGGACGCCTGAGAATCGCCGGTGCCGCGCTTCGTGTGACTCCCCTGCACCCCTGCCTCCTGCTGCCTATGGCCGAGAATGGAAACAAACCGTCCGACGCTCCGCGCATGAACATCGACGATTCGTCCGGGCCCTCCTACCCGCTGGAAAAGATGCGGGGGCGCCAGAGCGAACGTCGACGCAAGCAAGCCGATGAGGTCCACAAGAAGTCGGGGCGCGTTCCGCCGCAGGCCACCGACGTGGAGAAGGCTGTTCTGGGGGCGATGCTGATCGAGCGCGAGGCCATTCCACAGGCCGTTGAAGTGCTTCCGCCCGAGGCGTTCTACACGGCGAAGCACGAAAAAATCTATTCGGCCATCCTGAGCCTCTTCGAGCGCGGCAACCCCGTCGACCTTGTCACGCTCACCGAAGAACTCAAGCGCCGCGACCAGCTCGACGACGTGGGCGGCCCGTACTACCTGACGGAGCTGACGACCGAGGTCGCCTCGGCGGCGAACGTGGAGTACCATTCCCGCATCATCGCCGAGAAGTCGCTGCTGCGCAAAATGATCGAGAAGCTGACGACGCTCGTGGGCAAGGCCTACGACCCGGGCGCTGATGCCTTCGATCTGCTCGACGAGGCCGAAAGCGAGATCTTCCAGATTTCTGACTCGCAGGTGCGGCAGGCCGCCTCGCCGCTGAACGACGTCGTCAAAGACACCCTTGAGAAGCTGGAGTCCATTCACGGGCAGGAGGGCGGAATCACGGGCATCCCCAGCGGCTTCGACAAGCTCGACGATCTGACCAGCGGCTGGCAGGACAGTGACCTGATTATTATTGCCGCGAGGCCGTCCATGGGCAAGACAGCCTTTAGTCTCGCCTGCGGTCTCAACGCGGCGACCCACCCGGAACAGCCGACCGGCGTGGCCATCTTTTCACTGGAGATGGGGGCGCAGCAACTCGCCCAGCGCCTGCTGACAAGCGAGGCCCGGGTTGATGCGCAGCGAGCCCGCACCGGACGCATGAAGGACGACGACTGGCAGCGCCTCGCCCGCGCCGCCGGGAAACTCAGCGAAGCCAGCATCTTCATCGACGACACGCCGGGCCTCAGCGTGCTAGAGCTGCGCGCAAAGTGCCGACGCCTGAAGGCGGAGCACGACATTGGCCTCGTCATTGTCGACTACCTGCAGCTCATGCAGGCCTCCGGCAATCTGCGCAACAACGCAAATCGGGAGCAGGAGATCGCCCATATCTCTCGCTCCCTCAAGGGCCTTGCGAAGGAGCTCGACATTCCGGTCATCGCCCTGTCGCAGCTCAACCGCGCTGTGGAAAACCGCGGCGGCGACAAGCGGCCGCAGCTTTCAGACCTGAGAGAGTCGGGCAGCATCGAACAGGACGCCGACGTCGTGGCCTTCATCTACCGTGCCGAACGGTACGGCATTACGGTCGACGAGCAGGGCAACTCCACCGAGGGCATCGCCGAGATCCTCGTCGAAAAGCAGCGCAACGGCCCCGTAGGCACAGTCGAGCTTGCGTTCGTCGATCAGTACGCCCGCTTCGAGAACCTGACGACGCGCTACAACGACGAGGACGAGATGATGGGGGGCGGAGACGGAAACATCGACGGCGACTTCGGAAGCGGCGACGGCTACAACGACGATGCCTCCTTCGAGGACGACGCGCCGTTCTGAGTCCTGCAATGGCCGTCCGCCGCGTCCTCTCACTGGAGGACGCTGGGCGTCCCGATCCCCGACACGAAAAGCGCCACCGAGCAGACGCTCGATGGCGCTTGTGGAGGTGACGGG
>CAYFSC010000109.1:0-10503 GCA_964345695.1 uncultured Rhodothermales bacterium | reverse complement strand
TTGGCGTTCGGGTACTCCAACGTGGGGTCCAACGTGCTGGAACAACTGATCGAAGCCGTCACCGGACGCGAGTTTGCCGACTGGATGGCGAACACCGTGTTGCAGCCATAGGGCATGGAGCGCTCCCGATTTGGGGGGAGCGACACGCTCCAGGCGACCCTGCCGAGCGGGCACGACCACGATGGCACGCCCGTGGCGCCCTACATCTATGCCGTACAGGCGTCCGGCGGGCGCTGCAACGGGCACTCGGTCTCGGAGCGGCCGCCGCCCTGATGGGGTGGGCCATGCAGCCCTATGATGTGTTCTCGGCCCTCTTTCCGCGGACGGCGCCCTGGGCCGCGGCGGCAATAAGCGCCGGCGCCGTGGTGCTCGTTCTGTTCGCGCTCATGCCGTCGGGGAATCAGAAGTGCGACTGAGGGGTTGGCGGGGGCTCCGGGACTCGGGTGCAACAACGAAACGCCCGGCCGTGTACAGTGAGAGCGTCGGGGCGTCCGCGGCGCGCGTGATCGGCCTTCTCTTCATGTAGTATGCGAACGCGGGTTCTCCTCCTGCTTGTCGTCGGGGCGGTTCTGGGGCCAATGCGGCTCCAAGCGCAGGACTCCACCTTGGTCCTTCCGCCCGTCGACGCGCACCGAGACACGATTCAGGCGTTTCAGCCGCAGCCGTACGCACTGCGGCCATTCGTGCTGCCGGGATCGGAAACGATTCGAGTCGGGCGCGCTGCGCTCGACTCGAGCGAGTACCGGCTGGATGCGCGTCGCGGCCGCCTGTGGATCACACGCGACGCCCCGCTGGCATCCACGGACACCGTCTTTGCCACCTACCGCACCTATCCGCTGGACCTGGAGGGCGTGTACCGCCGCCGCGATATCGACACGACCGCCACCTTCGATACGGCCGGCGGGGCCGTCGTCAAGACGGAGTCTGCCCCCGACACCGCACAGTTCGACCCGTTCGAGAATGTGACCCTCCAACGCAGCGGATCGATCTCGCGCGGCATCATCGGCGGCTCGAACCGGGACGTCAATATCGAGTCGGGCCTCCGGATGCAGCTCAACGGGGCGCTGGCCGAGGACGTCCGCGTCCGCGCGGTGCTCACCGACGAGAACACCCCGATTCAGCCTTCCGGCACCACCCAGCGGCTGGACGACTTCGACCGCGTCTTTGTCGAGCTCGACACGCCGCAGGGAGCCGCGCAACTGGGCGACGTGGATGTGAACCTGGGGGCATCGACGTTCGCACGGTTCGATCGGAAGCTGCAGGGCGTGCAGATCCAGAGCGACCAGATCGGGACGGCGGTCGGCATCGCAGACGGATCAGCGCGCGCCGTGGGGGCGGTCTCGCGCGGCATCTATCGCACGCAGGACATCACGCCAAACGACGGCGTGCAGGGCCCCTACCGGCTTCAGGGACGCGACGGAGAAGAGCCGATCGTGGTGATCGCGGGCTCTGAGCGCGTCTACCTCGACGGCCAACGCATGGAGCGGGGGCGCACGAACGACTACGTGGTTGACTACACCCGCGGTGAGATCACGTTTACTCCTCGGCACATCATCACCGACGAGCGACGCATCACGGTCGAGTTTCAGTACACCACGACCCAGTTCACGCGCTCGCTGCTGGCGTCGGAGGCGACGGCCGGGTTCTGGCCCCGGGGCGAGGGGGGAGGCCCCCGGGCAAAAATCGGAGCAACGGTGATCCGAGAGGCAGACGGCGACAATTTCCAGTCGTCCTTCGACCTGTCGGACCAGGACCTGCAGCGGCTCTCCCGCGCCGGCGATGACGAGGTGTTTCGTAGTGGAGCGCGGCGCGTCGAGTTCGATCCCGAGGCGCCCTTCATCCAGTATCGGCGGACCGTGCGCCCCGCGCCCGACGGCACGCAGGACACGGTCTTCGTGGCCCTAGACAGCGCCCCAGACCCTGAAACACCGGTCTTCCGGGTGCGCTTCACGCGCGTCGGGGCGGCCGACGGGAGCTACGTGCGCGTGGGGCGCCAGGAGAATGGCATCCTGTACGAGTATCGAGGGCCAGGCCAGGGGCCGTACGCACCCGTGATTCCGCTTCCGCAACCCAAGAAGCGGCAGGTGGTCGACATTCGCGGATCCGTTGAACCGGTTCGAGGGCTCCTGGTGTCGGGCGAATGGGCACGTTCGACGAACGACGCCAATCGGTTTTCCGACCGCGACAGCGGAAACGACCAGGACGGCGCGCTGGAGGCCACCGTCCAACTGGCGCCGACTGACGTAAGCGTGGGCGGCGTCGACCTCGGGCGCTTCTCGGCCGAGTATCAGCGGCGGCAGCGTGGCGAGCACTTCGAAACGTTCAACCCGACCCGCAACATCGATTTCGGCCGGCGCTGGAATCTGTCGCGCCGTGGCTCCGACGTGACCGCGGAGTTGCAGGAGGCCGGCGATGAAACCATCGATCGGGTGGAGGTGACCCACGCCCTCAGCGACAGCATTCGCCTTGCGGGCGCATTGGGGCGCCTACAGATTGGCGGCGGGTTCGACAGCTGGCGCCGTCGCGCCGAGGTGTCGGTCGAAGAGAAGGCCTGGCCGCGCCTCGCGGGACAGACGGAATACGTGACGACCACCGACCGCCTTAGGGGCATCAAGGGGGCGTGGCTGCGGCAGCGCAGCACGGTTCGCCAGCCGCTCTGGGCCGGCACCCTCGAGCCTGGGGTGACTGTGGAACGCGAGCGGCGCCGACAGCGCACCCTGGGGACCGACAGCCTGACACAAGCCTCGTTCTCGTTCATCAAGGTGCGCCCTCGCCTCCAGCTTCAGAAGGGGAATCTCACGGCGAGCGGCTCGGTCGAATATCGGTCGAGCGAAGGGGCCCTGGACGGACGCTTCCGCGACGAATCGGACGCCTGGACGGTGCGCTCCGATGTCGACTACGATCCGCGCGCGCCATACCACGTGTCGAGCAGCGTCGGGTACCGGGTGCGCGAGTTCACGGACGCGTTCCGCCGCCGTCGGCAGGCGAAGGACAATGAAACGGTGCTCCTCCGGTTCGACGCCGGGGCGCAGCCGCTGGATCGGGCGGTGGACTTTAGCTGGTTCTACGACGCCGTGACCGAGCGCACCCCGACGCTCCAGGAGGTCTTTGTGCAGACGGGCCCGGAGCTCGGGCAGTTCGTGTGGGTCGACACCAATGGGGACGGCATCCAGCAGGTCGATGAATTCGTGCCAGAGACGACGCCCAATGAAGGGGAATACGTGCAGTCGTTCGTGCCGTCCGACTCGCTGGAGGCGGTGATCGACGTGCAGGCCCGCACCCGGCTGCGACTGAATCCGGCGCGCCGCTGGCGGTCGGACGGCGCCTGGTGGAAGCAGTGGCTGTCGCAGGTGTCTACGCAGACCACCGTGGAGGTACAGGAGGAGAGCCGGAGCGAGGATCTATCGTCCATCTACCTGCTGGATCTGAGCCGCTTCCGCGTTCCGGGCACGACGCTCGATGGTCGGCTCCGTCTGGCGCAGGAGGTTCAGCTTTTCCGGGCGTCCAACCGGCACGGCCTCACCCTGAACTGGCAGCAGTCCCGGGGACTTACCGAGCGGGCGGCCGGCGCCGAGGCCCGGTTTCTGAACCGTTGGAGCGTCGACGGACGCTGGCGTCTCGCGCCGGGATGGACCGTCCGCAGCAGCGCCACGCGCTCGACCGACCGCACCGCGAGCGAAGCGTTTGCCGACGCCCGCAGCTTTGACATCTCGACGTGGGAGCTGCGTCCGGCGGTCATCTATCAGCCGGTGTCGGCGCTGCAGCTTCGCCTTACCGGTTCGTACGCGCGCAAGACGGACGACGTGGGCAACCGGACCGCCCGCCTCCTGAAGCTTCCGCTGGAGGCCACCTGGAGCCGCGCCGGGCGCTTCCGCCTGAACGGGACCCTCGAAGTGGCCGACGTGTCTCTGGACGGCGACGCTGTGGGGCTCGCCCGGTTCGAGCTCACCGACGGCCGAGGCCCCGGCACCTCGGCGCTGTGGAATTTACAGCTGCGGTACGTGATCAACGAGTTTCTGCGGGCAACCGTCAGCTACGACGGCCGGGCGCCCGCCAACGCGCCGGTCATCCACACCGTGCGCGCTCAGCTCAACGCCAGCTTCTGAGCGGTTACGACACGATCTCCATCGCCTCCGGATCCCAGTGGTAGCGCTGCCCGTCGCGGTAGCTCCGGTTGCACAGCAGCGCCGCGGCTCCGGCTCGGTGCCCGAAGACCACGTCCTCGATGACCGGCTCGTCGGTGCGCAGGGCGGCGAAGAAGTTGGCGAAGTGGTCGAGCCGGGCGCTGTATCCGTCGGGCGCTTGAAACTCGGTGGTCGATTCGAGCTGCTCGGGCTGCTCCGAGGGATCGTGGCCGGCGAGGTAGGCCTCGCGGAACTGCTCGCGCACGTCCTCCGAGAAGGTGCGGACCGAGTTGTAGCCGTCCACGAGCTGGTCCACCGAGGGTTCGGTACGCACGTCCTGAGTGAGCGTGAGGCGGGTGCCTTCCAGCAGCATGGCGCCCTCGCTGCCAATGAAGCGAAACGTCTGCCCGCCGCCGCTGCCGTCCGCGAGGTTGGTTTGCAGCGACAGGGTGAACGGCGGATGAGCATCGGTGGTCGGATACTCGAAGAGTGCCGTTTGCACGTCGGGCACGTCGCGGCCGTCGTCCCAGTGGCGGAGTCCGCCGGTGGAAGTGACCATGGTGGGACCGGCGGAGCGGGTGATCGTGTGCACGGTGGTGAGAAGGTGTACGAAGAGATCGCCGGCCACGCCGGTGCCGTAGTCCCAGTAGTTGCGCCAGCGGAAGAAGCGCTTCGGATCGAACGCACGGTCGGGGGCGTCGCCCAGGAAGCGTTCCCACGCAATGTCGTCCTCCGAAACGTTGGGGGGAATGGAGTACTGCCAGGCGCCCAGAGCCGAGTTCCGATTGTAGCGGGCCTCGATCATGTTGAGCTCCCCGATGGCCCCGGACGTGTAGAGCTCGCGCGCTTTCTGAACGGCGATGTTGCTGGCGAACTGGCTGCCGACCTGCAGCACGCGACCCGTGGCCTGCTGCGTGTCGACCATTGCCTGGCCGTCCTCCAGGCTGTGTGCCATGGGCTTCTCGCAGTACACGTCCTTTCCGGCCTCCATCGCCGCCCGCGCGATGGGCGCGTGCCAGTGGTCGGGCGTGCAGATGAGAACCGCGTCGACATCGGAGCGGTCGAGCACGTCGCGGTAGTCCTGCGTCGTGAAGACGTCGCTGCCAAACTGCTCCTTGGTGCGCTCCAGACGGGAGGTGTAGCAGTCCGCCGCCGCGACGAGTTCAACTCCAGGAATTTGGAGGGCCGTCTGGGTGTTCGCAAAGCCAATGATACCCATGCCGACGGTGGCCATCTGGATGCGGTCGTTGGCCGCAAACGATGGCGGCTCGGGAGCGGAAAGCGGGACCGTACGATCCGTGAAGGCCGACGGGACCAGGCCGGCGGCTACGGACGAGGCCGCAAGTTTCTTGAGGAAGTCGCGACGCGAAGCACTCATCAGACGGGGCGAGTCGGGTTCATGTTGTGGCGAGGCGTTCGTACCTTAGAGAGAGATTCAAGGAAAGTCAATAGTCTTTCTCGTTCTCCGATATCAGACATGCTCGATCGCATAATTGGAGTCTTTCGCCTGGACGTTCATACTTTCGAAGAAATCGAACACGACACGACTGCGACCGGACAGGCGGCGGGCGTGGTCGTCGTGGCCGCCATCTTTAGCGGCATCGGCGGAGCACTGGGCGCGAACGTGGCCGGGGGTGGGGTCGCTCCCAACTTTCTGGCCACTCTGGTGAGTGCCGTTGTGGGATGGGTGTTGTGGTCCTGGATCACCTACGCGATCGGGACGGGGCTCTTCGATGGCCGTGCCGACCTCGGAGAGATGCTTCGAGTGATCGGCTTCGCCTACGCACCCCAGATCCTTGCGGTGATCCCGTGCCTCGGCGCGCTCGTCGGCGCCATCTGGTCGCTCGTCGCCGGGTTCATCGCCGTGCGGCAGGGATTGGATCTCGACAACGCAAAGGCTTTCCTGACCGTGTTCGTCGGGTTTCTCGTGTACGTCGTGCTCAGCGTCGTGGTGGGGATCCTCCTCGGCGGGATGTCGATGCTGACGTGAGCAGGCGGGCGCCGGCGTGCACGCACGGGCTATTGGTCTTGGGCCGCGTGGCGCAGTGCCGTGACAATGCAAGGTGTGACGTCTGCGATCGAGGTAGCTTCTTGGAAGTACGGCGCCGCCCAGCCCCGAACGATCAGTGGAACCGGGTTCCGCGTGTGCGTACGACGTTCTGTGTCTTCCAAATTCCCGTGGTCGCTGGTGACGACGAGTGTTTCGTGCTCTGGGTTGAGAGTGTCGAGGAGGGCCCCGAAGAATTGGTCCAAGCCTCGAAGAATGTGCGTGGGGGACGTGTCCAGCCGTCCGTGGCCCACCTTGTCGGTCAAAAAGTACTCGAACAGCGTCAGCGCATGCTCGCGATGGAGGGCAGCGAGCCGCGCCCCGGCCTCTGCCTCCGTCAGGATTGGCACTTCGAGATCGAGCCGCGTCCGCCAGGCGTCCCCGGTCAGTTCGGCGGTCAGGGCCCGGCCGTTTCGGACGTCGGCGAGGCCGCGCACATCGACGCCCGCTGTGTGGCAGCAGCGGGTGGTCACGGTCCAGCGCCCCCTTTGCTGGATCCGATCGAAGAACTGCGGGGGATAAGCGTTGGCGAAGGCGGCTGGCTGAGAGGAATCCGCCAGCAGGGCATGAACCCGGTGGAAGAGGTTGTTTGTGTCGAGCACCTCGTGCGTGGCCGAGTGCGGGAACGGCCCGAAATGCCGTCCGACCAGCGCCGCTCCGTTCACGCCCGAGAACAGGGTGGCCTGTCCGGTTCCGCTCTGCGGAAGGCCCTCGATGCCGAGCGTGGCGTCGATCGGGCGGACCACGTGGCGGTCCGAACACACGGGGTCGAACGGTTGAGCCCAGGGTTGCCCGTGGGCCATTCGCTCGAAGGCCGACCAGGTGGCGGTTGCGAGCGGATTCGTGGCGGTGGACGGCCCGAGGCCCACGCCGTCAAGAAAAACGAACAGGATGCGTTGCATGAAAGCGAGTCGGATCAGCACGAGGAAGAGAACCAACGCCCCGACGGGAAGAGCGTTCGCCCCAAAGCCACGCCGCCCGAGGCAATCGCATCGGGCCTTGCCGTCGGCGGCCCTCGACCTCATTCTGGGATATGAAAACCGGTCGCGCCCGTTCTCCCACGCCCCTGGTTCTCATTCCGTACCGGCACGCAGGGCCGATTGGTGCAGCAGCGCCCCCGTCGCCCGTGAAAAACGTCCCCCTGCGATTTCCTTCTCGCGCCGCCGTGAAAGAAACCTTGAGAATGGAGCATCCGTGAAAAGGGTGGCTGTTCTGACAACAGCTACGACTGCTCAACACACTGCGGTGCACCGATCGTATTCGGTCGCGTGCCGAACTCACGACGGCATCCATCAAACAATGAATGGAGGGATTTTGACAACGCTCGCGGTGTTTGTTGCCGTTGGGGTACTCGGCGGCGGATTCGTTTATGGTGCGTACGTGGGCGGAAGACGCCTGCTTACGCGCTGGCGGGAACCGGACGACTCCCCTCGTCCCTATCGCCTCATGCCCGTGGGGGAGCCGGGCGTCCACGACGAGCTGGGGACCCCTGCCATGCAGCGGACGCGATGGCGATTGGAAGAGGCCCGAACCCTCGTCCCGGGCAACGGCGGCGCCTGGCAGGGGGCCATCCAGATCAGCGAGCACTCAGGAGTGTTCGTCATCGACCACGGCACGGCCGTGAAGAGTGGCGGTCCATCCCTCCCTCCGGATGTGGACGAAACGCCCGACCCCGGCGACGAGACCTGGGCCACGCGCGACAGCCTGCTGCACTGGGCTCTGCGCTACCGGAACTGAGACCGGGAAGCGCACGATGAGGCCGGGAAATGCAGGACGGAGACGTTATGCAGTTCGCCGCTCATGTGTCTGAAGGGTACCGCTCTGCGGCGGGCACCCTGCGCGCCGCGGTGAATGTCCCACGGACCGCTCCCCGCACATGCTAAGTCAAGTCTGGAGCAGTGCCACGCACGGCGTCGAGGCCCTTCCTATCGAGATCGAAACAAACGTGGCGTCCGGCATGCGCGACCTGACCGTGGTGGGGCTTCCGCGGGCGGCCGTCCGCGAAAGCTTTGACCGGGTGCGCGCCGCACTGGAGAACAACGGGGTGCCAGTACAGTGGGGGCGCATTACCGTCAACCTCGCTCCTGCCGACCTTCCCAAAGAAAGCGCGGCGTTCGATCTGCCGATCGCGGTCGGATGGGTGGCGGCAAGCTCCGACCTGATCGACCCGGAGATCCTGCAGTCCTTCTGGGTGATGGGCGAGCTGGCGCTCAACGGAGCCGTGCGACCCATCCGGGGCGTCCTGCCGATGGCCATTCGCGCCCGTGAGGAGGGCCGGACGGGGATCATCGTGCCGGCCGCCAATGCCGAGGAAGCTGCTGTGGTCGAGGGGCTCGACGTGTATCCGGTTGATACCATCACCGATGCCTTCGACGTGCTCCAAAACCCGAACGGTTCGGGCGGGCCACAGCCCGTATCGATGCAGATGGAGGCGCTTTTCGACACGGGGAGCACCCATCCGTTGGACTTTTCGGATGTGAAAGGCCAGGACAATGTGAAGCGCGCCCTGGAGGTCGCCGCCGCCGGCGGACACAATGCGCTTATGGTGGGGCCGCCGGGATCTGGTAAGACCATGCTGGCGCGGCGCGTTCCCGGCATCCTGCCCCCGCTCTCGTCGCAAGAAGCCCTTGAAACGACGAAGATTCACTCGGTCAGCGGACGTCTGCAGGCTGAAAACGGTATCGTTACGACGCGTCCCTTCCGCGCTCCCCATCACACCATCTCTGACGCCGGATTGTGCGGCGGGGGGGCCAATCCGCAGCCGGGCGAGATCTCGCTCGCTCACAACGGCGTTTTGTTCTTGGATGAACTCCCGGAGTTTCAACGGCGGGTGCTGGAGGTGCTGCGCCAGCCCCTGGAGGAGGGGCACATCACGATCAGCCGGGCCACGTCCACCGTCCGGTACCCGGCCCGTTTTATGCTCGTGGCGTCCATGAACCCGTGCCCGTGCGGCCACCTCAACGATCCGCACCGGGAGTGTGTCTGCGCGCCGGCCCACGTGCAGCGTTACCTCGGTCGCATCAGCGGCCCGCTGATGGACCGGGTCGATCTGCATGTTGAGGTCACTCCCGTACAGTTTGAGTCGCTAAGTGCCGTGGAGCCGGGAGAGCCGTCCTCCGCTGTGCGAGCGCGGGTGGTCCGGGCACGGCGCCGGCAGGAGCAGCGCTTCGCCGCGGCCGACGGAGTGTACTGCAACGCCCAGATGGGCGCCCGTCTCGTTCAGCGTGAGTGCCCCATCGACGACGAAGGACAGAGCCTGCTCAAGATGGCGAGTGAACGCCTGGGCCTGAGCGCCCGCGCCTACACGCGCATCCTCAAGGTCGCTCGTACGCTGGCCGACCTCGACGGTCGGGAGGCCATCGCGGCCGTTCATCTGTCGGAGGCCATCCAGTACCGCTCTCTCGACCGCGACTGGTGGCACGGATAAAGCCGGATCCGCTTACAGGATTGACTTCGTCCGTCGGTCCTCGGCCTCGCGTCAGGGGGAGACGGATGATGGGACGGATGAACGCGAACCATCTGTGCGCCCCTCTGTCCTCCCATCCTTCGCCCCCCGAAGCAGGCGGCGTTGGTATAACCGGCACGGGTAGGGGCCAGGAGGGCGGTCCTCGATCCGTCACTGACGCCGTTCCGTGGCCATGAGAACCCGCAGGTTGAGCGCCTGGGCGGCCGACGCAACGGTGGCAAACTGTCCGATCGTAGCTCCCTGGTCGGCGCGGAGGACGAGAGCGCTCTGGGAGGGCGACCGGGAGGCACGGATCGCGGGCAGCAGTCGCGCCTGCGACACGCGCTCGCCGTTCACGTAGAAGGTGCCCTGGCCGGTCAGCGCCACCGTCACATAGTCTTCCTGCACCGGAGCCGAGGTGTCGACCTCCGGGAGCGTGACCTCGATGCCCAGTTGCGGGATGAAACTGGAGGTCAGCAGGAAAAAGATCAGGAGCAGCAGCACCACGTCGGCCATACCGGCGAGACTAAAGGAGGTGAGCGGCTCGCGGGAAGGAGAGAAGTCGAGCGTCATGAGCAAACGGCGGGCGGTGAGCGGGAGGCAAAGAGAAGAGCAACCGCGGCGTTACCGCTCGTGCGGAGAGACCGGCTCTTGAAGCAGGTCGATGAAGTCGGTGGCCGAGCGTTCCATGTCGTTCGTGAGGCGGCGGATGCGACTCAGCAAAAAGTTGTAGGCAAAGAGAGCCAGGATGCCCACCAGGAGTCCACCGGCGGTTGTGATCAGGGCCTCCCAGATGCCTCCAGCCAGCACGCTCGGGTTCACATTGCCCTGCAGATCCTGGATGCGCATAAACGCGCGAATCATCCCGATGACCGTCCCGAGGAAGC
>CAYFSC010000108.1:0-10512 GCA_964345695.1 uncultured Rhodothermales bacterium | reverse complement strand
TGCTTCGGACGGGCGCGCAGTTGGTCGGGCTGATCGCTGGCCGTCCGGCTGACCAACGGCAGCCGCGTCGGGCCGCCGCCAACGCCGAACGGATCGGCGTCATTCTTTAACAGCCGGATGCTGCGGGCGGCGTGCTTCTCGCGCTCGATGTAGTCCTTCTTCTCCAGCGCCCGCAGCAGCTTATACACCGCGTTCGTCGAGGCGATGCCGAGAGCATCTCCGATCTCCTGCATCGTCGGGGGTCTTTCCTCGCGATCAATGTATGCACGGATGAACTCGTAGGCTTCGTTTTGGCGCTGCGTCAGGCGGTCGGCAGGCATGTGTAGGGGAAGGTCGTGCGTCAAGGTAAAGGCGTGCGAGGGAGCATTCGGAGAAGAGACACAAGCGGCTTGGCAGAGCACAGCTCTGGCGGAGAGGCCCGGCCGCCCCGCACATGTGGACCCCGAATCAGGGGCAAGGTAGGGCATGGGAAATAAATTTTCACCCATCGGTTTTAGATGGTGAAAATATTTTCACCTTTGGGGAGTAGCGGTCGCGTTCTCACAGTTTTCCTGTATGTGCACATGCCCCAAACATGTCTCAGGAGGACGCAAAAACCCCTATTTTCCGGCGACAGACCTTGACATTGGGAGAAGAAGCCGTATGTTGTGGGTGCGTGGGGAAAAGTGGGGAACTGTCCCACTCGCTCTCCGCGCAGGTGCTCGCTGTTGCATCCGCGATCCCGATCGACCGGATCGGGCCCTGCGGTTCATGCTCACTGCGATCCTGCATGGGGACGGCTCGATGGTTTTCAAGGGACAGGCTGAATACTCCGTAGACAGCAAGGGCCGGGTGGCCATCCCGGCCTCGATGCGGAGTGTGATGAGCCCGGAAGCCAAAGGCACGTTTACCGTGACGCGGGGATTGGAGAAGTGCATTTTCCTCTATCCGCTCAACGAGTGGTCGCAGATCGAGGCAGAGATTGCGGATCTCAACACGTTCAACCGCGAGTCGCGCCGGTTCGTCCGTCGCATCATGCGGTGGGCGAAGGAGGTGTCGCTCGACAAGCAGGGGCGGGTGACGCTCCCCAAAAGCTTGATCGGTTTTGCGGGCCTCGATGACACGGCCCTCATTCTTGGCTCGTTCGACCACATTGAGATCTGGAATCCGGAGCACTTTGACGAATACCTCAATGAGGACCCGGACGATTACGAAACCCTCGCGGAGCAGGTCATGGGCTAGCGCGCCTTCATGAATTGCGATCCTCTACGCGCATGACTCGCGACGACGAGCACACCGAAAACGACATGCCGGAGGCGTCCGGCGGTGGCGACCCGATGCGGTACGCCACCGAGTACCACGCACCTGTTCTTTCGCATGAGATTCGAGAGCGACTCATCACCGATCCTTCGGGGCGCTACGTCGACGCCACACTCGGCGGCGGTGGACACGCCGCGGCCCTGCTCGACGCGCTTGCTCCCGACGCGGTGGTGCTCGGCATCGACCGTGACGCGGAGGCCATCGAGGTTGCCCGTCAGCGCTTGGCCAGGGCCATCGAAGCCGGTCGGTTCCGTTCGGTGCGTGGCAACTTCGCCGACCTCCAAGAGATTCTGGAGGCCGAGGCGTTTTTCCCCATCGACGGACTCTTGCTCGACCTCGGGGTGTCGTCCTACCAGATCGACGAGCCAGAGCGCGGCTTCAGCTTCCAAGAGAAAGGCCCGCTCGACATGCGCATGGATGAGCGCACGCGCCTGACGGCCGCTCACATCGTGAACACCTGGGACGAGCGCGACCTCCGCGACGTGCTGTACACGTTCGGCGAGGAGTCGCGCGCTCCACAGGTGACGCGCGCCATTCTCGACGCCCGCCCGGTGGAGACGACGCACGATCTGGCGGAGGCCGTCCGCGGGGCAGTGCCGCCGCCCGACGAAGTGAAAACGCTGGCCCGCGTGTTTCAGGCGCTACGCATCGTCGTCAACGGCGAGATGGATGCCCTGGAGCGCGTGCTGGAGCAGAGCGACGACGTGGTGCGCGTAGAAGGACGCATCGCCGTGCTCAGCTACCATTCGCTGGAAGATCGGCGTGCCAAGCGGTATCTCCGCTACGGCAACTTCGAGGGCACACCCCGGCGCGATCTGTACGGCAACCTCGTGGCGCCGTGGAAGGAGCAGACGCGCACGCCCATCGAGGCGTCGGAGGCCGAGGTGGAAGCCAACCCGCGTGCCCGCAGCGCCCGCCTCCGCGTGGCCGAGCGCCGCGACGACAGCGAGACGGGCCGCCCGATGCCGTAGCCGTGCCCAAGACTCGACAGACTCCTCGGGTCGGAAAAGTGCCCGACAGATGCCCCTCCGCTTTCGATCTCCTGCCCCATCGCCCTGCTGCGCCGGATGTCCGGTGCCGCCCCGGTCCAACCCTCTCGTACCATGAGTACATCACAATCCCGATCCACACGTCGCCGACGCTCTCGTCGGCGCTCAACGTCGAAACGAAAGCGACGACGGAGGTCTGAAGCCGAGCAGACGTCGTCGAGCACCGGTTGGACGCGGCACGGCACTGCGCTGCCGAGCTGGTCGGACCTGGATCCGCCCAAGAACAAGCGTACACGGACGACCGAGCCAGACGACTCGTTTCTGCGGAGCGTCTCGACGGCACGCATTGCCCTGATCGTCGTCGGTCTGGCGGCGGCGTTCACCCTTTACGTCGGGCACGTGCACGCAACGCAGCAGCTGCTGTCGGATCTGCAGGACGCCCGCTCGGCCAACCAGACGCTGCATCTGAAGCACAACCGCTTGAAGGGAGCGTTCGACCGCAAGACCGGCCCGTCGGTCATCTACGAGCGCGCCCGTGCACTCGGCCTGCGCGAGAGCGTCAGCTACGGCCCCACGATCGTCGCCGAATGACAACCTTCAGAGATCGAATGCGGATCGGCTTCCCTTGACGACTGCCGTTCGAACCGCGAAATGACCATGAGCCCCAGAGATCAAATACGGACCCGGATGTACATGGTGCTGAGCCTGCTCAGCATCGTGCCGGTCGTGGTGGTGGGACAGATCCTGTGGATCGTCCTGGTGGACGGCGGGGCGCTGCAGGAACGCGGACGCGAACAGGCCCGCTCCACGGTAGAAATCCCGGCGATGCGCGGCGCCATTCTCGACCGGTCCGGACGTGCTCTCGCCATCAACACCGCCACCTACGATCTGGCGCTCGACCCGACGGTGGAGGGCTTCGAAGAGAACGCAGCGGCCTTCTATGACAACGCAGCAGCCCTTACTGGGCGATCCGCGGCCACCCTCCGGCGCACCGTCCGCACGCGGCCCAGTCGCCAGTACGTCATGCTGCATCGCGGGCTGAGTGAGAAGCAGCACGAGGAGGTGCAGAGCTGGGACGTGCCGGGCATAATCCTGACGCCGCGCTTCGACCGCCGCTACAACCACGGAACGACCGCGGCCCACGTCCTCGGCCACGTCGATGCCGACGGCAAGGGGCTGGCGGGGCTGGAACTGGCGTACGACGAGCACCTCACGGGAACGCCCGGCCATCGGGCCGTGAAGCGCGACCGGAGCGGGCGCATCAAGGCGTTCGTGGGCGGGTCGGTCGACGAGCCTGAGCACGGCGACAACCTGGTCCTCACGATCGACCTGGTGCGCCAGGCCGCCCTGGAAGACGAACTGCGACGCGGCGTCAAGAAAACGGGAGCGTCGTGGGGCACCGCCGTGGCCATGGATCCGAATACCGGTGCCGTGCTGGCGATGGCCAACGTGCCGACCTACGATCCCAACCGCCCCGGTTCGTTCCCCAGCGCCGCCCGGCGCAACCGTGCCATCACCGACCGCTTCGAGCCGGGGTCGACCTTCAAACTCGTCAGTGCGGCGGCGGCCATCGAGCAGAACATCGTCGGGATGGCGGACACCGTCGACACCGGCGACGGCTGGGTGGTCTTCCACGGCCACACGATGAAGGATGTGCACGCCTACGGTAAGATTCCCTTCCGGGAGGTCGTTGCCAAGTCGAGCAACGTCGGCATGGCCAAGACCGCCGCGCAGTTGGATCCAGGGACGCTCTACCAGTACGCGCGCAACCTGGGCTTCGGGCAGCCGACGTGGATCGACCTGCCGGGCGAGGTCGACGGGACGCTCAAGCGGCCGTCATCATGGAGCCAGACGACGCTCACCTCCATGAGCATCGGCTATGAGGTGGCCGTCACGCCGCTGCAACTGTTGGCTGCCTACAGCACGCTGGCCAACGGCGGGCTGCTCGTTAAGCCCTACGTGGTGAAGCAGCGCGAGAGCATAACCGGCACGACGCTGTGGCACAACGAACCTGATTCCATCCGCCGGGCCCTGCGGCCCGAAACCGCCCGGACCCTGCTGCCGGCCTTCGAGCAAGCGGTCAACGAGGGGACGGCCACCGCGGCGCGCGTCGAGGGACTGCGCGTCGCCGGCAAAACAGGTACGGCCCTGAAAGTGAGCGGCGGTGGGTACTCCCGCGAGCTGGGGCGGGCCTCGTTCGTCGGTTTCTTCCCGGCAGACGATCCGTCGGTGGCGCTGCTCGTGGTGGTCGGCGACCCGAAAACCAATCTGTACGGCGGAGCCGTGGCCGCCCCCATCTTCCGGCGCACTGCCCGGCGGTGGGCCGGCACGTTTCCGACGGTGCGGCGCCGCCTCGCGGACACGCGCCCAGCAGTGACGCCCACGGCGCCGGCCGCCTTGCCGGTCGCGCGCACCGAGCTGCCCACAGACAGCACCGAGACGCTGCCCAACCTGGTGGGCCTCAGCACGCGTCGCGCGGTGCACTGGCTGCAGGACCGGGGCGTCGAGGTGCGGCTCCGTGGCGCCGGAACCGTGACGGCACAGACGCCCTCGGCCGGAGCGCTGCTCCCCGCCCGCGTCACCCTGACGGGGACCGATTGATCCTTCACAAACCCTCTGAACCATGCCGGACGATGTCTCGCCATCGAGGCGCACCCCGCGTGCTTCTGCCCGCAACGGGCGCTCCGTGCCGTGGATGCAGCTGCGGCAGCGCCTGCAGGACGCCGACCTCCTCGGCGCAGTCCGATTCGGGAAAGAGGCGCCCGGTCCGAACCACGTGCATGTGGACCACCTGGCCGACGACAGCCGAAAGGTGCGCGTCGGCGGCGGATTCATCGCCGTCCGTGGCACCGAGGCAGACGGCCACTCGTTCATTGACAATGCGATTCAGAACGGCGCGCAGATCGTCGTCTGCGAAACGATGCCGGACGATGCCCGCACCCGCTTTCCGGACACCCTGTTCGTCCGCGTTACCAACACGCGCCGCGCACTCGCCGAGCTGGCCGCAGAGTTCTACGGCAACCCGGCTGAGGAGCTGCGTGTGATGGGCGTCACGGGCACCAACGGGAAAACGACCGTTGCCTTCCTTGTGCACCACATGATGGACGCCCTCGGCGAGCCGACCGGTCTTCTTAGCACGGTGGAGGTGCGCACCGGCGTCGTCGCCACCAACGCCACGCTGACGACCCCTGGGCCGCTGGAACTGCACCGCACCTTCCGCCGGATGGTGGACGACGGATGCACGACCTGCGCCATGGAGGTGTCCTCGCATGCGCTTGACCAGGAGCGCGTCCACACGGTGGACTACGGGGTGGCGGTGTTTACGAACCTCACGTCGGACCACCTCGACTACCACGAGTCGACCGCCGACTACCGGAACGCCAAAAAGCAGCTCTTCGACGGCCTGGCAGCCGAGGCCACCGCCATCGTCAACGCCGACGACGAGGCCGCTCCGGCGATGGTGGAGGACACCCGCGCGCAGATCATGACGTACGGGCTCCGCACCATTGCCGACGTGCCGGTTCGCGTCCTCAAAAGCACCATCGACGGGTTACGCCTTGACGTGGACGGCCACGAGCGGTCCTTCCGCCTGGCGGGACGCTTCAACGCATACAACCTGGCGGCGGCCTACGGAACCGGACGCGCGCTCGGGTACGACGCCGAGGCGGTGCTGGACGCGCTGTCCGAGGCGCCTCCCGTGCCCGGCCGCTTCGAGACGCTGCGGTTCGGCGACGGCACGACCGTCGTCGTCGACTACGCACACACGCCGGATGCCCTAGAGAACATCCTGCAGGCCATCGCGGCGACCGCCGACGAGGACGCGACGCTGTGGTGCCTCTTCGGCTGCGGCGGCGACCGCGACCGCTCGAAGCGCCGCGTCATGGGCACCGTCGCCGAATACTACGCCGACCGCATCCTCGTTACCAGCGACAATCCGCGATCCGAAGATCCCGAGGGCATCATGAACGACATCCGGCGCGGCATGGACCGGCCGAGCGACGCCCAGTGGATCGTGGACCGCGAGGCCGCCATCCGTACCGCCGCCGAGCAGTGCGCCCCGGGCGACATCGTGCTCCTTGCCGGCAAGGGCCATGAAACGTACCAGACCATCGGCACCGAAAAACGAGCCTTCGACGACCGAAAAATTGCACAAACCTACTTCGGTGCTCAGCACTGACGTTCAGGGGTGGAGGGATGGAGGAAGAGAAGAATTGCGCCTCCGTGCACCTACCTCTCCACGCATCCATCCGTCCAACCCGCGGAGCACAGCGACGCGATGCTGTATTACCTCATCAGCTACTTAGAGCAGCAGTACCAGCCGCCGGGCTTTCAGGTGATTCAGTTCATCACCGTGCGTGCGGCGCTGGCGGCCATGACGGCGCTGATCATTGCGCTGGTGGCAGGACGCGGCATCATCCGATGGCTGGAGCGCCAGCAGCTCGGCGAGCAGGTGCGGGAGGGCGAGGCGGCGGGGGTCGTCAGCCACGCACACAAGGCCGGCACTCCCACGATGGGCGGCCTCATCATCCTCCTGTCGATGCTCGGCGCGACGCTGCTGTGGGGCGCCATCACGAAAACGTACGTGATCCTCGCGATGGCCGCAACGGCGTGGATGGGGGCGGTCGGGTTTGCCGACGACTACATCAAAACGGTCCTCAAACAGAAAGAGGGGCTTGCGCCTCGCTACAAAATCGCGGCCCAGGTCATTGTGGGCCTCGCCGTGGGCGGCGTGCTCTACTTCTCGCCCGCCTTTGCCGAGTACAATTCGCTCACCTTCGTTCCCTTCCTCAAAAACAAAGTTCTAGACTATGACCTCTTTCAACACTGGACCGAGGGCGCGGACCTCGGCTGGCTGATTTACCTCCCGGTCGCGGTGTTCATCATGACTGCCGTCTCCAACGCCGTCAACATTACCGACGGGCTGGACGGGCTGACGACGGGCGTCACGGCCTTCGTGTCGCTCGGCCTCGTCGCCCTGGCGTACATCTCGGGCAACGTCAATTTTGCATCGTTCCTGAACGTGATGTACCTGCCCGGTACGGGCGAGCTGACGGTGTTTGGCGCGGCGATGGCATCGGCCTGCCTCGGATTTCTGTGGTACAATGGCTACCCGGCGTCCGTCTTTATGGGTGATACCGGAGCCCTCGCGCTTGGCGCGGCGGTCGGCACGATGACGCTCATGGTGCGCAAGGAGCTGCTGCTCCCGCTGCTCGGCGTCGTGTACTTCGCCGAGGCCCTGTCGGTCATTCTGCAGACGGGCTACTTCAAGTACACACGCCGGCGCACCGGCACCGGGCAGCGCATCTTCAAGATGGCGCCCCTGCATCATCACTACGAAGCGAACGGCGTGCACGAGGCCAAAATCGTGACCCGCTTCTGGATCGTTACCGCCGTCACTGTCATCGCCGCCCTGCTGACGCTCCGCATCCGCTGACGCTCCGCATCGACAGACGCGCGGAAGCAGACGCGCGACCCCCCGAATATCCATGCGCCCGCCCTCTCATGTGCCCCCGCACGACGCCGTCTCCGGCCATCACGACGCACAGCGAAATGGACCCTTCGAACGTTCAAGGCAAGAAGGCCACCGTCGTGGGCGGGGCCCGGAGCGGACGGGCCGTTGCGCGGCTTCTGGTGAACGTCGGCGCGGAGGTGTTTCTGACGGAACGCGAACCGCCGGCACGCGGCCTCGAAGCCACCCTCGAGGAGGCCGGCATCGACTACGAGTTCGACGGCCACACCACCCGCGCCTTCGAGGCCGACTTCATGGTGGTCAGCCCCGGCGTGCCGACGCAGGCGAACGTCGTCCGCCAGGCGCGGCGGGCCGGACTCGATATTTACTCGGAAATCGAGGCGGCGACCTGGTTCTGCGAGGCGCCGATCGTGGCCATCACCGGCACGAACGGCAAGACAACCACGACGAGCCTCGCCGGACACGTTTTCCGCACGGCGCATGCCAATGATGCCGACCGCGGCGTTATCGTGGCCGGCAACATCGGCTATCCGTTTTCCGACTACGTGCTCGATGCCCGGCCGACCGACATCGTGGTGCTGGAGGTGTCCAGCTTCCAGCTCGACCACGTCGACACGTTTCATCCCCGCGTGAGCGTGCTGCTCAACATTACACCGGATCATCTGAATCGCTACGACCACGACTTCAACGCCTACGCGCAGGCCAAATTCAACATCTTTCGCAATCAAGAAAAGGGCGATGTCGTCGTCTACAATCACGACGATCGGCTCGTCCGCGAGTACGTGACGATGCAGACCCAAAAACGCACATTCCGGGCCCTGGGCATCAGCCAGGACGAGCCTTTGGAGGCCGGGGCGTTCGTGCAGGACGAGGCGCTGGTCCTGCGCGCCGGGGCCGACGACGGGCCATTGATGCCGGTCGACACCCTGGCGCTTCCGGGGCCGCACAACCGCTACAACGCGATGGCTGTCGCCGTGGCGGCCCGAGTCATGGGCGTGCCCCGTGGTGCGATTCGGAAGGGCCTGCAGACGTTCGACGGCGTGCCGCATCGCCTGGAATCGGTGCGCACGCTTCACGGAGTCACCTACGTCAACGACTCGAAAGCGACGAACGTCAAGGCCGTCTGGTACGCATTGAAGAGCTTCGACCGGCCCCTCGTGCTGATCGCCGGGGGCCGCGACAAGGGCAACGACTACGCCGCGCTCAAGCCGCTCGTCCGCGAGAACGTCCGTGCCGTCATTGCCATCGGCGAGAGTGCCGACAAGGTGCATCGCGAACTTGGGGCCGAAGCCGCCTCGCGAATGCGCGCCGCCTCGATGGAAGAAACCCTGGAGAAGGCCCGCAAGGCGGCCGCTCCCGGCGACGTGGTGCTCCTGAGCCCGGCGTGTGCCTCCTTCGACATGTACGAAAGCTACGAAGAGCGCGGCGACACCTTCCGACGACTGGTGAACAACCTATAAGACCACGGATTTCCCCGAGCCGCCGAAGCCGTGTCGGCGGCCGTGCACTCTACACGCTCGATTTCCATGCCTTCCTTCCTCACTGCACTTACCGATACGCTCCGCAGCCGCGCGCCAGCGGACAAGTACGTCATCTGGGTCGTGCTGGCCCTGTCGGCGATGGGCGTGGTGGCCGTGTACAGCGCGGTCACCTACCTGGCGGAGGTGCGGGCCGGGACGACGCCGGAGGTGTTCCTCGGGCGGCACGTGATGCGCATGACGGTGGCCCTCGGGGCCATGGGCGTCGTCAGCCTCATCGACTACCGGACGCTCGCCCGGTGGAGCCGGTTTGGGCTGCTCCTCGCGCTCGGCCTGCTGATCGCCGTCAAGGGAACGGGCTTCTTCACACCAGGGGCCGATCGCTGGCTTCGCATCGGCGGCATGGCCTTCCAGCCGTCCGATCTGGCACGCGTTGCGCTGGTCTTCTACGTGGCGGTCCTCCTCGCACAGAAACAGGAGTACGTGAAGAGCTTCACGCGCACGTTCCTCCCGATTCTCGTGTGGGCCTTCGGAACCGTGGGACTTATCGGACTCGACGATCTGTCGACTTCGGTGGTCGTCCTGCTGACCGTCATGCTGATGGGCTTCGTGGGCCGCGTCAGCTTTGGGCAGATCGTAAGCCTCGGCCTGGTCGGCACGGTGCTCGCCGGCGGTCTGATCGCCAGTTCGCCGCACCGCGCGGCGCGCATCGAGTCGTACCTCGGCGTGAAGATGTTCGCACACACCGACTCGACGCACGTGATGAACGCGCGTGGCGAGGGCTACCAAGCACAGCAGGCGCGCATCGCCTTCGCCATGGGCGGGCTCACCGGGCAAGGGCCGGGCAAGAGCGTGCAGCGCGACTTCCTCCCGGCGCCGTACAACGACTTTATCTTTGCCATCATCGCCGAAGAGTACGGCATCTTCGGGGCCTTGGGGCTGCTGTTCGGGTTCTGCGTGCTGCTTTTCCGCGGCTACCTGCGCATCGCCCGCGACGCGCCCGATCCGCTGGGCCTCTTCCTCGCGGTTGGCTTTACGACGCTGATCGTAATGTACGGCCTCGTGCATGCCGGCGTCGCGTGCGGACTGCTTCCCGTGACGGGTCTGCCCATGCCGTTCGTGTCGTACGGCGGCACCTCGATGCTGGCCAACGGCGTCATGGCGGGCGTGCTGCTCAACATTTCGCGCCAGGTCAAGAGCCGAACCCCCGCCTCCGAGCGCCAAAAGAACGGTGTGTTCGCATGAAAACAAGGAATGATACACAGTACGTGATGCG